>WGNS01000051.1 GCA_016124415.1 Gammaproteobacteria bacterium | reverse complement strand
CGACAAGGTGACCGATCGTCTGCATATCCTCGACGGTTTGCTGATCGCCTTCCTGAACATCGACGAGGTCATCGCGATCATCCGTACCGAGGATGACCCCAAACAGGCCCTCATGGACCGTTTCGGGCTCAGTGACCTCCAGGCTCACGCCATTCTCGAGATCCGGCTGCGCCAACTGGCCAAGCTCGAGGAGATCAAGATCCGCGGCGAGCAGGCCGAACTGGCCGCCGAGCGCGAGATGCTGGAGGCGACGCTCGGTTCCGAGCGCCGCATGACGACCCTGCTCAAGAAGGAGCTACAGGCCGATGCCGAGGAATTCGGCGACGACCGCCGTTCGCCGCTCGTTGACCGCGCACCGGCGCGGGCCATGTCGGAAACCGACATCATGCCGACAGAGCCCATGACGGTCGTGCTCTCGAAGAAAGGCTGGGTGCGCGCCGCCAAGGGGCACGATATCGACGCAGGGTCGCTCGCCTACAAGGCCGGCGACGGCTTCTTGTGCAGCGTGTACGGGCGCAGTAATCAAAACGTCATTGTGTTCGACGACCAAGGCCGTACCTACGCCCTGCAGATCCACACCCTGCCGTCGGCGCGCGGCCACGGCGAACCGCTGACCGGCCGTTTGTCGCCGCCGCCCGGCGCGCACTTCATCGCCGCCATCGCGGGCGATTCGGAGGTGCGCTACCTGCTGGCGTCGGATGCCGGATACGGCTTCGTCGCTCAGGCCGAAGCGCTGACGGTGCGCAACAAGGCCGGCAAGGCCGTCCTGACGCTGCCCGAAGGCGCGGGCATCATGGTCCCGGCGAAGGTTCAGGGCGACAGCGATGCGGAAGTCGCGGTCGTCGACAGCGAGGGCCGCTTCCTGGTCTTCCCGATCACGGATCTGCCCGAGCTGCCCCGAGGCAAGGGTGTCCGCCTCATGGGGGTGCGTCCGGCTGAGGGTGAGCGTCTCATCGCGATGGCCGTGGTGCCCAAGGGCGGGGCGGTGGTCGTCCACGCAGGCAAGCGCCATATGCGGCTCGCTGGCGAGGAACTCGAACCTTACCGCGGCGCGCGGGGAAGTCGCGGCGGCAAGCTCCCGCAGGGCTTCCGCAAGGTCGACGCGCTTCAGGTCGAATCCTGAGTCGCCCGGTCGCACGAATCAGATGTCCGGCGCCAAGCTGATCCTGGCCTCCCAGTCACCACGCCGGCGGCAACTGCTGACCCAGATCGGCGTCGATTTCGAAGTCATGCCGGCCGATCTCGATGAGCGTCTCCTGCCCGGTGAGACGGCAGAAGAACATGTCCGCCGTCTCGCCGCCGAGAAGGCCCGGGTCGTTTTCAAAAGTCCCGCGGTCGGAGGGCGCCGTCTCGTGCTGGCCGCCGACACGGTCGTGATCATCCATGGCGAGATCCTCGGCAAGCCGACGGGTCGCGCCGACGGCATCGCCATGCTGAATCGCCTTTCGGGGCAAAGGCATACCGTGCTTACGGCCCTGCATTTGATCGGTCCCGATGGACGGGAACGCTCGGCCTTGAACCGCAGCGAGGTCGACTTTCGCGAGTTTGCCCCGGGTGAGGCGGAGGCCTATTGGGAGACCGGCGAACCCGCAGACAAGGCCGGCGCCTATGGCGTCCAGGGCCTCGGCGCGACCTTCATCGAATCCATTCACGGCAGTTATACGGGCATCATGGGGCTGCCGTTGCACGATGTCTCGATTTTGCTGTCAGATTACGGTATCGAACCTTTCGCAACCCATTCCCATTCAACGATTGAGAACAAGGACCCATGAGTGACGAGATCCTGGTCAACGTGACCCCTCAGGAGACCCGCATCGCGATAGTCGAAAACGGCCTCCTTCAGGAGGTCTATATCGAGCGCAGCAGCCGCCGGGGACTGGTCGGAAATATCTATAAAGGGTCGGTACAACGGGTCCTGCCCGGCATGCAGGCGGCCTTCGTCGACCTGAACCTCGCGCGGACCGCCTTTCTGCACGAATCCGACATCCGGCCGGTATACGGAGAAAACGGCGTGGAGATCGAACGCGACATCAACGCCAAGTTGCGTGAGGGTCAGGAGGTCCTGGTCCAGGTCATCAAGGACCCGCTCGGCACCAAAGGGGCGAGGCTCACGACGCAGATCTCGATTCCCTCGCGCTATCTCGTTTACATGCCGGGCGCCAACAGCGACGGCATATCGCAAAAGATCGAGGACGAGGAGGAGCGGGTGCGGCTCAAGACCCTGATGGAGGAGCTGCGCGCCGAGGACGGAGAGTCCGGCTTCATCGTCAGGACGGCGGCCGAGGGCGCCAGTCGCGAGTCCGTGGCCGGCGATAGGGCCTTTTTGAAAAAGGTCTGGGGGTCGATCCAGAAGACTGCCGCCAACGCCAAACCGGCCACGCTCGTGCGCGAGGCCATGCCGCTTGTGATCGCCGTGCTGCGCGACCTTCCCGAGGCCGAGATCTACAAGGTCCGGATCGACTCGCGCGAGGCCTATCGCATGGTCATGAACTTCGTCGAGACCTTCATCCCCCAGCTCCTGCCGCGCATCGAACACTATCCCGGCGAGCGGCCGATCTTTGACCTTTACTCGGTCGAGGACGAGATCAACCGGGCGCTCAGCAAGCGCGTCCAGCTCAAGTCCGGCGGCTATCTCTACATCGAGCAGACCGAGGCTATGGTCACGGTAGACGTCAACACGGGTACCTACGTCGGCCAGCGCAATCTCGAAGAGACCATCTTCAAGACCAATCTCGAGGCCGCCCAGGCCATCGGCCGTCAGCTTCGGTTGCGTAACCTCGGCGGCATCATCATTCTGGACTTCATCGACATGAAGGAATCCGCGCACAAGGAACAGGTCCTGCGCGCATTGAGCAACAGCATGAAGAACGACCGCGCGCGCCACCATATCTGTGACGTGTCGCCGCTCGGGCTCGTCGAGATGACGCGCGAGCGTACCCGTGAAAGTCTGGGGCATATCCTTTGCGAGCCCTGCGCCATCTGCGGCGGACAGGGGGTCGTCAAGACGCTCGAGACGATCTGCTACGAGATCTTCCGCGAACTGCTGAGAGAGGCCCGGCAGTTCGATGTCGGGCAATACCTGATCCTGGCGGCCGTTGAGGTCGTCGACCGTCTCCTCGAGGAGGAATCCAACAGCGTCGCCGAGCTGGAAGCCTTCATCGGGCGGCCGATCAAACTCCAGGCCGAGCCGCTGTACGCCCAGGATCAGTTCGATGTCGTGCCCATGTAAATCCGGGAACGCTTTCAAGCCGGGTCGCGTTTCCGATTCTGGCGCGGGCTGACAAGGATGCGCTACACCCTGAAACGATGCTGGCACGTCGCCGCCGAGATCATCGTCGTCGTTGCGATCCTCGTGACCGCACTGCGTTTCGCGCTACCCCATCTCAACGACTATCGCCACAACCTGGAGGACGAGATCGCCCGCAGCACCGGGCAGCCAGTCACGATCGGCCATTTCGGGGCGAGCTGGCACGGCATGGGGCCGTTGTTGACCTTGAGCCAGGTGCGCGTTTACGACAAGGGTCGCGGGGCCGATCTCCTCAGGAGCGAGGAGGTCAAGGTCAGCATGAATCTTTGGCAGAGCCTCCTTAACGGCGCGCTGGTTTTCGACAGGATCGAGATCTCCGGGGCGAAGCTCACGCTGGCGCGCAGACTCGATGGACGCATCGGTCTCGAGGGTCTGGCCGACAATGGTTCGGCGGCGGGGGATGCGACCGGCGGCGATACGTTTATCCGTTGGCTCTTTGAGCAGGGCACGATCTCCGTGAGGCAATCGGACATCCGCTGGATCAATCAGGCCCGTCCCGACCATCCGCAGCTCGTGCGGCACGTCAATCTCGAACTCTACAACGCGGGCACCCGGCATCTGATCGACGGCGACGTCCGTCTGAGTTCCGAGGCCTTTCCCGATATCCGATTTTCGCTGGATCTCGTCGGCGATCTGACGTCGCCGAACTGGAGCGGGCGGGGGTATACCGAGGCGTTGGGGGTCAACCTGGCGCCGTGGCTCGGCGGGCATGATCTGTCCGGATTCGAACTGCTGTCGGGGAAGGTGGGCATGCGGCTGTGGTCGCATTGGCGGTCCGGGCGCCTCCAGGATACCTATGGGCGCTTGGTCGCGGCCGATCTCCGCGTCCGCAATGCTACGGGTGAGCAAGGAGACGTTGCTCCTGAGTTGGAGTGGAAGCGCCTGGCGGGATCGATTCAATGGCGACGCCAGGATACGGGCTGGGGTCTATCCCTGCCCGATTTGCAGATCGACGACGCGCCTACGCGGGCCGAGTTGACGGTGATTTCGGGTAAGGACGGCGAAACAGCGGAATACGATATCCGCGCCGACAAGCTCGCGGTCAAGGGGCTGGTCGATGTCGTGCGTTTGAGCGGTGCGGTGCCGTCATCCATGGAGCCTTCCCTCAAGCGCGCCGCTTTTGACGGTCGCCTCGATAACGTGCATCTGGTTTATCGTCCGGGCGATGCGCCGAAGTTTTCGATCGAGGGCGAGTTTGATGACATCCACGCCAAGGGCAGCGACAATTTGCCCGGCTTCGAACATCTGTCCGGCCGGTTGGTTGCCGATGACGAGGCGGGCACTCTGCGCCTGGAACTCAAGGATACCGAGGTCGCCACCGCCTGGTTCCGTACGCCGTTGCCGGTCACGCAGTTGTCGGCCCGCCTGGATTGGCGGCGGGATGCTCAGGGGACGGCGCTCGCCGTCACGAACCTGAGAATGACCAGTCCCGATCTCAGCGCGCATGGCGGCATGGGGGCGATCCTGCCGACAGACGGAAGCCCCGACTTGAACATCAAATTAGACGCCAAGGCCCCCGGCGGCGGTACGCGCGTGTCCCGGTATCTCCCCGCCAAGATCATGAACAAGGATGCCGTCGCCTGGCTCGATCAGGCCTTCACCAAGGGCGATGTGCCGAGGGCGAGCTTCGTGTTGGAGGGGCCCTTGGATCGCTTCCCGTTCGAACACGGCGAGGGCCGTTTCGGCATCAAGGCGGACGTGCGGGGCGTGGCCCTGGATTTCGCGCCGGGGTGGCCGCGGATCAACGACATAGACGGCAACCTCGAATTTACGGCCGACGCGTTGTTGATCAAGGCCGATTCCGGCGAAAGTCATGGTCTCGCGGTTCACGATGTAACCGCCAAGATCAGCGATCTCTACGGAGACTTGCCCGTTTTGAAACTGAGCGGAAAGGCCTCCGGCTCCGTTCAGCAGGGACTGGAATTCATTGAACACAGCCCGGTCAACGAGGTCCTGGGCGACTTCGCGACGGGTTCTCACGGCGCTGGAGGCAGCGAGCTGGACCTGGCGCTCGATATCCCGCTGACCCATGTGCTCGACACGCATGTGGAAGGACGTCTCAGGTTTCGCGACGGGACGCTGGACCTCGCCAAGGCGGGGTTCGCGATCGAGGGCATCAACGGCCTGCTCGGATTTACCGAAAGCGACGTTCGGGCGCGCGGCATCCGCGCCCGTCTCATGGGGGTCGACAGCCGGATCGATATCTCCCGGCAATCGGTCGCCAAGGACCGTCGGGTCACCCGTTTTCAGGCCACGGGAAACATCGACGACAAGCAGGCGGGCGCTATCCTCGGCGGTATCCCCGGCGGTTTGATTGCCGGGCGCACCGATTGGCGGGCGACGTTGGATCTGTCGGACATTTCGGATCCCAAGGCCGAGGACCCTCTCTTGCGCATCAGTTCGAACCTCAAGGGCGTGACCGTCACCGTACCCTATCCGATCGCGAAGGAGGCGGCTGCGGCCTCCGCTTTTTCGCTGGAGATGCGATTGCCGCAGCGCGTCGGGCGTCCGGTCGCCGTGAAGTACGGTCAATCCCTGTCCGGATTGCTCGATCTCGACGGCGACATGAAGGTGCAGCGGGCGAGTATCCATTGGGGCAAGGGGCGTCCGCGTCTCGTCAAGGAACCCGGGGTCCGCCTCACCGGCCACTTGGATCAGCTTAATCTCGGGCCCTGGCTGAAATTGGCGGATTCCGTTTCCGGGAAGGCGAAAGGCGACGCCGGCTCGCAGCTGACCAGCGTCGACGCCTCGGTCGACGACCTTGCGCTCGCGGGGCATCATTTCCCGAAGGCATCGGTCTCGGGGAAGCTGCTTAAATCGGATTGGCATTTCGACGTCAAAGGGCCGAATCTCGCAGGGCAAATCGAATTTCCGCTGCCGCTCAAGGCGCGGCCGCTTAAGGCGACCCTGGATCATCTGGTCCTCCCCGCCGAACGACAGGGGCAGGGTGCCGGCGAGCCGGTCTCGGCGCACGAGATCCCCGCGCTGGAGGTCACGAGCAAGTCGCTGATCTTCGCGGACATGCAACTCGGCGGCATGACGCTTTCGGCGGTCCCGAACCCCGACGGCCTCGAGATCCGCAAGCTCTTGCTCGAACGTCCGGAGTCGCGTACCGAGATTCAAGGCGTATGGACCGAAAAGGACGGCAAAAACGCGTCTGAATTCAGCTCCCATTTTACGACCAAAGACCTCGGGGGTACCCTGCAGGGTTTGGGTTTCCCGGGTTTGATCAGCCAGGGGCTCGGCGAGAGTACCGCGACCTTCCATTGGCCCGGACGCCCGGCGGATTTCGCGTGGTCTACCTTGGGCGGCCATATCAGTGTATTGTTTCAAGACGGCCGCATGCTGGAGATCGAGCCTGGGGCGGGACGAATCATCGGTTTGTTCAGTCTCCAAACGCTGCCGCGCCGCCTGTTCATGGATTTCAGCGATGTTCTGCGCCGGGGTTACGCCTTCGATCGCATCGAAGGGGACCTCGATCTCACCAATGGCGTGGCCAGGACCCAGAATCTCTATCTGGACGGGCCGTCGGCGCGCATCGAAATCAAGGGTGCGACTGACCTAGCCGCCAAGCAGTATGATCAGGACGTCATCGTCAGTCCGCACGTCGGCTCGGGACTGCCGGTCGCCGGCGCGTTGGCCGGAGGTCTTGGCGTCGGCGCGGCCGTACTGATTTTCGAAAGGATATTTCAGCACGACCTTGCTAAGATTACGCAGGTCCGCTACCACGTGACCGGGCCCTGGAGTTCACCCACGACCGTGACGGTGAGAGAGCAACCACAAAAAAAATGACAAGCAGGAGTTGATTTACAACAAGATGAATCGGATCGTCGCTATTCAAATGGCCTCCGGGCCCAACGTCGGCGCCAACCTGATCGAAGTCGAGCGTCTTTTGGCTAGAGCCGTGGAGTCCGGCGCCAAGCTCGTGGTGCTGCCGGAGAATTTCGCCGTCATGGGCATGTCCGAGGCCGACAAGGTCAAGGCCGGGGAACCTGAGGGCAGCGGCCCGATGCAGGATTTTCTGTCGCGGATGGCCAAGCAGCACGGGATCTGGATCGTCGGCGGCACTATTCCGCTGAAGACCGCCGGCGCCGGCAAGGTATCCGCCTCCTGCCTGGTCTACGACAGCGCCGGAGAGGTCAAGGCCCGTTACGATAAGATCCATCTGTTCGACGTCCAGATCGAGGGGTCCGGCGAGGAATACACCGAGTCGGCCATCATCGAGCCCGGTCGCGGCGTCACGGTCGTCGACACGCCGGTCGGCCGCCTCGGCCTTGCGATTTGCTACGACCTCCGTTTCCCGGAGCTGTTCCGCTCCATGCTCGACCTCGGCGCCGAGATCATCGCGCTGCCGTCGGCGTTCACGGCCTATACCGGAAAGGCGCACTGGGAATCCCTGATTCGGGCCCGCGCCATCGAGAACCAGTGTTATCTGGTCGCGTCGGCCCAGGGCGGCTATCATCTGAACGGACGTGAAACCTATGGGCACAGTATGATCGTCGATCCATGGGGGACCATCCTCGATGAGCTGGATAATGGCGCGGGGATCGTCGGCGCCGAGATCGACCTGAAGCTGGTGCGAAGAATCAGGGAACGTTTCCCGTCCATCAGCCACAGGCGGTGGCAGACACTTTCGAAGGACAATTAGTGTTAACAGGCCCTGACATGAGTGAAATCGATGCCAGCCGGGCTGCCTTGCCGTCGCTCGTTTCGATCCGGGATCTCAAGTTCGGCTACGGTGGGAGGAAGATCTTCGACGGGGTGGATGTCGAGATCAAACGCGGCCAGGTCACGACCATCATGGGGCCCAGCGGAACCGGCAAGACGACATTGCTCAGGCTCATCGGCGGGCAGATCAAGCCGCAGAGCGGCGAGGTCGTCGTCGACGGTCGCCACGTCCCGAAACTGTCGCGCCAGGGGCTTTACGACCTGCGGCGTCGGATCGGGCTCTTGTTTCAGACCGGCGCGCTGTTCACGGGCCTGAGCGTCTACGACAACGTCGCCTTTCCGCTACGCGAACATACCCGCCTGCCGGAAAAACTCATTCGCAATATCGTCCTCATGAAGCTCGAGGCAGTGGGCCTGCGCGGGGCGAGGGACCTGATGCCGGCGGAACTGTCGGGCGGCATGGCGCGCCGGGTCGCGCTGGCCCGCACCATCGTCCTTGATCCGATGATGATCATGTACGACGAACCCTTTACGGGCCAGGATCCGATCACGGTCGGCGTCATCATGAAGCTGATCCGTCAGCTCAACGACACACTCGGCCTGACGAGCATCGTGATCTCGCATGACGTCCAGGAGGCCTCGTCGATCTCCGACTATCTCTACGTTCTGTCCGGCGGCAAGGTCGTGGGCGAGGGCGCGCCCGACGCGATGAAGACCAACGAGTCGCCGTGGGTCCGCCAGTTCATGCAGGGAGCGCCCGACGGCCCTGTGCCGTTCCACTATCCGGCCGATCCGATCGACGACGATCTGTTCGGGATGGTGACCGCCTGATGACGATGTTGCGTAATCTCGGGCACTGGTGGTTGGGCATCATGGCCAGAATGGGCCGTTCGCTGATCTTTTTGGTGCAGATCCTGTTCGGCATGCACGAACTCCTGCTCCGACACCCGCGTGAAGTGGTCATGCAGTTGTATTCGGTTGGCGTGCTGTCGCTGCTGATCATCCTGGTGTCCGGGCTCAATGTCGGCATGGTCTTGGGCCTGCAGATGTATAACACGCTGGTCGATTTCGGCGCCGAGGCGGCGTTGGGTCCGGTCGTGGCCCTTTCGCTGGTCCGGGAACTGGGGCCCGTCGTCGCGGGCCTTTTGTTTGCGGGCCGCGCGGGTTCGGCGCTCACGGCCGAGATCGGGCTCATGAAGGCCACCGAGCAGCTGGCCGGTATGGAGATGATGGCGGTGGACCCGATTCGCAGGGTCGTGGCGCCCAGGCTCTTGGCCGGCATCATCTCGATGCCGCTGTTGGCCGCGATCTTCAGCGCCGTGGGCATCTGGGGCGCCTACTTCGTCGGCGTCGGTCTGCTCGGGGTCGACGAAGGGGCGTTTTGGTCCCAAATGCAGGCCCAGATCGATTGGCGCGACGACGTACTCAACGGCGTCATCAAGAGCATCGTGTTCGGCGTCGTCGTGACTTGGATCGCGGTCTACGAGGGCTTCGACTCCGTGCCGACGACGGAGGGCGTGAGCCGGGCGACGACGCGCACGGTGGTGGCCGCCTCGCTGTCGGTGCTGGCCCTGGATTTCCTGTTGACCGCAATGATGTTCAACAAGTGACGGCGGCGAACTGAGCATGAACGTAGGAAAACAAAATTTTCGGCAAGGGGCGTATCGAGACGTCCCAATGAGGAACTTGAGTGATGAACAAGACGACGATACTTGAGACGGGAGTGGGCCTGTTCGTGGTGTTGGGACTGGCCGCCCTTTTCATGTTGGCCATGAAAATGAGCAACTTCGCCACTTACTCGTCGAAGGACGGCTATACGGTGACCGCTCGCTTCGAGGAGATCGGCGGTCTCAAGGTCCAGGCGCCGGTCAACGCCGGCGGCGTGCGCGTCGGCCGGGTCACGGGCATCGATTACGACGAAAAGCGCTATCAGGCCAAGGTGACCATGCAGATCGACGGTCGCTACAAGGCGTTCCCGACCGACACGACGGCTGCGATCTACACCGCGGGGCTGCTCGGCGAGAAGTACATCGGGCTGGAACCCGGCGGCGAGACGGAGTATCTCAAGAACGGCAGCGAGATCCGCCTGACGCAGTCGGCGTTGGTCATGGAGCGCGTGCTGGGACAGTTCCTGTTCAACAAGGCCCAGGAGAAGTTCCCCAATTAGGAACGGGGCACAACTAGGATTGAACATATTGTGAGGATCGCATCATGATGGAATATCTCAGAAACGCATTGGTGGCGGGCTTGTTGAGCCTGTGCCTCGTCTGGATCGGGGGCGCGCAGGCCTTCGCCGAGGATACGCCCGAGGCCGTCGTGGTATCGACCACCAACAACGTCCTGCAGATACTGCGCAAGGAGCGGGACACCTTCAAGGACCAACCGGCGCACCTGTTCGATGTCGTCGAGAAATATGTCCTGCCGCATATCGATTTCGCCCAGATGTCGCGTCTCGTACTCGGCAAGTACTGGAACCAGGCAACGGACGATCAGCAGGCGCGTTTCACCGAGCAGTTCCGTTCGCTGCTCGTTCGCACCTACGCCAACGCGCTGCTGCGTTATGTCGACGCCAATGTCGAGGTGCTGCCGAGCCGGGAGCCCGCCAGGCCGGGACGTCAACTGGTCCGGACCGAGGTCAAACTCAATGACGACAAGCCGCTGTCCATCGACTACAGCATGTTCCAGGTCGATGGCGCCTGGAAGATCTACGACGTCAAGATCGACGGTGTCAGCCTGGTTGTGAACTATCGGGCGTCCTTCAAGAACGAGATCAGCAATGCCGGCATCGAAAAGCTGATTCTGAAGATCAAGGACAAGAACGAGGCGGCGACCAGTGGCTGACGCGTCTTCAACCGCCGAAGTTCGCGTAGACGGCGGACGTCTCGACCTGGTCGGCGAACTGAGCTTTGAGACCGTGCCGGGCCTGTTGGCCCAATGCGAGGATATGCTCCGGAATATTCCCGGAGACGTCCAGGTCAATCTGGAGGGCGTGTCGCGCTCGGACAGCGCCGGACTCGCGCTGCTCGTCGAACTCGTGCGCATGAAGCGCGCCGAGGGCAAGACCGTCACCTTCTCCCATGTGCCGGAACAGATGCAGGCCATGGCGCTGGTTTCCCGCCTGGAAGAGGTGCTCGGGCTGACTGCCTGACCCGGCGGGCTTGGCCATGTCGGGATCCCGCGCGCGAAAAACTGAGGCTCCCGACAGCCTGGGCATTGCCTATTGCGGACCACTTTTAATATAGTGTGCGGTCTGGAGTGGAATTTTCACTTGGTTTTCAAGCAAAAGGGCCTCTGAAGCTCAGGGGTTCATCAGTTGGTGTGATGTGGATACAGCGGATATCAAGGCGATGATCGAAAACGGCCTGCCGGGCAGCGCCGTGCAGGTAACGGGGGACGGTACGCATTTCGAGGCCTTTGTGGTCTCGGAGGCCTTCACCGGCAAGAGTCGCCTTCAGCAGCACCGGATGGTCTACGCCACCCTGGGTTCGAACATGGAAGGCGCGATCCACGCCCTGTCCATTCGCACGGCAACCCCTTCGGGCGCCGCGTGAGCGGACGTCACCGGATCCAAGCGCACTATGGATAAGCTTCGCATTACGGGGGGGGCTCCCCTCACGGGCAGTATTCGGATTTCAGGCGCCAAGAATGCGGCATTGCCGATCATGGTCGCCGCCCTGCTGACGGACGAACCCCTGGTCGTCAGCAACGTCCCGCATCTGAACGACGTCACCACCACCATGGAACTCATGGGGCGCATGGGCGTCGAGCTCATGATCGACGAATCCATGAATATCGAGATCAATGCCGCGCCGATCCGCGAGTTCGTGGCGCCATACGATCTCGTCAAGACCATGCGCGCTTCCATCCTCGTGCTCGGACCTTTGTTGGCGAAACACGGTCAGGCCATGGTCTCGCTGCCGGGCGGCTGCGCCATCGGCACGCGGCCGGTCGATCTGCACATTCGGGCCCTCCAGGCCATGGGTGCCGAGATCGAAGTCGAGGGCGGCTACATTCGCGCCCGCACCGACGGCCTTAAAGGCGCCCAGCTCTGCATGGACATGATCACCGTGACCGGCACCGAGAACGTCATGATGGCCGCCACCCTGGCCGAAGGCCGCACGATCATCGAAAACGCCGCCCGCGAGCCCGAGGTCGTCGATCTGGCCGAATGCCTGATCAGCATGGGCGCCAACATCGAAGGCGCGGGTACCGACACCATCGTCGTCGACGGCGTGGAACGTCTGCACGGCACGCATCATCGCGTCTTGCCGGACCGTATCGAGACAGGCACCTATCTGGTCGCGGCCCTGATCACGGGCGGCAAGGTCGTCCTGCGCGACACGCGTCCCGATCTGCTGGACGCCGTGCTCGCCAAATTGCGCGAATCCGGCGCCGAGATCGAGACCGGCGAGGACTGGATCTCGCTCGATATGACCGGACGCCGTCCCAGGGCGGTGGACATCCGGACCGCGCCCTATCCGGCCTTCCCGACCGATATGCAGGCGCAGTTCGCGGTCTTGAACGCGATCTCGAACGGTGTCGGCAAGATCACCGAGACGGTCTTCGAGAACCGCTTTATGCACGTCCCCGAGTTGCAGCGCATGGGCTCCAACCTGAGCCTTGAGGGCAACACCGTCATTGTGCGCGGTGTCGACCGGCTGCACGGCGCGCCCGTCATGGCGACGGACCTGCGCGCCTCCGCCTGCCTGGTGCTGGCGGGCCTGGTGGCCAAGGGCCAGACGCTGGTCGACCGTATCTACCACATCGATCGCGGCTACGAGTGTATCGAGGAAAAACTCGCCACGCTCGGTGCCAACATTCACCGTGTACCGGCGTGATTCGCAGGCATCGGATAAGACCATGACGAACCGTTTGATCATCGCCGTTTCCAAGGGCCGCATCCTGACCGAGACCCTGCCGTTGCTGGCCCAGGCGGGCGTCGTGCCGACGGAATCGCCCGAGACGTCGCGTAAGCTGATCTTCGACACCTCCGTGCCGGGCGTGCAATTGCTCGTGATCCGCGCCACCGACGTGCCGACCTTCGTCGACAACGGCGCCGCCGATCTGGGCGTTGCCGGCAAGGACGTCCTGATCGAGTACGGCGGCGACGGGCTTTATGAACCGCTCGACCTTAGGATCGCCTGCTGCCGCATGGCCTTGGCCGCGCCCGAGGGCTTCGTCCTGGACGGCAGCCGTATCCGGGTGGCGACCAAATACGTGCGCATCGCCGCGGCCTATTTCGCCGCGCGCGGCATCCAGGCCGATTTCGTCAAGCTCTACGGCTCCATGGAATTGGCCCCGCTCGTCGGTCTGGCCGATTGCATCGTCGACCTCGTCGATACCGGCAACACCTTGCGCGCCAACGGCCTTGCCGAACTCGAGGAGATCATGCCGATCAGCTCGCGGCTGATCGTCAACAAGGCGTCCATGAAGATGAAGCACGAACAAGTACGCGGACTTATCGATCGTTTGAGTGCCGGCGTGTTCGCCGAATAGGAGTCTGTTTACATGGCAAAGATCAAACGCTTGAGTACGTCAGCAAGCGGTTTCTGGCAGGAACTGGAAGCGGTTCTGAGCTGGGATTCGATTTCCGACGCCTCGGTGACGGAGACCGTGCGCAACGTCATCGCCGACGTCAGGAAGCGCGGCGACGCGGCGCTGATCGAATACACCAACCGCTTCGACCGACTCGACGCCTCCGGCATGGCCGAGCTTGAGATCCCCCTGGATCGCGTCAAGGCCGCTTTCGAAGCCCTGCCGGACGATCAGCGCAAGTCGCTCGAATTCTCGGCCGAGCGCGTGCGCCTTTACCACGAACATCAAAAGATCGATTCCTGGTCGTATACCGAGGCCGACGGCACGCTGCTCGGCCAGCAGGTCACGCCCATGGACCGCGTCGGTCTCTACGTGCCGGGCGGCAAGGCCATCTATCCTTCGTGCGTGATCATGAACGCCATCCCCGCGCGCGTGGCCGGGGTCAAGGAACTCATCATGGTCGTGCCGACGCCTGATGGAAACATCAACCAACTCGTGCTCGCCGCGGCCCACGTCGTCGGCGCCGATCGCGTCTTCACGCTCGGCGGCGCCCAGGCCGTCGCGGCCCTGGCCTACGGCACCCAGACCGTGCCGCGCGTCGACAAGATCGTCGGCCCCGGCAACATCTACGTCGCGACCGCCAAGGGCATGGTTTTCGGCGCCGTCGGCATCGACATGATCGCAGGCCCTTCCGAGATCCTGGTGATCGGCGACGGCGGCACCCCGCCGGATTGGGTCGCCATGGATCTGTTCTCCCAGGCCGAGCACGACGAAGATGCCCAGCCCATTCTGGTCAGCCCGGATGTCGCTTATCTGGACGCCGTTCAGGCCAGCGTCGACAAGCTCCTGCCGACCATGGAGCGTGCCGGGATCATCGGTAAGTCGTTGGCCGGCCGGGCCGCGATGATCCACGTCAAGGATCTCGACGAGGCCGCCGAGGTCGCCAACTTCGTCGCGCCCGAGCATCTTGAACTCTCGGTCGAGGACCCGCTTGCGCTGAGCCAAAAGATCCGCCATGCCGGCGCGATCTTCCTCGGCCGTTACACGGCGGAGGCCATCGGCGATTACTGCGCCGGTCCCAATCACGTTTTGCCGACCTCGAGAACGGCGCGTTTTTCGTCGCCGCTCGGCGTCTACGATTTCCAGAAACGGTCGAGCCTGATCATGTGCTCGGGCGAGTCGATGAAGACGCTCGGCAAGACCTCGTCGCAGCTCGCGCGCGCCGAGGGACTGACCGCGCATGCGCGATCGGCCGAATACCGTATGGGCGAGGAGTGAAGTCATGACAGCGCGCAAGGCCGGCGTCAAACGCGAGACCGCGGAAACCAAGATCGAAGTCGCCGTCAATCTTGACGGCAGCGGGCAGACGGAATTCGCGACCGGCGTGCCGTTTCTCGATCACATGTTGGATCAGATCGCCCGTCACGGCCTGATCGATCTGACGGTCAAGGCCGACGGCGATCTGCACATCGACGCCCACCATACGGTCGAGGATATCGGTATCACGATGGGGCAGGCGCTCCGCGAGGCCTTGGGCGACAAGAAGGGCGTGCGCCGTTACGGTCACGCCTACGTGCCGCTCGACGAGGCCCTGTCGCGCGTCGTCATCGATCTGTCCGGACGTCCGGGCCTGGAGTATCACGTTGATCTGGTCCGCGACCGGATCGGCGATTTCGACGTCGATCTCGTCCTGGAATTCTTCCAGGGCCTCGTCAATCATGTCCCGTGCACACTGCATATCGACAACCTGCGCGGCAAGAACGCGCATCACATCGTCGAGACCGTCTTCAAGGCCTTCGGGCGCGCCCTGCGTCAGGCTCTGGAGCCGGATCCGCGGATGTCGGGTGTCGTGCCCTCTACGAAGGGGGCGTTGTAAGGAACGGGCTTTGCGCGTCGGCGGACGTCTGTGGGGGCAGGCGGCGCCGGTCGGTGGAACTCAGGGATAAAAGAGTTCTTGGAATCTGATAAAATGGGCGATTCGGCTTGCGCCCCGGTGACGAACCGGCGGCGGGGGCAAACACGAAACGCATCGGTATAACGAACTGGTATTACGGTTTGGGGATCGCAAAATGAGTTCCGTCGTCGTCATCGACTATGGCATGGGCAACATCCGTTCCGTGGCCAAGGCCCTCGAGCACGTGGGCGCCGATGAAGTGACCGTCAGTCACGATCCCGAGACGATCCTCAGGGCCGACCGGGTGGTCCTGCCCGGCGTCGGCGCCTTACACGCCTGCATGTCGGAACTGCACCGCCTAGAACTGGAGGACGTCCTTTCCCAGTGCACGCGCGACCGTCCTTTCCTCGGCATCTGCCTCGGCATGCAGGCGCTGCTCGATTTCAGCGAAGAGGGCGGCCGCACGCCCGGCCTCGCGCTGGTCCCCGGAGAGGTGAGGCACTTCGCCGGCCGTATCGACGATCCCGCGCTCAAGGTGCCGCACATGGGTTGGAACAAGGTCCGTCAGGTCCGGTCGCATCCGCTTTGGGAAGGCATTCCCGACGAATCACGATTCTATTTCGTGCACAGCTACTACGTCGCGCCGTCGGACCCCTCCGTATCGGTCGGCGAGACGGAATACGGGCTTACGTTCACCTCGGCGTTGGCCAAGGGCTCCGCTTTCGCGGTCCAGTTTCACCCCGAGAAGAGTCAGCAGGTGGGACTGACCCTGCTCGGGAATTTCCTGCGCTGGCAGGGCGATTGAGACCAATGATGGATAGCGCTATCCGTTCCGAGTGTAAATAAAGCAAATAGAGGAAACGTTCCATGTTGCTGATACCAGCAATCGACATCAAAGGGGGGCAGTGTGTCCGCCTGCGCCAGGGCAGGATGGACGACGACACCGTATTTTCCAACGATCCCGTGGCCATGGCGCGGCGTTGGGCCGAGGCCGGTGCGCGGCGCTTGCACGTCGTCGATCTGGACGGCGCAACCGACGGCAGGCCAACCAACGCCAGCCTGATCCATGAGATCGTCGAGGCCATACCCGACGTCCCGGTCCAGGTCGGCGGCGGCATTCGCGACGACGAGACCATTGAGGCCTATCTCGACGCCGGCGTCCGTTACGTCATCATCGGCACGGCTGCAGTCAATCAGCCGCATTTCGTCGCCGACGTCGCCGTGGCCTATCCCGGACACATCATCGTCGGACTCGACGCCCGCGACGGGCGCGTCGCCATCGACGGCTGGTCGAAGCTTTCGCATCATGACGTCATCGACATCGCAAGACACTTCGAGGACGACGGCGTAGAGGCCATCATCTATACCGACATCAGCCGCGACGGCATGATGCAGGGCGTCAACGTCGAGGCCACGGTCGCGCTGGCCCAGGCCATCAAGATCCCCGTCATCGCCTCGGGCGGCGTCAGCAGCGAGGAGGATATCCGCCGTCTGGTCGCGGCCTCCGGCGCAGGCATCTACGGCGCCATCCTCGGCCGCGCGCTCTACGAGGGCACTCTGGATCTCGGCCGCTGCCAGACCCTGGTTGACCGTCTGGAAGCGGAGGGGTAAGGCCGACATGGGCGTCGCCAAGCGCATCATCCCCTGTCTCGACGTCGACAAGGGCCGCGTCGTCAAGGGCGTTCGTTTCGTCGACATCATCGACGCCGGCGACCCGGTCGAGATCGCCAGGGCCTATGACGCCCAGGGGGCCGATGAGCTGGTGTTTCTCGACATCACGGCGAGCTCCGAGGAGCGTGAGACCATGGTCCACGTCGTCGAACAGGTCGCAAGCCAGGTTTTCATCCCGCTCACGGTCGGCGGCGGCATCCGCGAGCTGGCCGACATCCGCCGCATGCTCAATGCCGGCGCCGACAAGGTCGCGATCAATACCGCCGCCATCCACAATCCCGATTTCGTGCGCGCGGCCGCCGACCGCTTCGGCGTGCAGTGCATCGTGGTCGCGATCGATGCCAAGCGCGTCGACGATCACTGGGAAATCTTCACGCACGGCGGCCGCAAGGCCACGGGCATCGACGCCGTCGATTGGGCGCGCCGCATGACGGAACTCGGCGCGGGCGAGATCCTGCTGACCAGCATGGACCGCGACGGTACCCGCGACGGCTATGATCTCGCACTGACCCGTGCCGTGTCGGAGGCCGTCGACGTACCCGTCATCGCCTCCGGCGGCGTGGGCACGCTCGAACATCTCGTCGAGGGCGTGACCGACGGTCAGGCTGACGCTGTGCTCGCCGCCAGCATCTTCCATTACGGCGATTACACCGTCGAGGACGCCAAACGGGCCATGCAGGCGCGCGGCGTCGAGGTTCGATTATCGTGAGCGAAAAGGAGCCGGCCTGGCTCGATGCGGTTAAATGGAATGCCGACGGCCTCGTGGCGGCGATCGCTCAGGAGGCCGCGACGGGCCAGATCCTGATGCAGGCCTGGATGAACCGCGAGTCGCTGGCGCTGACCGCCTCGCTCGGGCATGCCGTTTACTGGTCGCGCTCGCGGCAACGGCTTTGGCACAAGGGCGAATCTTCGGGACACGTGCAGGAGGTCAAGGAGATCCGCCTGGATTGCGACGGCGACGCGGTGTTGTTGATCGTCGAACAACTCGGCGGCATCGCCTGCCATACCGGCCGTCATCATTGTTTCTTTCGTCGGCTGGAAGGCGACGATTGGCAGGTCGTCGATCCCGTCGTCCGGCAGCCTAAGGAAATCTACGGGGGAGATCTACCGGAATGACGGCTCTGGATAAGGACGCTATACTCAACGCCCTGGCCGACACCTTGGAAGGGCGCAAGGGCGCCGATCCCAAGGCATCGTACGTCGCGATGCTCTATGACAAGGGCCTGGATTCGATCCTGAAAAAGATCGGCGAAGAGGCGACCGAAACCGTCATCGCCGGCAAAGGGGGAGACCGGGGCCAGATCGTCTACGAGATGGCCGATCTCTGGTTTCATTGCATGATTCTGCTCGCGCACTCGGGCTTGCATCCGGACGACGTCCTCGCCGAGTTGCAGCGCCGCATCGGCGTGTCGGGGCACGAGGAAAAGGCGTCACGTCAGGACAAGTAGCGTTTTTTCGTTTTCAGCGGAGGACCTCTGTTCAATTCACAATAATGTGAGATTGAATGGGGTTTATCGATATTGGGGTTTCCAAAGGGGAATAGCTTGCTCTCCCCTTTGGTCACAAGCGAAAACCGCGTTTTCGCGCCGTGATTGGATACAGTTTCGAGGGGGTGTTATGGGTATTAGCGTTTGGCAGTTGTTGATCGTTCTGTTGATCGTGGTGTTGCTGTTCGGCACCAAGAAACTGCGCTCGATCGGCAAGGACATGGGCGGTGCGGTCAAGGGTTTCCGCGAAGCCATGGATGCCGAGGAGCAAAAGCAAGAGAACGAAAAGAAGGAAATCGACCACGACACCACCGACACCACCACCGAATCCGCCAAGGAGAAGGACAAGGTCTGAATCGGTCGTCTCCGCGGGACTCAGGCCGCGGGGCGCTGACAGCCTGCTGCTGACGATCGTTTCCACATGTTCGATATCGGTTTCTGGGAGCTCATGCTCGTAGGCGTCGTCGCGCTCTTGGTCGTCGGTCCGGAGGATCTGCCGGCCCTGCTCAGGACGGCCGGCACCTATGTGGGTAAGGCGCGTCGCTTCATCAGCGATGTGCGCGCCGAACTCGACATGGAGGTCAACCGGGCCGAGGAGATCAAACGCCGCATTGCCGAGGAAGCCAGGATCGCCGAACTGCACGAGGTGATCGACGAGACCAAGGCCACGATCCCGGTCCGTTCCGCACCGCGACCGAAGGCCGATTCCGAGTCGTCCGAGAACGCGGTTAAAGACAAGAAACCTACCTCTGCCGATCATGGCGACACCCCGTAAGTACCCGCCCGATATCGATCAGCCGCTGCTGACGCATTTGATCGAGCTCAGGACGCGCCTGCTGCGCATCCTGATCGCGGTGGCGGTCATCTTCGCCTGTCTGTTTCCGTTCTCGAATTCGATCTATTCCCAGCTCGCGCAGCCGCTGCTGTCGCACATGCCGCAGGGCGCGACCATGATCGCGACCGAGGTCGCCTCGCCGTTCCTGGCCCCGTTCAAATTCACGATCGTGTTGGCCGCCTTCCTCGGCATGCCGTTCATTCTCTATCATGTCTGGGGTTTCGTCGCGCCGGGCCTTTACCAGCGTGAACGCCGCATCGTGCTGCCGCTCATGATTTCGAGCAGCCTGCTGTTTTACGCCGGCATGGCCTTCGCTTATTTCGTCGTGTTCCCGCTTGTATTCGCGTTCTTCGTCAGCGTCGCGCCTGAGGGCGTGACCGTCATGACCGACATCAGCAAGTATCTGGATTTCGTTCTCAAGTTGTTTTTCGCCTTCGGCATGGCCTTCGAGATCCCCGTCGCGACGGTCCTGCTGGTCTGGGCCGGGCTCACGACCCCAGCCGCCATGACCGCCAAGCGGCCCTACGTTATCGTCGCGGTATTCGTGATCGGGATGCTGTTGACCCCGCCGGACGTCATTTCTCAAACCTTGCTCGCGGTGCCGATGTGGCTGCTCTTCGAGGCCGGGGTGTTCTTTTCGCGGATGCTGCCCGAGCCGGAAAGAGAGGAAGAAGAGGAAAGCGCTGAGGAATAGGTAGGATGCGGTTACCGCCACATCCTACGCTGGTATCAGAACCGAGTAGGTTGGGCTGAACGGAGTGAAGCCCAACGCGGCTCCTCAACATAAGCGTTGGGCTTCGTGCCTCAGCCCAACCTACGTTTTAGGGAGAGATAAAGAGACTGGGGACCGTCCGTTAACGCGTGTTGGCCGGCGCCGGCCTGCTGCCGACCGTGACCTTGATGGTCATCCTGGCGCCGTTGCGCAGGATTTCGACGTTGGCGACGCTGCCGGGACTGACGGCGGCGATCCGGTTCAGGGCCTCTTGCGGGTTATGCACCGCATTGCCGTCGACGCTCGTGACGATGTCTCCGGCCTGTAGGCCCGCCTTGGCGGCCGGCCCGTCGATCATCGTGCCGGCGATCAGGGCGCCTTGCTCGCCGGGGGCGCCGAAGGATTCGGCCAGCGAGGGCGACAGGTTTTGGATCTCGATGCCCAGCCAGCCGCGTACCGCGTGTCCTGTCTCGATGATCTGCGTCATGACCGTCTTGGCCAGCGAGACGGGCACGGCGAAACCCACGCCCTGAGAACCGCCCGAGCGCGAGAAGATGGCCGTGTTGATGCCGATCAGATGACCCTCGGCGTCGATCAGGGCGCCGCCGGAATTACCTGGGTTGATGGCCGCGTCGGTCTGAATGTAGTTCTCGAAGGTCGAAATGCCGAGATGGGCGCGGTTGCGGGCGCTGACGATGCCTTGCGTCACGGTCTGGCCGACGCCGAACGGATTGCCGATCGCGAGCACGACGTCCCCGACGCGGATATTCTCTGAGTGGCCGAGTACGATCGAGGGCAGGTGGTCCAGATCGATCTTGAGCACGGCGATATCGCTTTCGGGATCCGAACCGACGATGGCGGCCGGGGCGGTGCGTTCGTCGTTGAGGGCGACCAGTATTTCGTCCGAGCCCTCGATGACGTGATTATTGGTCAGGATGTAACCGGCCTCGCTGACGATGACGCCCGAACCGAGGCTGGATTGGCGTTGCTGACGCTGCTCCCCGTTTTCACCGAAAAAACGGCGCAGCCTCGGATCTTCAAAGAACGAGGGCTCGCGTGCGACGACCTTGGTGGTAAAGATGTTGACGACCGCCGGAGCGGCAAGCTCGACGGCGGCGGCGTAGCTGATGCCCAGCGCCGCGGCGTCGGGATTCGCGGAGGCGGGTTTCGAGACCGGCGCCTCCTTGATCTCGATCACCGACTTGCTTTGCATGAGATGCGTGTTCTGGATGAAGATCAACGCGACGCCGCCGATCAGTCCGACGGAGATGCCCTGGATGAAATAAGGAAGAAGTTTGCGCCACATGATGGAGCTACTCTACCATCTACCAATCAGGCAAAGCGAGTATTCCAAATGGCTAATTTGAAAGACATTGCGCACTATTGCGACCTGCGTCTCGACTGCGGTCGCTTTCAGGATTATGCACCCAACGGCGTTCAGATCGAGGGCCGTCCCGAGGTCAAACGGTTGATCGCGGGCGTTACGGCTAGCCTCGAACTCATCGACGCCGCGATCGACGCCGACGCCGATGCGGTCATCGTCCATCACGGCTATTTCTGGAAAGGCGAGTCGCCCATCATCACGGGCATGAAACGGCGCCGGCTGCAAAAACTGCTCGGTCACGAAATCAGTCTTCTGGCCTATCATCTGCCGCTCGACGCGCATCCGGATATCGGCAACAACGTCGAGCTTGCACGCCGCCTCGGCATCACGGTCGAGGGTGCGCTGGAAGGCGGCGGGGGACTGGCCCTTCAGGGAACGTTGCAGAAACCAGAGTCGGCCATGGCGTTTACCGAACGCGTCGCCAAGGCGCTGGACAGAACGCCCCTGCATCTGTCGGGTGGCGACCGCGAGATCCGGCGCGTCGGATGGTGCACGGGGGCGGCCGAAGGCTATTGCCAGGCGGCAGCCGAGGCGGGTCTGGATGCGTACATCAGCGGCGAGGTTTCCGAGCAGACTTTTCATGTGTGCAGGGAGACCGGAATTCACTATTTCGCGGCCGGTCATCATGCCACGGAACGTTATGGAATTTCCGCGCTGGCCAAGGAGTTGGCGGAGCATTTCGATCTGGAGTGGCATTTCATCGACGTCGACAATCCGGTCTGAGAAACATCTTAAATATATGACGAAATCTGTCAAAAACCCTCAGAAACGTATTGCCATTGAATGGGTTAGAGCGGTTTAAGCAAACGTCAAGATTGACATGGCGCATTGTCATGGTCTAGGATCGTCCTTCCACTGGCAGCTTGTCTGGAAGGTCTTGTCGACGCTTCAGTGGGCGAATCTAAGGGCGAACGCAGAGTCTCCCGTTAGATAGCACCGCATTTTTGGCTTTACCGTAAAAAACATACAATCAATGGCGCTCAGGCATCCCGGCTGGAGTTGGGGTGTACAAGAAGGGCCAGCTTTAATTTTGGCGGTGAACGTTGGGGGGCATGAGTCGTCGGATTCATTATTCCCTGCGTCACTTACATATAACCTGAAATTGAACAGGGATTGAGGGGGAGATGTTGGCTACTCATCTTTATTCAGCAGGGCGTGCGCTAGATCGTGGGGCGTCTTGCTCTGCATCTTCGTTGTTGTCTTCCACCATGTCTCGCGCGGTCGCGTTGCTCGTTGTTTGCGCGCTGCTGGTATTCGGCAGTTCCGGGGTCTTTGCTGCAAGCAATAAGAATCCCCTGGTGCCGAACGCCGTGCCGCCCGAGGGTACCTATGACGGGGAAGACGTCAAGCAGCCCATTGAATTTCCGCACTACATTCATGCAGACGTCAACAAGATCAACTGCATGTACTGCCACACCTATGCCCGGCGCAGCAAGGTCGCCGGTATTCCCCCGACCGGAAAGTGCATGGGATGCCACAGCGTGATCGCGACCGACAAGCCGCGCATCAAGAAGCTGACCGAGTACTGGGAAAAGCATGAGCCGCCACCCTGGAAAAAGGTTCATGACGTACCCGATTTCGTGCATTTCACTCATGAGAAGCATCTTCGCCGCTTCGTCTTCGACAACAAGGGGATGAAGGTCGAGAACGTTTCCGAGGTTTGCGCCTTCTGTCACGGCGAGGTCAAGAAGATGACCGTCGCCCATAAGGTCAAGCCGCTCAACATGGGTTTTTGCAGGAGGTGTCACGAGGCAAACAACGGTCCGCATGACTGTTGGAAGTGCCATAAGTAAGGCTGCGCGCCTTCCTGTGACGACAAACATTCGGAGTGGAATATGGGTCTGAAAAACATCAATCGTAGAGGATTCCTCAAGCTGATGGGATGGAGTGGCGTCGGCGCCACCGTCGCCGGATGCGATATGCCGACCACGGTTACGCTTGAGGAAGGTAAGGAGACGGTAACGTCCTATCTGGTTCCCGAGGAGTATGCGATCCCCGGTATCGGCGTCTGGTATTCGAGCACCTGCCGCCAGTGTCCGGCCGGTTGCGGTCTGCACGGCCGCGTCCGCGAGGGCCGTATCCTCAAACTCGAAGGCAATCCCGACTCGCCGATCAACGCCGGCAAGCTGTGCCAGATGGGCCAGGCCGGTCTGCAGGGGCACTACAATCCCGATCGCCTGCGCACGCCCAAGGTGCGCAAGGACGGTAAGCTGGTCGATATCACCTGGGCCGAGGCCTTGGACCTGATCGATCAGCACGTCGGTGCGTCCTCCGGACTCAACGGCGCCCGTTTCGCCTGGGTTTCGGACAGCGTCAGCGGCCACCAGGCCATGCTGATCGACAACCTGATGTCCGCTCTGGGTTCCAAGAACCTTTTCATTCATGAAGTCGTGAACTCCGAAGTTGCACGGTCCGTCAACCAGGCCGTCCTCGGTGATGCCACGCCGCGTTACCAGATCGGCAAGGCGCATGCGATCCTGTCCATCGGCAACGACTTCCTTGGCACCGGCGATTCCCCGGTTCATGCCTCCACCGAATATACGGAGTTCCGCTCTTCTCCGCGCGGCGTGCTGGGCGTAGTCGAGCCCAAAATGACCCTGACCGGCGCCAACGCCGACCTCTGGATGGCCATCCGTCCGGGCACCGAGGGCGTCTTCGCGCTGAGCGTCGCCAACGTGCTGGCCACCAAGCACAAGATGGCGATCGACATGCTGCCGAAGGCCATTCAGACTGCCATCATGAAGCGCAACCTGAACGAAGACGCCCGTCTGACGGGTGTTTCCGGCAACCACGTCATCCGCGTCGCCAAGTGGCTGAGCAGCAATCCGGGCCGGAGCATCGTCATGGTCGG
This sequence comes from Gammaproteobacteria bacterium, assembly GCA_016124415.1. Taxonomy (GTDB): domain Bacteria; phylum Pseudomonadota; class Gammaproteobacteria; order SZUA-140; family SZUA-140; genus RI-283. The sequence goes on along the minus strand of WGNS01000051.1, from coordinate 11,346 downwards.
CGGTACCGCCGAGGGACAGGTCAACGGTTATCAGAACGGCGTCGCGGCCATGGTGCTGAACGTCATGCTTGGCAACGTCGGCAAGACCATCGTCGCCAGCCATGAGTTCCCGTTCCCTCAGCTCGAGCATCGCGCCGGCGGCACCGCAGGCCTTTTGGACTTCGTCAAGGCCATCGACAACGGTGGTCTGGACGTCGCCTTCTTCAGCGGCGCGAATCCGGTCTACACGGCGCCTGCCGCGCTGGGTCTCAAGGACAAGCTGGCCTCGATCCCGTTCAAGGTGTCGTTCACGCAGTTCGACGACGAGACCTCGCAACTGGCGGATCTGGTGCTGCCGATCCTGTCCCCCATGGAAGACTGGGCGACCATCGTGCCCAAGGTCCAGGGCGAAGAGGCCGTCATCAGCATGCAGCAGCCGGTCATGGAACCGCTTTATGCCGACACCCGCGGTCTGGGCGATATCGTCCTCGACCTGCTGAAGAAGCGTGACGGCGCCACTTACGGCAATTACGACAGTTACTACGCCTATCTGAGCCAGGCCTTCGCGAGCTTCCCGGCCAACATGGCCGCCGACGGCAAGGCCGTCACCTGGAACGACGCGCTGGCCAAGGGCGTGATCGCCGTCAAGACCGGCGAAAAGCAACTGAAGGCGAAGCTTGACCAAGTGGCCGTCGCGCTGCCGGAAGAGAATGCGGAGTATCCGCTGACCCTGATCCCGACGCCGCGTCTCGGCCTCTGGGACGGTCGCCACGCCAACATTCCCTGGCTGCAGGAGGCCCCGGACCAGATCAGCAAGGTCGTCTGGGATTCCTGGGCGGAGATCCATCCGAATCTCGCCAAGCAGCTCGGAGTCGAGACCGGCGACGCCATCAAGATCACTTCCGCTCAGGGCGCGATCGACGTCAAGGTCTACGTCTTCAAGGGCATTCACCCCGATGCCATCGCCGTACCGCTGGGCCAGGGCCACAAGGGCTATGGCCGTTACGCCGATGGTCGCGGCGTCAACCCGCTCGAGATTCTCGACACCGCCACGGTGGATGGAACGAATGAGCTGGCGCTCTACTCGACGCGCGTCAAGGTCGAGAAGGCGCGCAACAAGGATACTTTGGTCATGATGGGCGACCACGACGTACAGATGGGCCGCAAGATGGTCTCGACCGTGACGCCCGATGTGTTTGAGCTGACGGGGGGTGAAGCGTAATGTCACTGCAAAATCTACTGCAAGACTGGTCGCGTTATCGCAGGGGTCGCGAAGAGGGCGGCTTCCACAATTATGAACACATGTGGGGCATGTCCATCGACCTGAACCTGTGCATTGGTTGCAATGCCTGTTCGGTCGCCTGCTACGCGGAGAACAACCTTGCCGTCGTCGGTAAGGACAAATATGAAAAGCATCAGGCCATGCACTGGATGCGTATCGAGCGTTATTGGGACGAGCCCGATCTCGGCGAAGGCCGCGTCAGCGAGTACCAGCAGCACGGCGCCAGCTTCCTGCCGATGAACTGTCAGCAGTGCAACGCGGCGACCTGCGAGCCGGTCTGCCCGGTGGCGGCCACCTATCACACGCCGGACGGTCTCAACGCTCAGGTCTACAACCGTTGTATCGGGTCGCGTTATTGTTCCAATAACTGCCCCTATCGTCTGCGTTATTTCAACTTCTACTCCTACTATGAGGATTCCTGGCCCGAGCCGCTGAACCTGCAGCTCAACCCGGACCTCAGCGTCCGCGACAAGGGCGTCATGGAAAAATGCACCTTCTGCATCCAGCGTATTCGCGTCGCCAAAGACAAGGCGCAGCGCGAGCATCGCGTGTTGCAGGACGGTGAGTTCACGACCGCCTGTGCGCAAACCTGTCCGACCTCGGCCATCGTCTTCGGCGACATGCTCAAGATGTACGATCCGAACTCGACCAACCCTTCCAGCAAGGTCATCGAGCTCTGGGAAAAGCATCAGGTCGAACTGGGCGTGACCGAGCAGGAGAAGCACAACCCGAAGATTCGTGGCTACCGCGTTCTCGAGCACCTCAACACCGATCCTTGCATCATGTTCCTGGATCGCGTGCGCGAGGTATAACGATTACAAGGGATCGGTTCTCGGACCTTTTAAAACCAGATGAAGATGTGGTGGGGGCATGACTACAGATACTAGAGATATGAGAAATATCCAGGAAGACTACTCCAAGGATATTAACGAAGATATCCATTGGGCGAAGATCAACGAAGACGTTCTGCGCTCGATGGAAAATCCTCGCATGGGTTACTGGATCGCGGTGGGCGTCAGCCTGTTCCTGCTGTCCTTCGCTGTGATCGCGGAAATCTATCAGTACAACACCGGTATGGGGCCTTCGAACCTGAACTGGCCGCACATGTGGGACCTCTACATTGCGACCTTCGTGTTCTGGATCGGCATGAGTCACTCCGGTACTTTGCTGTCGGCGATTCTGCATATCATCAAGGCCGACTGGCGTAAGCCGATCTACCGATTCGCCGAGGCCATGACGACCTTCTCGCTCATGACGGCGGGCCTGTTCCCGATCATCCACTTGGGTCGACTCTGGAACATGTACTGGGTTATCCCTTACTACAGCGACCGCGGCATCTGGCCGAACTTCCGTTCGCCGCTGGTTTGGGACGCCTTCGCCATCACGACCTACCTGACGTCTTCGGCGCTGTTCCTGTTCGTCGGTATGATTCCCGACCTCGCGATCTGCCGCGACAACGCCAAGGGTTGGCGGAAGAAGCTCTACACCGCTCTGTCCCTGGGCTGGCGCGGTGACGACCGGCAGTGGCGCAACTTCCGCAAGACCTATCTGCTGATGGCCTGCTTCCTGATCCCGCTGGCGGTTTCGGTGCACTCGATCGTGTCCGCCGACTTCGCGATGTCGATCATGCCGGGCTGGCACGTCACGACCTTCCCGCCGTACTTCGTTGCGGGTGCGCTGTACTCCGGTTGTGCGGCCATCATCACGCTGTTCATCCTGCTGCGGTACTTCTTCCGCTTCGAGGAGTACATGACGATCGCGATCCTGGAGAAGACCTGCAAACTGACGTTCGCGATCTCCATGGTTTGGACCTATCTGCTCTTCATCGAGTTCGCGGCCACCTGGTACGGTCCGGACGCGGTCGACAAGGAGCTCTTGATCGGTAAGTTCACCGGCCCGTATTCGCCGCTGTTCATCACCATGATCTTCTTGGGATCGATCCTGCCGCTGACGCTGGCCTTCGAGAAGTTCCGACGCAACATCCCGATGATGTTCGTGGTGTCGCTGCTGCTGAACGTCGGCATGTGGCTGGAGCGTTACATGATCGTGACCCCGACGCTGTCGCTTTCCTATGAGCCGTTCGCCCAGAACGTCATGTGGCCGAGCTGGGTCGAGTGGTTCATCCTGCTCGGAAGCTTCGGTTGGTTCGGCCTGCTGTTCCTGGTCTTCGTCAAGATCTTCCCGTCGGTCTCGATGTACGAGGTCAAGGAAATGATCTTCCACCGCCGTCACCTTGCCAACAAGGAGATCGCTGCGGTCATGCATCGTCGACTGGATGATGCCGAGAAGAAACCATCTACGACAACACCCGAACCCGGACTGGAGGGCGCATAAATGAAAAAGAGAGCGCACGTTATGGCCCTGTTCAGCAACTTTGACGAGGCCTTTGCCGCGGTCGCGGAGATCCGCTATTACCGGATCCCCGGACTGACCGTCGACGACGTCAACGTGATTTCGCCGATCGAGCACCCCGAGATCGAGGAGTTCCTGGGCGAGCGCGAGAGCCACGTCCCGAAGTTCACGATCATGGGCGCCCTGTTCGGCCTGAGTTTCGGCTTCTTCTTCCTGTGCACGGCCCAGGCCAACTTTCTGGTCCAGCCGCAGGGCGGCAAGCCGGTGGTGCCGTTGCCCTCGAACTTCGTGCTGACCTACGAGATGCTGATCCTGTTCGGCGTGATCGCGACGCTGATCGGCTTCGCGCTCGGCGCACGCCTGTTCAAGAAGCGCGACTCCCTTTATTCGGAGAGTGTGAGCCTTGACCAGGTCGCCATCGAGCTTCACGTCGATGAGAAATATATGGAGCCGTTGAAGCAGCTCTTCACGGAGCACAAGGCACTGGAGATTCGGGAGGCTGTGGCATGAGGCGTTTGTTACTTGCAACTTTGGTCCTGACCCCGAGCATCGCCTTCGCGTGGCCGTGGTCGACCGACATGATGAATCAACCGAGCGTCAAGCCCCAGGAAGGGATCATGACCCCGTTCCCGCAGCATTCGGTGCCGGTGCAGGGCATCGTGACCAAGGTCAAGGATCGTGACGAGGCGAAGGAGCTGAAGAGCCCCTTCCAGCCCACCGCCGAGGTCCTGGGCCAGGGACGTACGCTGTTTCGGATCTATTGCAGCGCATGTCACGGTCTGACCGGCAAGGCCGACTCGCCCGTATCGCCCAAGATCGGCGCGATCAGCCTGGTCGATGACTATGTTCAGAACAATCTGACCATCGGCTGGGTCTACGGCACGATCACTTTCGGCAGCTATGTCATGCCGTCGTATGGTGTGCCGTCGGGACGCGGCGACAACCGGGGCGCCAACGATCTGTCGCACGACGAGCGTTGGTACGTCGCGAACTATGTCAAATTCGGTCTGGCTAAAGACGCCGCTGAAGAGGATGCCACGCACACGGCATCTTCCGAGACCAAATAATCGCCTAAGGGGAGCGGTAAGCGATGGAAGAAAATTTTGGTAGCTGGTCCGTCCTGACGACGGATTTTCTCTTCGTACTTTATATAGCGCTGTGCGGCGTAACGTTCTCGTCGGTGCTGCATCTGGCCAACGGCAAGTGGCGTTTCGAGGTCCGTGATCTGGCCTGCGCGTTCTCTGCGCTGTTTCCGATCGCGGGCGTGCTGCTGCTCGTTCTGCTCGCCAACGGCGAATCGACCTTCGTCTGGCTCAAGCACGCCGACGACGGTACGTATCCGCACATCACGGCCTGGCACAATTACAGCTTTCTCGTGCTGCGCGAGATCGTCGGTTTCGCCGTCGTCGTGACCGTTTGCTACTTCTTCATCAAGTGGCAGGCAGAGAGCGGCGAGGATCAGCCTTACGAGAAGCGTCGCCGCTTCCGTAACATCGCGCTGGCGATCCCGTTCGTCTACTTCCTGTATGGCACGATGGTCGCTTGGGACTTCGAGATGACCCAGGTTCCGGGCTGGAGAAGCGCGAGCTACGGCGCCTATCACTTCCAGAGCAACTTCCACATGTTCCTGGCGTTCTTCACGATCTTCCTGTACGTCATGAGCAAGAAGGAGATGCTGTCCAAGCCCCTGAGCGGTTACATCTCGAACTTCATGGCCCAGTTCATGCTGGCCATGACGATCCTGTGGACCTACCTCTACTTCACGCAGTACCTCATCATGTGGTACGGCCGTCTGCCGGAAGAAATGCACCGCTACGACAGCATGATGCTTGAAGGTTTCGGCCCGCTATGGTGGCTGTTCCTGACGCTGAAGTTCATCGTGCCGTTCACGACCCTGGCCATCACGCCGAACCGGCACAATCCGGCCATCGTCGGTCTGGTTGCGACGAGCATCTTCGTCGGCTCCTGGATCGAGCGCTACACCTGGATCGCCGGCTCCGTGGACAGCGAGTACTACCACATGCCGATGACCTCGATGTTCGACATTGTCGTCACCATCGCCATCGTGGGCGTATCGTTCCTGGCGATGAAGCAGGTGCTGACGCGCTACAAGCTGATCGAAACATCCCACTAGCCCTCGATCGGCAACAAAAAAAGGGGGCTTTCGGCCCCCTTTTTTTTGGCCGCGAGAGATGTAACCGAACGGCAAACAATTTATTATTGAACAACATCGTATTCAGAGAGGATTACCATGAAGCCAGATTTGATCGCCCCATCGATTCTTTCCGCCGACTTCGCGCGTCTCGGGCAAGAGGTCGATGACGTGCTTGCCGCCGGCGCCGATATCGTTCACTTCGACGTCATGGACAATCACTACGTGCCGAACCTGACGATCGGCCCCCTGGTCTGCGAAGCGTTGCGCAAGCACGGCGTCACGGCCGAGATCGACGTGCACCTCATGGTCAAACCCGTCGATCGCATCATTCCCGATTTCGCGAAGGCCGGCGCTTCCTACATCACGTTCCATCCCGAAGGCAGCGAGCACATCGACCGCAGCCTGCAGCTGATCCGCGATTGCGGCTGCAAATCCGGTCTGGTGTTCAACCCGGCGACTCCGTTGAGCTATCTCGAATACGTCATGGACAAGGTCGACATGATCCTGTTGATGTCGGTCAACCCCGGCTTCGGCGGCCAGAGCTTCATTCCGGCAACGCTCGGCAAACTGCGCCAGGCCCGCAAGATGATCGATGACAGCGGTCTCGACATCCGTCTCGAGATCGACGGCGGCGTCAAGGTCGACAACATCCGCGAGATCGCGGAGGCCGGTGCGGATACCTTCGTCGCGGGTTCCGCCATCTTCAATACCGCCGACTACGCTGCGACCATCGCCAAGATGCGCGCCGAACTGGCCGCCGCCAAGCGCTGATCGGTCCGCTCGCAAATATAGAGACGAGAGAAATATCAGGCATGCTGAAACGTAAACCCGAACTGATCCTGATCGATCTCGACGGGACGCTCGTCGATACCGTGCCCGATCTGGCCAAGGCAGCGGACGCCATGATGGTCGATCTCGGCATGACGCCGCGCGGCGAACAGGCCGTCCGCGCCTGGATCGGCAACGGCGTACCCAAGCTCGTCAAGCGAACGCTCGCGAACAGTCTGGACGGAGAGCCCAATCCGGACTTGTTCGCGCGCGCCGAGGTGATCTTTCTGAAGCATTACGCAGAGGATGTGTGTACGCTGAGCCGTCCCTATCCGGGGGTCTTGGAAGGTCTCGATTGGATGGCCGAGGCGGGTTTCGCGGTCGGCTGTATTACCAACAAGCCGGAGCAGTTCACGATGCCGATCCTCGACAAGCTCGGCATGACTGAGCGCTTTGCGGTCATCGTCTGCGGCGATACGCTGCCGGTCAAGAAGCCCGATCCTGGCCAGTTGTTCTACGCGGCCGATCAGCTCAAGATGCTGCCGGATCATTGCCTCATGGTGGGCGACTCGCAAAACGATGTGCAGGCGGCCCGCGCGGCCGGCTTCATGGTCGCTTGCGTGCCGTACGGCTACAACCACGGCGAGGACATCCATCTGTCCGAACCCGACGCCGTCATCGAATCTCTGCTCCACGTACGCGACATCATTCCCGAGCATTGATGCGGTTAGCGAGTTGACGACATGACCCCGGCACAGTTCGATCAGCTCAGCCTTGAAGGCTACAACCGCATCCCCGTCTCCCGGCAGGTCTTCGCGGATTTCGATACGCCCTTGAGCGTCTATCTGAAAGTTGTCGACGGTGCGCGTTCCTATCTGCTCGAGTCCGTCCAGGGCGGCGAGACCTGGGGCCGCTACTCGGTCATCGGCCTGCCGTGCCGCAAGGCCATCGTGGTCGAGGGCGACGAGGTCAGGTTGCTCGACGGGGAACAAATCGTTGAGGCCGAGAAATCCGACGACCCGTTGGATTGGATCGAACACTATCTGGCCCGATACCGCGTACCCGAAATGCCCGATCTGCCTCGTTTCAGCGGTGGCCTCGTCGGCTATTTCGGTTACGACACCGTGCGTTACATCGAGCCCAAGCTCGCGAAAACGAGCAACCCGGACCGGCTCAACACGCCTGACATCATGCTGCTGGTCTCCGAAGAGGTCATCGTTTTCGACAACCTCTCGAACCGCGTCACGCTGATCTGTTATGCGGATTCCGATGGCGCCGATGCGCACGCAAGGGCGGAGCAGCGGCTCGACGAACTCCAGGCGCGGCTGCTCAAGACCGTCAAACGTCCGCTGATTCCGGTCAGCGCCGGACGCGATTTGGAGGACAAGCTCGAGTCGAACATGAGCCGCGAAGCGTTCGAGGCCATCGTGGTCCGCGCCAAGGAATACATCGACGCCGGCGACGTCATGCAGGTGGTGCTGTCGCAGTGCCTGTCGATCCCCTGCAACAGCGATCCGCTCGATCTGTACCGCGTCCTGCGCAGTCTGAATCCCTCGCCCTATATGTATTTTTTCAATCTCGGCGACTTCCACATCGTGGGTTCCTCGCCCGAGATCCTGACCCGGCTCGACGGCAACGAGGTCACGGTCCGTCCCATCGCGGGCACAAGACGCCGCGGCCGCGACGCCGCCGAGGACAAGGCGTTGGAAGATGAACTTCTGGCCGACCCCAAGGAACTGGCCGAGCACCTCATGCTGATCGATCTCGGCCGCAACGACGTCGGCCGTGTCGCGCGCACGGGCACGGTTAATCTGACCGAGCGCATGGTCGTCGAGCGCTATTCGCACGTCATGCACATCGTCTCCAACGTCGTCGGCGAACTGCGCGAGGGCTTGACGGCGATCGACGTCCTGCGCGCCTGCTTCCCGGCCGGCACGGTCTCCGGCGCGCCCAAGGTCCGCGCCATGGAGATCATCGCCGAACTCGAACCGACCAAGCGCGGTCCTTACGCCGGCGCCGTGGGCTACCTGGGCTGGAACGGCGCCATGGACACGGCCATCGCCATCCGCACCGCCGTCATCAAGGACGGCCGCTTCTACATCCAGGTCGGCGCCGGCATCGTCGCCGATTCCGACCCTGCCAGCGAGTGGGAGGAGACCATGAATAAGGGTAGGGCGTTGTTCCGGGCGATATCGATATTGGAGTGTAATACGTAACGTAGGGGCACGGCGCGCCGTGCCCTCACGGGTTCCCCGGACGTCCGATGTTCACGGATGTGTTCTTCGAAACCACCAAATGAAGTACACACGTAGGTTGGGCTGAGCGATAGCGAAGCCCAACGAAATGCCGGGATTGTGACTGAATCGTAGGGGCACGGCGTTCCGTGCCCAAAAGAAACCCTGCTTCATCCCATGCCCGAGGTTTGATACCTCAGACACAACGACTGAACGAATTCGTCATCGCCCACGATAGTTGCGGGCACGGCACGCCGTGCCCCTACGGATCCGGGTTTCCGATTTGCACCACCCGCAACTGCAAACTCTGCTGTCCCCGAAAAAAATTCACATCGAGATGAAACGCAAGGCGTGCTCGTCCGCCCGGTGAGGGGCAATCCTCGATATCGGTGTTGAACGCGATCGCGTCGATCGGGGCCGAACCTTCCGAATGCTGCACGCGCAGTTTGAGATGTTTCTGTCCCACGACGCGCCGATCCAGAATCACGAACTCGCCATCGAACAACGGTTCGGGCAGGGCCTGTCCCCAAGGCACGGCGCCGCGAAGCGCATCGGCGAGCGACAGCGTCAGTTCGTGCGGCGCGAGCGCCCCGTCGCTGATGATGACACCCCGGAGATCGTCCTCGGAAACGGTCGCTCCGACCGTCTCGGAGAAGATCGCCTGAAAGCGCTCGAAGTCGTCCACGAACATCGTTAATCCCGCGGCCATGGCATGTCCTCCGAAACGCAGGATCAGCCCCGGATGGCGATTTGAAATCAGATCGAGCGTATCGCGAATATGCAGCCCCGGAATCGAGCGTGCAGAACCCTTGATCTCGCCGTCGACGCCGCTCGGCGCGAAGGCGATGACCGGCCGGTGCGTGCGCTCCTTGACGCGCGCGGCAAGGATGCCGATGACGCCCTGGTGCCATTCGGGATGAAACAGCGCGAGCCCGGGCGCGTGCGTATCGTCGGACATATCCGCCAGGATGTGCTCGGCCTGAACCTGCATGTCCTGCTCGATACCGCGCCGTTCCTTATTGATCTCATCGAGCCGTTGCGCGATGCCCATGGCCTGCGCGGCATCGTTCGTCAGCAGACATTCAATGCCGAGGCTCATATCCTCGATCCTGCCAGCCGCGTTGAGTCGGGGGCCGGCGACAAAACCGAGATCCGTCGAAACGATGCGGCCGATCTCGCGACCGGCGACGCGGAAGAGGGCGTCTATCCCGGGACAGCAACGTCCCTCCCGAATCCGGGCGATGCCTTGGGCGACCAGAATGCGGTTGTTATGGTCGAGCGGCACCAGATCGGCCACGGTCCCAAGTGCAACGAGGTCGAGATACGCCGCCATGTTCGGCGCCCCGAGCCCGATCTCCTCGAACCAGCCGTCATTGCGGAGCCGGGTGCGCAGGGCGCACATGACGTAAAAGATCACCCCGACCCCGGCCAGACTCTTGCTCGGGAAGGTATCCCCGGGTTGGTTCGGGTTCACGATGGCCGCGGCCTCGGGCAACCGATCTCCGGGCAGATGATGATCGGTCACGATCACCGGCACGCCGTGTTCCCGCGCGGTCGCAACGCCTTCGCAGGAGGCAATGCCGTTATCCACCGTAATGATCAAATCCGGCCGCCCCTTGATCCGGATCGCGTGCTCGACGATCTCGGGCGTAAGCCCGTAACCGAACTCGAAGCGGTTGGGCACGATGTAATCGACATGCCGGGCGCCCATGGCCTTGAGCGCGCGCATCGCCAAGGCACTGCTGGTCGCCCCATCGGCATCGAAGTCGCCCACGATCAGGATCTTGCCGTGGTTCCGAATCGTCCGGGCGAGCCAATCGATCGCCTCGTCCAAACCGAGCAAGGCCTCGGGCTTCAACATGGCCCCAAAACCATGCTCCAACTCCTCCCGCCCACGAATCCCGCGCGCCGCCAATACCCGCGCCAACACCGGATGCAGGTGGTCGAGCTCCTTAATAATGGCCGGATCGGGTGCTGCCCGGTGTTCGATGTGGTGTTTCATGAGCGACGGGCCTTGGCGGTCTGCCGAGCGGTGGTGATGGTTGAGTGCATGTCCTACCTCCTGAAAAGGGATTATAGGACAGAATGGCGCGTAACTTTCGGTTACCGGCTGATTGAGGTTGCCGCCAAAGAGCGACCGCGATATTCTGGGCAATAGCGTATCAGGGAGTGAACGATCATCATGAGCCGCCTACCAGGAACCGCTTTTGTCCTTAGTGCCCGGCACTATGGCAATACGTCAATGCGACCGTCAGCTTGCCTGATTCCACACCGTATTATCGTGAAAGCATCACGATTTTCCACTGACCCGAAAATCTGTAGATTTTTATCTATAGGGAACCTCTAAAAACCCATGCTGATCTGAGATAATATCGCATTGATAAAAAACGGGTATAGGACATGCAACCGGGATTTTTTGACCACGCAGAGCGTCTTGCTCTATTGGAAAAGCTGGGAGACCCATTGCCCAAGCTGGAACGTACAGTGGATTGGGAATCATTTCGGGCGACGCTGAGCCCTGTTTATAAGTCGTCGACCGAGAAAGGTGGTCGCCCGGGTTATGATCCGGTGCTGAT
>WGNS01000029.1 GCA_016124415.1 Gammaproteobacteria bacterium | reverse complement strand
GCGGCGCACGTACTGGATATCCTCCGGCGGGTCGCAGCGCGTCGACATCGCCCAGGTCACGTCGAACAGGTTCGACGGATCGATATCCTCGTCCACCACCACCACCCAGCGCCCGGCGTAATTGCCGGCGTGGCAGTTGGCGGCCAGCATGCCGGCCTGGGTCGCGTGGCCGGGATAGAGCTGCTTGATCGCGATCACGTTGAACAGCCTTCCCGCGCCCGACTCGTGGCACCACACGCCGGCGACGCCGGGCAGGCCCGCCTTCTCGCATTCGTCCCAGATCATCGCCGACTTCACGGTGGCGCGCGCGAAGGTGAAATTCTCCGGCGGGCGCGACGGGATGGCGAGGCAGAGGATCGGGTTGTTGCGCCAGTAGATGCGCCTGATGCGGACGATCGGCAGCATGGAGGATTCCGAGGCGTAATAGCCCATGAACTCGCCGAACGGGCCTTCCTCGCGCAGCTCTCCGGGGACGATCTCGCCCTCCAGAACGATCTCCGAATAGGCCGGCATGGGCAGGCCGTAAACCTCCGACGGGATCACCTCGATCGGCCGGCCGCGCTGGCCGCCGGCATAGGCGAATTCGTCGAGCGCGTAATCCACCTCCTGGTGGGCGACGAGGAACAGGTTGGGATCGTGGCCGCAGGAAATCAGCACCGGGCAGGGCTCGCCCTTCGCGAAATACTTTTCCGAGATGAGGCGGCCGTGCTTGCCGGGCGACATCCAGATCGCCGCGGTATTTTTGTCGTGCACCATCACGCGGTAGGTGCCGACATTTACCCAGCCCGAATCCGGATCCTTCATGATGACCAGATCGTCGGTGCCGATGTAGCGCCCGCCGTCGAGCTCGTGCACGAAGGGGGCGGGGAATTTGAGAAGGTCGACGTCGTCGTCGCGCGCGATGTTCTCAAGGATCGGCCCGTCCGCCACCTCGACCGGGGGCATCAGCTCGAACTCCGCCTTGGCGCGCGCGCGATACGCCTTCACGAGGTCCATCTCGTTCGCCGGCTCCGGCAGGCCGAGGACCACCGCGAGACGGCGGTAGGCGTTGGCGGCACCCGAGAGAATGCGGAAGCCCTTCGGATAACCCGGGATGTCGTCGAACAGCAGCGCCTTCGCGCGGCCCGGCTTCGCCGCCGCGACGGTTTCCGACAGCGCGCCGATCTCGAGCTTCCAGTCCGCGCCCGAGACGCGCGCAAGCTCGCCCATCTCGTCGAACCGCTCGACCAGTTCGCGGAGATCGAGATAGCCCTCGTTCCTCATGTCGGGGCGACGGTCGGTCGCGCTCGGGGTTGCGGACGATGATGCGGCTGCGGCCGGCGGCTTTGCCATGACGGTCTCCCCTGTTCGGTCTTGTTGCCTTTCTTATAGCGCCATCGCGCGCGCCTGTCGGCACGCCGCGCCCCGGCCCTCCGCCGCCCGCGCCCGGCGACGCGCACAGGGCCGCGACAAAACGAAACGGTTCGGGGTGTCGGCAGGATTTACAACCTGCCCCTGCCGCGGGCGGCGGCGGCATGCGAAGCGCGCGGAAACCGTGGCTCCGCCCGGACTGGCACGATCCTTGCATATCCTGCGGCAGGAGACTTCAGGGGGCGCTGCGCCCCCGCGTCAGAAACAAACGGAAACAGTGATGAAGACCATGATGCGGACGGCGGCGGTCGGGGCGATGTGGCTGATGGCCGTCCTTTCGGCGGGACCCGCCCGGGCCATCGTTTACAATGTGAACACCGATTTCGGCGGCGGCGCGTCGGTGACCGGGTACATCGAAACCGACGATACGCTCGGCATTCTCGCCGCCGGCAATATTACCGACTGGTCGCTGACCCTGACGTCGGCCAATCTCGGCAGCGGATCGCCCTTTTCGTTTTCCTATGCCGGTAACCGCACGGAGATTGGCGGCACGGCGGTGACCGCGACCGCGACGGAGCTGCTGTTCGATTTCACCGCGCCCACGCAGCAGTACATCATTCTGCAGAACCAGTCGGGCCCGGGAAACTTCCTGTGCCTGGTCAACACCACCGGCTGTGGCGTCGGCAGCGGCCTCTCCATCGGGTTCGGCACGGTTTCGACGGAGGCGGAGCATCTGGCGATCACGTCCGACAGTTACGTCTTCGCCTCGACCGGCACGTCGGTCGCGGTGCCCGAGCCCGGCGCGCTCGCCGTCCTCGGCGCCGGCCTCTTCGGTCTCGGCATTTCCCGGCGCGCGCGGACGCCCCGGCGCATCGCCTGACGCGCCGCCGCGACCGGCATTCGCAAACGGCGGTCCCGCGGGGCCGCCGTTTTTCCATGTGCGGGCTGCGCCCCGGACCGGCGCCGCCGGATGGCGGGCGAGCGGTTTCCGCCGCCTGTCGGCTGCCCTATCTGCGGCGCGCCTGCACCAGCGTGCCGACGATCGCCGCCTCGCCGAGCGAGCGCGCCGCCTCGAGCCGGTGGAGCCCCTCGACGAGGACGTAGCGGTCGCCGTCCTGGCGCACGAGGACCGGCGTCTTCTGGCCGTCGGTCAGCATGCTTTCGGCGATCGCCGCGACCTTGTCCGGATCGAGCGTGGCGCGGCGCTTCACCGGCACGTAGATCCCGGCGATGGGAAAGCTCCGGTCCTTCATCGGCTTGCGGTCGGCCATGGCGCGCTCTCCCGTCGGGTGGCCCGCCGGGACGAAGGACGCCGCGGCGGCGACGGCGACAGTAGCACCGCCGGCGCGCCGAGTCCGGCACCGCATCGGCGCTGCGGCGCCGGCGGACCGGGAATGCGCATTGCAGGATTGAGCGGCGCGCCGGCGCCCTGTATGTCTGCCGGCGAGAGCGCGTTCCGGAAACCATGTGCCGGGGCGGACACGGGGACGGGAGCGGGATCATGACGGAACGCGACGCGGTGCCGCACGGCGGCGAACATCACCTGGTGCACCGCATCGGCTGGCTGCGCGCCGCCGTGCTCGGCGCCAACGACGGCATCGTGTCGACGGCGAGCCTGATCGTCGGCGTCGCCGCGGCGACGCCCGCGCAGGACGCCATCCTGATCGCCGGCGTCGCCGGCCTCGTCGCCGGCGCGATGTCGATGGCGGCGGGCGAATACGTGTCGGTCAGCTCGCAGTCCGACACCGAGAAGGCCGACCTCGAAAAGGAGCGCCAGGCGCTTGCCGATTCGCCGATCGCCGAGCGCGAGGAGCTCGCGCAGATCTACGTCGAGCGCGGCGTCGAGCTCGCGCTCGCGCGCACCGTCGCGAAACAGCTGATGGCGCACGACGATCTCGCGGCCCATGCGCGCGACGAGCTCGGCATCTCCGAGCACGGCAGCGCGCGTCCCGTGCAGGCGGCGCTCACCTCCGCCGCATCGTTCGCGATCGGCGCGGCGCTGCCGCTCGGCCTCGTCGCCCTCGTGCCCGGACGCCACGCGATCGTGGCGGTTTCCCTTGCGTCGCTCGCCTGCCTCGCGCTGCTCGGCGCGGCGTCGGCGCGCGTCGGCGGCGCCGATGCGATTCGCGCGACGGTGCGCGTGACGCTGTGGGGCGCGCTCGCGATGGCGCTCACCGCCGGCATCGGCAGCCTGTTCGGCACGGTGGTCTGAGCGCGCGGCGCGCGGAAAATCGCGCGTCTTTTTCGCGCCGCGGCGACGCGGGAATTCCGGCGCGCGTGCATCGCGCGCGCGATGCACGCAGCGGTTCGAAACCGTTGCTCTCCTCTTTGGCCGACGCAGTTGCTGTGTTAGCCTTTCGCTGTCCGGGAGAACTTACTCGCGACAACACGCACAGGAGGACCCGCCATGGCGACATCCATGCCGGCACCAAAGGCGAAAGCGAAACCCGCTGCGAAGACGCCTGCAAAGAAGACGGTCGCGAAAGCCGCGCCGAAGAAAGCCACGAAGGCAAAGACTGCAGCCAAGCCGGCGGCGAAGAAGGCCGTTGCGAAGAAGGCGGCCCCGAAGAAGGCAGTTGCGAAGAAGGCAGCTCCGAAAAAGGCCGTAGCGAAGAAGGCCGCGCCGAAGAAGGCCGCCGCGAAGAAGCCGGCGACCAAGGCTGCGGCTGCGAAGAAGGCGGCGCCGAAGAAGGCCGCCGTGAAGAAAGCCGCACCGAAGAAGGCCGCCGCGAAGAAGCCGGCGACCAAGGCCGCACCGAAGGCGAAGCCCGCTGCAAAGGCGAAGCCCAAGGCGAAGGCCGCGGCAAAGGCGGACCCCGCCCCGGGTGCCAGTACCGGGCCGGCCGCGACGCCTGCATCCGCCGCGATGGCGGCCGCACGGCCCGCGACACGGGCAGCTCCCGCAACGGCCGCAACGCCGCCGCGACGGGCCGCTCCGAAATCTGCCGGCCCGAAACCTGCGCCCAAACGATCCGCGACGGCGCGGAAACCCCGGCGTCACAGGCAGACGCTGGTGATCGACCGCGCCAAGGGGGCGCGCTTCGCGAAGGAAGGACTGCGCGAGCAGTTCGTCTATCGCCATTTCGGCATCGAGGAAGCGACCGGCGGCGAATACGCCGCGCACGTCATCCGCGCCGCCGACGGCAAGCCGCCGATCCGTCACCATGTCCATCCGGATTGCGAATTCCTGCTGGTCTACGTGCTCAAGGGCTGGGTCAAGTTCTGGTACGAAGGCGCCGGCGAGAAGAAGCTGAAGGCGGGCGACGTGCACATGCTGCCGCCCGGCATCAAGCACGCGGTGACCGGATGGTCGAAGCATCTGGAGATGCTGGAGGTCACGCATCCGGCGGTCTACCAGTCGATCGACCTGACCGACGAAGCGATCGCCCGGCTCGGCTGAGACGGGAGCAAGAGCGGGGCCGGGGCGCGCGTCCCGGCTCCGCTCTTTTTTTGGGGCGGGGTTCGGAAGGCCTACGGCCCTATCCGAGACCCCCTCGCTCTCCCCAACCGACGCAGAGCCCCCTCTCCCTGGGGAGAGGGTCAGGGGGAGAGGGGACACGGTCTTGATCGCGCCGCCAGAATCCGCTTCCCCTCGATACGCTTCCACCGGAATCCCCTCCCCCGGCCCGGGGGCGGGTCAGGGAGGGGGAGCCCGCCGCATTTCATTCGCCGGGAAAGGCAGGCCCCGCCTCCGCGCCCCCCTTCCGCCCCGCCCCTCGCCTGCGCCCCTCGCCTGCGCCCCTCGCCTGCGCCCTTCGTCCGCGCCGCCGCCCGTCAGCCCTTCACATGCTTCCCCGGCACCCAGCCCGACTCGGCGAGGTGGGATTCCCCGAACGCGAGCGGGCGCTCCTCGAGGCCGGTCGCCATGGTGTCGTTCCAGCGGTTGAGCCAGCCGAACAGGCAGACGGCGGCGACCAGCTCGACGATCTCGTCCTCGCTGAAATGGCGCTTGAGGTCGTCCATGTCGGCGTCGGTCACTTCGTTGGGCACGCTGCCCGCCGCCTGGGCCATGCGCAGCGCCGCGCGCTCGGCCTCCGTGAACAGATCGCAGGTCTCGTACTCGAAGATGCGGCGGATCTTCTCCGGGTCCACCCCGTCGACCGCGACCGCGCTTTCCGCCGTGTGCGCCGAGCAGTACTGGCAGCCCGCGCTGCGGCTCGCCATGTAGGCGACGAGGCGCTTGAGGCCGAGCGGCACCTTCCCCGGCACGCCGATCACTTCCCGCGAGAGGCGCGAGAAGGCGCGCATGATTTCCGGCGCCCGCGCCATCACGAAGAAGCTGTTGGGCACGAAGCCGAGGGCCTTCTCGGCGCGGGCGAAGACGTCTTCGAGCTCGGGCGCGTCGGCGCGGGCGCGGGGGGAGATGCGGGTCATGGCGGGGTCCTTTTCGGCGTGGTGGGCGGGTAGCGCGGTTGGGCGGGTGGTGCGGTTGGAACGGAGAGCGCGATGCGCGGTCGGCGGCGCGCGGTCGGCAGAAGGTGCCAGCCGCGGCACGCGGCGGCAAGGGTGTGCGGGGACGCCGTTCTAGCTGCCCGCGCTGGCACCCCCTCCCTATCCTTCGTCCGCGCTGCGGTCTCAGCCCATAAAGGGAGAGGGTCAGGGAGGGGGTGCTTCCGCCTGTCCGCCGTCACCCGGGACCGGCCCCACACCCCCACCCCACCCCACGCTGTCATCCCCGCGAAAGCGGGGATCTCCCGGTCACGGAGCCTGCCGGAGAGAGATTCCCGCTTTCGCGGGAATGACGCGTGAAGACGGCGGCGGCGCCCTTCCCGTCTTCGGCGGCCTGCCCTTCCCCCCGACCTCCCCCGTGCCCGTTCCGCCAACCCGGCGCGCCTCTTCCTCCGCCGCTCCCCGCCCGCCGACATCTACGCCAACCCTCGCACCAACCCTGGGCGCAACCAGCCCGCGCCCGTCGCCGCCGTGGCCGCGCCCGGCGTCGCGAAGCGCCAGCGCGGCGACCGCGGATTTCAGCTCCAGCACCTCCAGCGGGCAGTCCGGCCAGTCGTGCTCCCAGCAGACCAGCACCTCGCAGTCCTCGGGGTCGTGGCCATGATGGGCGAAGGTGCGGCTGCGGAATTCGAACTCGATGCGCACCGCCTCCCAGCGCAGGTCCGACTCGCGGGCGCCGATATGGATGCGGCGCTTGGCGTGGCAGTCGGGGAAGGCGGCGCCGACGGCATCGACCGCATAGCCCAGCTCGTGCGCCACCATGCCGAAGACCAGCACCACGCCCATCTCGTTCACCGGCGCGTGCAGCATGGCGCGAAAGCCGAGCGGCTCGCCGCAGGCGCGGCGCCCCAGCGCCGGCCACGGCGGCTCGGCGGCGCGGGAGATTGCCGCCGGCCCGCGCCACGCCTTGCGCCGGGCCTGGCTCCGCTGTCGCGCCTCCAGCGCTGCGCGGTAGGGGAAGGCGGGATCGTGGACCGCGATCCATTGCGTGAGCGCCGACAGCGTGCCGCTCCACGAGCCGAAGCGGCGCACCAGCGTGGCGTTCGACCAGGGCACGGCGCGCACCAGCTTCTTCTGGGTCGGCAGCTCGCCCGCCGCCAGGATGGCGCGGTGGAGGTCGGCGAGCATGCGATCGGCCGGGATCGGCGGCGAGCGCTCGCCGCCCGGCTCCAGCCCGGCGGAGGCGCACAGCGCCGGCCAGTCGTCGAACCGCGCATAGACGCGCGCCGGGTTGATGCCGGTCTCGGCGCAGAACCGCCCGACGGCGAGCCGGCGCGTGCCGAGCCGCAGCGCAAGCGCCCGCGCCGCCGCGACGAGCGCCTCGGCGGTGTGTTCGGGTTTGGGAGGAGGCATGGGGGTGCTCCTGATGTGTGGAATATGTTGGGTGTGTTGGGTAGGGGCAGGGCGTCATCCCGGCCCGTGAGGTGTCATCCCGGCGCAGGCCGGGATCTCCATGGGAAGGGCTGCGCCCTGAAACCGAAGTCCCCTCTCCCTTTATGGGCTGAGAACGCGGAGCGGACGAAGGACAGGGAGGGGGCTCTTCGCCTCCGGCCTGAGGCCGTGCCCAGCGCAGAAACGCAAAACGCCGCAGGGGATACCGCGGCGCGCGTTCAACTTTCGTAGTTTTGTATGTTTATACCCAAAGTTCTCCCGAGTCAAGATTTGGGAATATCCTTCTCATCCAAAATCCGGCAAATTGCGCTCCCGGTAAAACTAGCGGAAACAATCTCCCCATATTCGTATAATTCGTCGGATCTCGAATTACCCGCCAAATCTATGCTCCGCGTTTTGTAAGATCGATGCCAATGACCACGACATCGTCGATGTTGGGAAATTGGGGAGACAAAGTTCTCCAGTGTTCGCTTAAAGCGGCAACAAGGCCTTCAAAATTGACTTTTGTGCCATTTGGTAGCACCCACGTCTTCTGCTTTCCGCGGGTTACCAGAGCGAAAATGCCCCGAGTAGAGCGAGGGTCACGCAGGTAATCACGACAAAGCTGGTTCTCAAGGCGCTCAAAATGGTCGTTACCTGACCATCCTGCATCTGAAAATTTGAGTTCGATTGGTACCGGTGCATCGATCCCGCCAGTTCCGTGAAATCGGACGTCCATTCGCTTACCATCTGCCAACTCTTCTTCCTGTGGAACGGCGTATCGCCCCATAGCGTTTCGGCGGAGTTCCCGCCCAATAAATTTTCTCATATCGGTTTCTTGCTGTACGCCCCTCAAAATTCCAGAAATGCTGCTATCGCCTTCCTCAAGGTCAGTTTTCAAATCGACAAGGCGTTGGACGGCCAGTTCCGCGAGCTCTCGATGAGTTGTCGGCGTTTTTTCGAGTTTGTCGTTAAATTCACGAATTGCGGAAGTTTCCCAGGCGGGAAGATCGCCATCCTGCTCAGCCTTTTCCAGTGGATGTCGCGCCAGCCATGGGCGATCTGGAGATTTCTGAGCAATCTCTTGGATCGCCAGGAAGCCTTCTTTGCCCGGAATCCTTAGCAATTGCTCGTACAGCTTATTCCGCGCATTTTGCGCCTTATCGCGAAGGTTTGGCGAGTAGACTCCTTTTCCCGCCCGTTCGATGTCGTCCTCGCGGCAGATGTGTTCGTGCATGAGCAGATAGAGAGTCTTTAGATGCGAGGCTGTTTGGAACGCCTGACGCGCGACACCCTCTGAGTCGCGCCGTTCGCCGACGAGGCTCGTCACGAAAGTCATTGCAAAATTGGTTCGCTCGTCTTTGTCTGTGATCGCGGCCAATTTCTCGGCTAGACGCGGGATTGCGGCGTCCGAAGCTACGCCAGTCCAAACAGCAAACCAACGAGCTGCGCTTACAAGAGGAAGGCTCTCCGCACACTTTTGAGCAGCAAGCTGTGAGATTTCCTCATCGCTCATTGAGGACCCTTGAACAATACGCAGGAGTTGTGCGAGGTGTTTCGGGTTGTTGGGTTCGCTCTCCCTAAGTCTCTCATATAACTTCGGTGCTATGTAGTGCCATGCCCACTGACCTGACCATTCGACATCGTTCAGAATGTAGTTCGCATCCGATTCTACTGTTGCATGGGAGAGTTCGTGTTCGATTTCGCATAGAAGAAAGTCGGTGGTTAAGTTTGGGTATTTGTTAAAGAGCTTGGGGAACCAATTAGGAAATCCATTGAGCTCAAATGAGGCGTAGCGGCATGCGAGGACGACTTCCTCGTCGGTAAAGTCTGCGGGCCACCCATCCGTCTCGTGAGATTCAATCTCGATACCTACAAGACCGAAGATTGTGGTGATTGCGGTTTTATTTGCGGGGAAACCTTCGGATCGTAATGTCGGCTTGAAGTGTCGCCAAAACCGAACTGCCGCGTTCCGGTAGAATAGTGCAACGCCCTCGCCAAATGTTGGAATAAGCGTCTGCCAATTGTATTCCGTCCATCGCCCTCTGGACTCGGAGGTTTCGCGCGTGCGATCAAAAAGGTAGTGAAGAGGGTTCAGAAACTCTCCAGGCGCGGCTTCATTCTTGGCAACGAGCTCGGCGAGGTTGGCGGTTAAGTACTCGTGGGACTTTGCTAGGTTGTCTGCACGCTCCTTCTCACGAGCCTCTCTCTGCTTCTTCCATCTTCGTTCTCGCACTTTCCATTTCGCCATTTCAGGATTCGCGGGAGGTCTTAGATATCCATCTAGGCGTTCTTTAAGTTCCGCGTTCTCAGCCACCATTCTCTTGAGTTTTTCCCGAATTTTTCTTGGGCGGCCAGCATCTCTATACAACGTAAATGCCAAAGACAACGCGACTAACTTGTCGTCCAGCTCCACTAGTTGCTCGATGTCAGTGAGGACTTTACCGAGATCATCTGAATCAAACTGCCAAAAGGATGCAAAGGCAGACACCTGCCAATGCTCTGTTAGACGCTCCCCCTTTTTTAAATCTAAGCGTTGGCGTTTTTCTCCAATTTGGAACCAAAAAAGCGCTCGGTTAAGTACATCCCACTGCGGGATTTCTGTCTCCAGCTTATTACTATCTAGGTCCACACCGCGGATCTGATAGCCGCGCGCCGCGCTTAGCTTTGCAAGAATACCGAGCGAGTTCTTTGTAAGGGCGGCTGGATGACGCTCCGTGATGAGCCTCTCTGCTGCGATGCCTGCCGCCGCCAGTAACCAGCTGTTCTTTTTCGAAATGTCGCAAAACCGGCGTTCAATGAGAGGTGGCAGCTCAAGCAATAGGTCCAAGCCCGCAATTAACTGGGGAAGCATGTCGATGTCGCACGATGAGGTGAAATCGGCCAAAGTCGCACTGAGAGAATCGACAGCGAATTCCTCCAGTGGCGCAACCGTCTTCAAACATAGAAGCAACCAATCAATTGAGTCGGATTCGGAAGTTATTCCTTCAATTAGCTCGGACAACCACTCCCGATTTTGTTCGCCTGCCTCAGACGCGAACTGAGTTCGTAAATTGAGCAGGTCAGGATCTGAACCTACTGCTTTCACCGCGCGGAATGCCGCAATTCTCCTGTAATGCTCCGATGTGGGATTGAGAGCGTTGGAGCGAGCGTCAGGTAAAGCTTCCTCCAACTGACCCAGCCAAACCATTCGCAATAAGAAGGAGCTTAAATCGTCATTAGCTGTGTATTTTTCGAGAAGCTCTCGAATTTCTGGAGTTAAGTCTGCGGCCGCAAATCTCTGGACTGCATCGTGGTTAGTTGATGACCGACGCTCGGCACCTTTTGCGATTTGCTCACATACCTTGCCCAAAATTTCTCGCCTAACTTCCAGCGGAAGCGAACTCGGGTCGCCTCCCTCAAGAAGCACTTCGGGATCATATTTCCGGATACGTTCGCAAATCTTGTCATCAAGAATTGCAAGCCAAGGGAGAATTGGCCGTAGCGTCGGTGTCACTATTGTGATGCCGTATTGCTCCCTGAAGAAGAGCGACTCGATTGCGTAACGGGAAGTCTCTTTTTTCAGCAGTTCGGCGAACCATTCAGCCGTCAAGTATTCTCGGACTGTCCGGTGATGGAATCTAACGGCGCCGTAAATAGCCTCATCGAAGATCGGCCGCGACAGGAGGGCAGAAATTTCTGGTTCGCTCCAATCGTTCAAGATGTCCTGCGCAGGCAAACCCGTTTTGTTATCCGCGCCATCCGGAACGCGAATTGTAGGGTTCTTTGTTAGGGTAGTAGCTGCAGCCAGTATCCGCACTGCGATTCGAAGCCGCTTCGTGGAAAGCGGCGTAGCTTCCGCTCTATCTTGATCGCGCTCAATCAGACGGCGGTCTATGCTGTTGTGCATTATCTCTAGGCGACTGCCAATTCGCCCTTCGTCGTGCCAGAAGACCAAAAGATCGTTCAAATCTTGCGGGCGTGCAGTGAATGTCCACGCGTCCGCCCGTTCCACCGCATCCATGAATGTCTTTGTATCTTCAACGCCGCGAGCATCGATAAATCGTTCGACCTGAGCAGGTTTCAGATCATCAAGGATAAAGATCTTGAATGTGGGCGGCCTTTCTTGCTTTCCCATCTCCGTGGATATGTACTCGTTGTCATCGTCAAATGTCTCTGATTCTTCGACAATAACTTCGGTTTGGAGCTGAGGAGTTCTTGGAAGGTGTCGAGAGCAAAGCTGTAAATCAGTTTTCGGTCGCCATGCGGTTATTCGTCCCGTCACGATTATGTGCGCACGATCTTTTGCTGAACTGATTAGTGCGCCCATCTTGCGAATAGCAAGCTCAAAGTCGCCTGGATTTTTAAGGCGCGCCTCGTCGACAGAGTCGAGTAAAATCCAGCCTTCATCCTCGCTCTCCAACCATTCGTTGAACTCGTCGGGCGTGCCTTCTTCGAAGGCAATCTCGAAGTTGGATGCGATGTGTTCTAGCCGTAAAAAGAAAGCGGGTTTGCCTTTAGCTCGTTGACGTCTTGCGGCATTTCGAATTTCTTCAGTCTTACCGGAGCCCGCTTCCGACAGAAGGATAGTGCGGTACTCTTTGAGCAGGCCATGCCAACTGAGAGATTGGATGTGGAATACATTTTCGAGATCAATGTCGTCACTGTCCCCCGCGCCGGAGGAAAGCTCATGAAAAGTTCGGTCCAATTCGATGTATTCATCGAGGGGCCTTAGAAGAGACTGTTGCTTCTTTGACATCAAAGATTACGCTATCAGTTCTGTGTCTTTGATACACGAAAAAGTCTCGTGCAAGGAAATGCCCGCCCCGGATCAAGTCCGGGGCAGGCTTCTCGGGGGGTGACGAGATAAAGCGGGAATGACCGCCGTGCGCCATAGAAAAGGGGCCGCCCCAAAGGCGGCCCGTTTCGCATTTCCGTCTGGTGTCCGTTCCCCAAGAGATTCCCTCCCCCGGAGACCCCCGCCTTCGCGGGGGTGACGGGAGATTGCGGGAATGACGGAATGGGTCCGGGGCTGACGCGCGGGCGCGTCACGTATCCAGAAAACTCCGCAGCATCCGGCTCCGGCTCGGGTGCTTCAGCTTGCGCAGCGCCTTCGCCTCGATCTGGCGGATGCGCTCGCGCGTCACGCTGAACTGCTGGCCCACCTCCTCCAGCGTATGGTCGGTGTTCATGCCGATGCCGAAGCGCATGCGCAGCACGCGCTCCTCGCGCGGGGTCAGGCTGGCGAGCACGCGCGTCGTGGTCTCGCGCAAATTGCCCTGGATGGCCGCGTCCAGCGGCTGCACCGCGTTCTTGTCCTCGATGAAGTCGCCGAGATGGCTGTCCTCCTCGTCGCCGATCGGCGTCTCGAGGCTGATCGGCTCCTTCGCGATCTTGAGGACCTTGCGCACCTTTTCCAGCGGCATG
>WGNS01000049.1 GCA_016124415.1 Gammaproteobacteria bacterium | reverse complement strand
GCGCCCCATTGGCGGCTGCACCGGTCGATGCCGCGTCGCCCCCAGTCGCGACCACCGCCGACGCGGCAACACCGGCCGACCTGTATCGACGAGGCGAGGATCTGGCTCGCAAGGGGCAAATCGCGGAAGCCGTGGAAATCCTGATCAAGGCCCGCGCGGCTGCGCCCGACAATCTCGACGTGCTCAACCTGCTGGCGACGATCTACGCGAACACGGGCCGGCTTGATGAGGCCGTCGCCATCTATGACGAGATCATCCGGATCACTGCGCCCGAGAGCGAAGCTCATGGGGCCGCCGACCATCAACGCCGTTTTATCGAAGCGACCAAAAGCGCGAAAGCGGGCGACATCCTGAGAGCGCGCACCATGTTCGAGGAACTCGCGAAGGAGACCCCCGACGACCTGCTGGTGCTATACAGTCTTGGCGTGGCCCAGATGCTCGGCAATCAGTTCGACGCAGCCCGAGCGAGTTTTCGGCGCGTACTGCAATTGGATCCGGGGTATCTCAACGCCTATATCAATCTGTCCCGTATCGATCAGCAAAGCGGCGATCTGCGTGGCGCGGGCGACCTTCTGCGCAAGGTCATAGATCTGAGTCCCGCAGGGCAACCCGCCGCCGTCATGGCCCAATTGGAACTCAATCTCATCGAGGCAAACCTACTCCTCAACGACGGCAACGATCTGACCGCGTTGGATCTCTACGAAAAGGTGCTCAAGACACGCCCCGACGAACTCAGGGCGCTGGTGCCGGCCGCTGCGATCTATCAGCGCCTCGGCAAGCACGAAAAGGCGTCTCAACTATATGAACACATCCTCGTTCTGGCGCCGCAAAATTCCATGGCCAAGGTCCAGCTCGCGGCCGAATACATGCAGAGCGATCGCGTTGAAGCTGCCTATAACACGCTTCTCGATTTCCTGCGCTCGGCGCCCAACGATCCTTTGCATGACCAAGCGCTGCAACTCTTTTCCCAAATTGCGGCCACACCTTTGGGACGCAGCCTCGAGGAACGCCGGTCAGAACAGGAAATAGCCGAACTCGAAAAGCGGGTCGGCGAATCCCCGGACGACATGAGTCTGCGCCACGAGCTCGCGACGATCTATCTGAAGAAATTGGATTGGGACAAAGCGCTTCCTCATCTCGAGGTCATGCGCGACCATCTGCCCGACGATGCCTGGACGCGGCTAGCACTGGCGACGGCCTACGACCAGCTGAGTCGCTTCGAGGAAACGGTCAACGAATACTCGTGGCTCGTCATGCATGAAACCAATGACGAACCCCGGCAACAATACGTCCGCCTCCTCCTGCTCGCCATCGGTAAATATCTCTACGCCGGCGGCAAGACCCAGCTAGCGGGTGATGCCTTTGGACAGTTGCTCGATCAGGATCCGGGGAACGTCCTTGCGAATTTCTATATGGGACTGATCTCGGCGCGCGAGAATCACCTGCAGGATGCCGTCGACAACTACCAGCGGGTCCTGCGCCTCGTACCGACCCATGTCGGCGCGCGCCTGAACTTGGCGACAAGCTACGAAAGCCTCAATCGCGAGGAAGACGCCCTCGACGAATACCATAAAATCCTGGCCTCCAATCCCCCCAAAGCGATCGCCGACGCCGCCAGGGCGAGGATCGCGGCGGTGGAAAAACGCATCCGGGGTTTCGATGGCGCCATGAGCTACGCCACGACGCTGGACGGCAACAGCAACCTGAGTCAGGACCACCCGAAGGCCGAACTGCGCTCCGATTTGAGCCTGAACCTGAATTATCGCTACAAGATGGCAAACGGCATCCGCTGGAGAGGCACACTGAGTCCGAGCTACACCAACTACCATTACAATCAGATCGACTTCATCAACATGTCGATGACGCTGTCCGCGGATTACGGCATCGACGGCACGACCTTCGTCGGAGGATTTACGCGGAACACGAGCCAGGGCCTGGTCACGGCCAGCCGCTCAAGCGACAGCAATACGCTCTTCGCCGAGGGGCTCAGGAAGGTCAACCTGCCGCATCTCCTGGCGCTTTCGGTAACGGAACGGGTTCCCACGGATGTTCAGGCGGACTTTTCGTATACCCGCTTCAACTCGACAAGCAGTCCGTTCTTCAGCGCATGGACGGTATCCGGGGGCATCAATCTCGGGCAGCCGTTGTGGGAAAGGAGCATGGGTCACGTCGGCTACAACTACGTCAAGAACAACAATCTCGAACTGATCGGTAGCGACTATGCCTATCGGAGTCACGGCGTCACCGCGAAGTTGGAACAAGGCTACGGCGAAAACGGCGTCATGACCATGCAATACGGCTTCACCTTGTACAGCTATATGAACGCCGATTCGTTCTCCCGCTTCACGCGCACCCGGCGCAATACGAAGCATACCGTCTCGATCGGAACGACATACGGATTCAAACGAGGGATCAGTTTGTTCGCCAACCTGATATACGAGAGTATGCGCTCGAACTTGCCCGTCGGCGTCATCATCAACGCCGAGGACGTCATCGAAGGCCAGCAAAGCTCGTCCCTGAGCGATTATGAGCGCGCGACGCTGAACTTCGGCGTCAACCTCAGCTTCTGACAACCGCGGACCGGGAGGTCCGCGACCGCATCAACGTCCCATATTGGCGATATCGGCGGCCAGTTCGTCCTGGGCCTTCTGGGCCTTGAACTGCTGCCAGAGCGCCTGATCGTTGCCCATGCTGGTCTTGAGCGCGGCCTTCGTGACCTCGATGGCGTTTTCGGTATCCAAGCCTACCAGAACGTAGAGCGCGCCGTTCGGACTGGTGCGCGTCTTATAGACCTTGGAACCCGTAAGTTCCTCCTTGGTGATCAGCTTGGATACCGAGGTGTTGACCTTGTCCACGGTCTCGCTGTCGGCAGCGCCGGTGGTCTCGGCGTATTGTTTGATCATATTGCGCACCTGAACTCGCATCTGCTGTGCGAGTTGAACGCGCGCCGAGGCCGCCGCCATCTGCTTCATGAAATCGAAACCGGCCTTGGAATGCTCTGCGGAACCGACTGCCGTGACGGCGAGGCCTTCGACCGGCTCGTCACAGATCCAACCTGGAGCAGGCGTGGAAGGTGCGTCCGGGAACGTACACCCTTCCGCCATCCCTGGAACGACCTCTTTCTCCGGGGTACTCGAACAGGACGCAACGAGCGCGGAAAACATCAGGACCATCGTCGTCTTCTTCAACATGGCAAGCCTCCGTTTATGTCATGGATACATCTTTGTACCACACCGTGATCGCCCCGCGAAAAGAATTTTTCGCGGGGCATCGCGGTTGCGCCCGCCTTTTGCCCGGGCGCCGGATTATTTCTTCCCGAGCTCGGAGAAGACCTGTTCGGCCGCGATCAGCGTCGCCTTCAGCGTCGCCGAATCGTGCGCGGCCGACACGAAACCCGCCTCGAATGCCGAAGGCGCCAAATAGACGCCTTCCCGTAACATGCCATGGAAAAAGGCGCGGAAGCGCTCGACGTTGCAACGGGCCACGTCCGCATAATTCTGCACGGTATCCTGATCGGTAAAGAACAGGCCGAACATACCGCCGACGTGATGCTCGAGCAGCGGAACGTTGAACGCCCGAGCGCGCGTCTTGAGCCCTTCGGTCAAGCGCTTGACCTTGGCGGACAGGTCGTCGAAAAAGCCCGGCTTCGAGATCAGTTCGAGCGTGGCGAGTCCGGCCGCCATCGCCACGGGATTTCCCGACAGTGTGCCCGCCTGATAAACCGGGCCAAGCGGCGCGATCTTGGACATGATGGCGGCCTTGCCGCCGAACGCGCCGACCGGCATGCCGCCGCCGATGACCTTGCCGAGCGTCGTGAGATCGGGGCGGATGCCGTAGCGCTGCTGGGCACCGCCGAGACCGACGCGAAAACCCGTCATGACCTCGTCGAAGATCAACAGGGAACCGTATTGGTCGCAAAGTCGGCGCAGACCGTCCAGGAAACCGGGCACCGGCGGCACGCAACCCATGTTGCCGGCGACCGGCTCGACGATGACGCAAGCGACCTGCTCGCCGATTTCGGAGAAGACCTTTTCCGCTTGCTCGATGTCGTTATAGTTCAGCGTAACCGTTTCGGCGGCCAAGACGGCCGGCACGCCCGGAGAGGTCGGCACGCCCAGCGTCAGGGCGCCGGAGCCGGCCTTGACGAGCAGCGAATCGGAATGGCCGTGATAGCAGCCCTCGAACTTGATGATCTTGTCCCTGGCCGTATACGCCCGGGCAAGACGAATGGCGCTCATGGTCGCCTCGGTTCCGGAATTCACCATGCGCACCATCTCGACCGAGGGGATCAGGGCGCAGATGCGATCGGCCATCACCGTCTCGATCTCCGTCGGCGCGCCGAAGCTCAATCCGTTGCCCGCCGCTTCGCGAACAGCGGCGACGACATCCGGATGGGCATGTCCGAGAATCATCGGCCCCCACGAACCCACGTAATCGATGTACCGTTTGCCTTCCGCGTCGAACAGATGCGCGCCCTCTCCACGACGGAAAAAGACGGGGTCGCCGCCGACGCCGTTGAAGGCCCGGACGGGCGAGTTCACGCCACCCGGAATATGCGCCTTCGCCTTTACAAACAGTTCATGAGAAAGTGCCATACTGATTTTCACCTCGTTAGATTCTTGTATTAGGGTCTGTCGACACGATATAGACCCTAGGCCGTCAACCGCCGAACAGGGCCAGGAATCGCCTCACGGTCGCCGCCGGATCCGGACTGTCGAATACCGCGCCGATCACGGCAACCGCATCGGCCCCCGCCTCGATCACGGACGAGGCATTGGTCAAATCGATACCCCCGATCGCCACCCGCGGAATAGTAAGCGCTTGCCTGGCGCGTTGCAAAACATCGGTACCGGCGCCCGGGGCCACAGGTTTGGTGCGCGACGGGAAAAAACGCCCGAAGGCCACATAGTCCGCGCCCTTCGCCTCGGCATCTTCGGCCCTGGCAAGATCGTCGTAACAACTCACCCCGATCAGCGCTCGTGCACCCAGACGACCCCTAGCCTCCGCGATTCCGCAATCATCGCGCCCGAGATGCACGCCGTCGGCGGAGGTTTCCAAGGCCAGTTCGATATCGTCGTTGACGATGAATGAGACACCGTAATCGCCGCATAGATCCCTGAGCGCCGCGGCCAACCGGCGGCGCGTCTCCCGGTTCTCCGATTTGTCCCGAAATTGCAGCACCGAGACGCCGCTCGCAAGCGCCGCCTCGATGATATCGAACCAGGCGGCTTCCGGCCGGCGACCGGGCGATTCCGTGATCAGATACAGGCCTCTGATCAGCGGCCCCGAACGGTTTTGAGAATGGTCGAACATCGTCTGTGACTCGTTGTACCGATGTCCGCTTCCGGATCACGCGGTTGGATTTGACTGGACAGTCTTTGACTGCCAACATAACCTTCGGCCGCTCCGGCCGTTTCCCCTGATTCTTTGAAGGTTATGATCATGCTGTCGATAGATCAACTCCTGGAGCGCAACCGGCGCTGGGCCAACGGCCAGATCGAGAAGGACCCCACATTTTTCGCCACGCTCGCAGAGGAACACGAACCCCAAATCTGCTGGATCGGCTGTTCAGACGGCCGCGTCTCGCCGGAGAATCTGATCCCGATGCCTGCGGGCACCTTTTTCGTGCATCGCAACATCGGCAACGTCTTCGCCGTGGGCGATCTGAACTGTCTGGCCGTGCTGCAGTATGCCGTCGAGGAACTGCGCGTACCGAGGATCATCGTTTGCGGACACTATCGCTGCGGCGGCATCAGGGCGGCGATGACCCGTCAGAGCACAAAGCCGGTCGATCTCTGGACCGATCACATCCGCCAACTGGCACGCCTGCACGACGAGGAACTCCACGCTCTGCCCGATGAAACACAGCGCCTGCAGCGCATGACGGAGCTCAATGTAGCCTCTCAGGTCAGGAATATCTGCCGCACGGCGATTATTCAGGAAACCTGGAAACGGGGACAACCGCTCGCGATCAGCGGTTTCGTCTACGACGTCAGCGACGGCCTGCTCCGAAGCGTCACTCCGGATATCGACTCCGCAACGCGCTGGAAAGAATGGGATGGGTGATCGAGGCGGGGAAAGGTCGGCTAGAAGCCGACCACTGCCTCTTCAAGAGTGACGTTTTCGTAATCCAGGCGGATATTGTCGTTCGCATACCATTCCTGACAGGCGCGCACGGCCTCGTCACGATTGCGGAAGGTACATAGAACTTGCCCAAAGTGGGTCATCAGGGTGACTTGGTCATCCGTCCAGACCTTGATGTAGAAGGTCATATTCATTTCTCCTCTCCTTTGCCGTCCGTGTGAAAATCTAATCCTTGTCCATGACAACTATATGATGAGTTTGTGAAATTTTTATGACAACGGCATTAGGTCATCCGTTCCATCGATCTGGAATCAATTGCCCTTTTCCTACTGCGTAGGCAAACTGGATACACGAGTGGGTGTATTCCTGCGCCTGCACCACGGCCCTGGCCGGCTCCGCCCCCTGAGCGAGACGGGTCGCCAGGGCCGCGGCCAGCGTGCAACCGGAGCCATGATAGACCCCGGGCAGACGCGTCCAGAAGTAGTGTTCGCAGTAGCCGCCCCGGTCATAATAACCGTTGACGATACGCAGCCCCTCCTCGTCACCGCCCGTGATCAGGGCGTGAGAGCAACCCATGCCGAGCACAGCTGCTGCGGCCTCGTCGATGTCGCTGCATCCGCTCAGGGCGCGCGCCTCGGCGACATTCGGCGTCAGCACGGTAACCAATGGAAACAGGCGCAGCTTCATGTGCGAGATCGCGTCGCCGTCCACCAAGTCGCCACCACCGCCCGCCCGTAGCACGGGATCCAAAACGACGGGAATGGCGGGATGGTCTTCGATGATCGAGCTGACGACCTCTACGGATTCCGGGCTTCCCAGCATCCCGATCTTGATCGCGGCGACGGGCATGTCGGACAGAATCGTCTGCGCCTGGTCGCGAATCAATTCAGGATCGACAGTCCGATACCCCTTCAGCGCGACCGTATCCTGAACGGTCAAAGCCGTAACGATGGGTGCACAATGCGCGCCTAAGGCCGTGATGACCTGAATATCGGCCTGTACGCCGGCGCCTCCGGAAGGATCGAGACCGGAAAAGACCATAACGACAGCTGGTTTTCTCGACATCACCACGAGGTCTCTACTGTGTTTCTTTTCGAAGTATAGACCATCCAGGCAAAAAAAAGCGGGCCCTTTGGGGCCCGCAAGCGGGGGAGATTTGCAGTATTGATTACTGAAGGATGTAGCCGCGCTCGTCGTGGGACGAGAGGTCCAGACCCTGGCTTTCCTCCTCCTCGGTGACGCGAAGTCCGACAACGGCATCGACGATCTTGAGGATGATGAAAGTTGCCACGGCGCAGTACACGACAGTGGCCAGCACGCCGATACCCTGGGCGATGACCTGCTGCATGATGGTGTCATGGCCTTCAGCCAGACCGGAACCGCCGAGGCTCGTGGCGGAGAAGACACCGGTCAGGAGCGCGCCGATGATGCCGCCGATACCGTGGACGCCGAAGGCATCCAGGGAGTCGTCATAGCCCAGCGCACGCTTCAGGCTGGTCGCGGCGATGAAGCATCCGACACCCGCGACCGCACCGATCACGATCGCACCCATCGGGCCGACGGAACCGGAAGCCGGGGTAATGGCGACCAGACCGGCGACCGCACCCGAAGCGATGCCCAGGGCGCTCGGCTTGCCGTGACGCATCCACTCGGCGAACATCCAGCCCAGCGCGGCAGCGGCGGTGGCGATCTGCGTGACGGCCATGGCCATGCCAGCCGTACCGTCGGCAGCGAGCTCGCTACCGGCGTTGAAACCGAACCAACCGACCCAGAGCATGCCCGCACCGGCCACGGTCAGCGTCAGGTTATGGGGCGCCATCATGGTCTCCGGATAGCCCTTGCGGCGCCCCAGAACCAGCGCGGTAACCAGACCCGCGATACCGGCGTTGATGTGGACGACCGTACCGCCGGCGAAATCCTGGACGCCGAACTTGCTCAACCAGCCGCCGCCCCATACCCAGTGGGCGATCGGGGCGTAGACGACGCTGACCCAGATCCCCATGAACAGCAGGATAGCGGAGAACTTCATACGCTCGGCAAAGGCGCCGACGATCAAGGCCGGGGTGATGATCGCGAACGTCATCTGGAAGGTCATGAAGACCGTTTCCGGAATCGAACCGCTCAACGTGTCGACGCCGACGCCCGCCAGGAAGGCCTTGGCGAATCCGCCCATTACGGCGCCGTCGCCGCCGAAGGCGATGCTATAGGCGTAAACCGCCCAGATCACGGACACCAAACAGGTGATGGCGAAACACTGCATCATGATGGACAGCACGTTCTTGCTGCGCACCATACCGGCGTAGAACAGGGAAAGCCCCGGGATGGTCATGAACAGAACCAGCGCGGTGGCCGTCAGCATCCAAGCGGTATCGCCGGAGTTCAAGGTGTCTTCAGCCATGGCCGACATGGGCATCAGACCCAACAGGATCGCGCCCAGAGACTTTGGTAAGAAGAGGCGTTGCAGCTTATTTCTCATTATCGATACTCCAATGTTTTAACGACTAAAAGGGTTAAATGGCGTCCGCCCCGGTCTCACCGGTACGGATACGGATGACCTGCTCGAGAGACTGCACGAAGATCTTGCCGTCTCCGATCTTGCCCGTACGCGCCGCATTGGCGATGGTCTCGAGGACCTGATCAAGCATGGATTCCTGGATCGCGACCTCGATCTTGACCTTGGGCAGGAAGTCGACCACGTACTCCGCGCCGCGATAAAGTTCGGTGTGCCCTTTCTGTCGACCGAAGCCCTTGACCTCGGTGCTCGTGACGCCCTGGATTCCGATCTCGGACAGGGCCTCACGCACGTCGTCGAGCTTGTATGGCTTGATGATTGCGCTGACCAGCTTCATGGCATTTTGTCTCCTTTGTGGACTGTTAAGGATGTCGTTTTTCAGTTCAGTTCGGGCGGTGAGGGCCTAGAGGGTCATCACGCTCACTGCACATCCCTCAATACACGAAGCGTGCCAATTTATTTTTTACTATAAATACAATGAACTATGATTATTTTTGCGCGAACCATGCCTCGACGCGCACCACAATGGTGCGCCCGCGCCCGCTCGGTGCACAGAACGGAACCGCATCGTGGAGTCGGGTGAGAAAGCGGGGTAGAATGGCGGATCCAAAGAAGCAAACGGTGACCACCATGATCGACACCAGGTTTATCGACGACACAGTCAAGCGCATCTCCGAGGCCATGCCGAGCGGCGCCCGACGCATCCAGGAGGATGTGGAAAAGAACGTCCGCGCCGTCCTGGGTTCGGCATTGTCCCGTCTCGACCTCGTCAACCGCGAGGAGTTCGAGATCCAGAAGGGCGTATTGGCGCGCAGCCGCGAAAAGATCGAAGCGCTGGAACGACGCCTGGCGGAGCTTGAAGCCATGCTGAAGGAACAGAGCCCGAGCAAGGAAGGAGACGCCGCAAAGAAATAACCCCGGGGCGTCGCCCCCCAAATTTACTCAAGGAGGAGTAAATGTCGTTAGCTATCGTCCTGAGCCGCGACCAACTGGGCATCGCGGCGCCCCTTGTCCGCGTTGAAGTCCATCTTTCCAACGGCCTTCCGGGCCTCACGATCGTAGGCCTACCCGAGGCTGCGGTCCGCGAAAGCAAGGATCGCGTCAGAGCCGCGCTATTGAGCGCCCGCTTCGAGTACCCGAGCCGACGAATGACCGTGAACCTCTCTCCGGCAGACCTGCCCAAGGAGGGAGGCCGATATGACCTCGCCATCGCGCTCGGCATCCTGGCCGCTTCGGGCCAAGTCCCGGTTCACGCCCTCGCCGACCACGAATTCGTCGGCGAACTCGGCCTGAACGGCGAGCTAAGGCCGGTGCGCGGCATCATCCCGGTCACCCTGCAAAGCCGCGCCGCCGGACGTTGCCTGGTCGTCCCGAAGGGCAACCGGAACGAATGCGGACTGATTCCCGACGCCAGGACGCTGCACGCCAACGACCTCCTCGAGGTCTGCGCCCATCTGCGCGGCCAGACCTTCCTGCCCGACTGCGCTCCGGAGACCGAAACGACGTCTGGAGCTGCCGCCGTTCCGGATCTGGCCGAGGTGCGCGGACAATTGCATGCCCGGAGGACGCTGGAGATCGCCGCCGCCGGCGGCCACAGCCTGCTCTTCGTCGGACCGCCGGGCAGCGGCAAGACCATGCTGGCCAGTCGCCTGCCGGGCATACTGCCGCCGATGAACGAGGAAGAGGCGCTGGAAACGGCGGCGATTTACTCGCTGACGCAGCACACCCGGACGATTCCGGGATGGCGCGTCCGGCCGTTCAGAGCACCGCATCACACGTGCTCCGCCGTCGCCCTGGTCGGCGGCGGCAGTCATCCGCGTCCGGGGGAAATCTCGCTCGCCAACAATGGGATCCTGTTTCTGGACGAACTGCCCGAATTCGATCGCCACGTTCTCGAAGTCCTGCGCGAACCCATGGAATCCGGGACGATCGCGATCTCGAGGGCAGCCCAGCAGGTCGAATACCCCGCCCGTTTTCAACTGGTCGCCGCCATGAATCCCTGCCCCTGCGGACATTTGGGCGATCCTGCCGGCCACTGCCACTGTTCCGCCGAAAAGATCCAACGCTACCGGCAACGCATCTCCGGCCCGTTGCTCGACCGTATCGATATGCATGTCGAGGTCCCGGCGGTGCCGATCAGCGTCTTGACCGAACGAGCCCCCGCCGGCGGCGAGGACAGCGTCACGGTCAGATCGCGGGTCGTCGACGCCCGAAATCTCCAGATTCGCCGCCAGGGCAAACCCAATTTCGAATTGTCCGCCGCCGAGATCAATGAAATCTGCCCTCTCGACAATGCGTCGAGGCGCTTTCTTCAGGACGCCTGTACGCGGCTCGGCATGTCGGCCCGAGCCTATTATCGGATCATCAGGGTCGCCCGTTCGATCGCCGACCTCGCCGGGAACCCGGATGTGCGCCAGGCCCATCTCGCCGAAGCCGTGCACTTCCGCAAACTGGATCGACGCGCCGGCTAAGCGGTCTTCGGGGACGGACGCGCCCGATACGGCATCATCGCGGATATTGCCCTTTCGGGCGAACGGGGTATGCTCGGGCCGTAGCGGATACGAAACGCCCAAGCGGAGGAGTCGCCCTTGAAACGGACTTTTACTCTTGCGCCGAAATTGGCGGCCCTAATCGCTCGGCACCGTGTGACGACAAGTCTCACCGAACCGCTGGAGCCGGCCCGCGAAGACGCCGCTTCGCGCGACAAAGCAAAAACGACATCGAATAAAATTCGCCCTTCCGCCCGCTATAGGTCGCTTACGACCCTGCGCCCGGCAATCCTTTCCGCCTTCGTTCTGATCCCGGGCGTTCCTGCGAGCGATTGGCATGTCGAGCGATATGCGCATATCCCAGCGAACGCCGTCTCCGTGTCGGCATCGGAAATGAAGATTTCCGTTCGGGAGTCGGCCGGACCGATCGTCTACGCTTTCCATGAAGTTCGCCAAATCAGTGGTTTTCGCGTCGAGGGAAAATTTTCGGCGCTTCCCAATGTTCCAGCCGCGCCCACGGGGGATCATAAGATCGTCGACGACTTCCCGCTGAGAATCGGCTTCGTCGT
>WGNS01000098.1 GCA_016124415.1 Gammaproteobacteria bacterium | reverse complement strand
TTGGGCAATGGGTCTCCCAGCCTTTCTAATAGATCAAGACGCTCAGCGTGGTCAAAAAATCCCGGTTGCATACCTTCTACCCGTTTATTTATCAATGCGTTATTATCGCAGATTAGCAGGGGTTTTTAGAGATCCCCTTTTCGCTCATTCTCGATTAGATGCATAACTATAATTAGACGTCGAAAGTGACGTGTTGTAATGCGTCACTTTCGACTGATAAAATTCACGGCGGTCAGTAAGTATCTGATTTAACAGCCGGTGACGTGATATAACACGTCGCTTTTCCAAGGAGGGAGCAGGGCTATGGATCAGTCCAAAGAACCGCGTCTGCTTGACCGGGTGCGCGAGCGTTGTCGGGTCAAGCACTTCAGCATTCGTACCGAAAAATCCTACGTCGACTGGATTCGACGATTTATTCTGTTTCACAACAAGCGCCACCCGGCGGAAATGGGGGCTTCGGAGGTGGAGGCGTATTTGACCCATCTTGCCGTTGTCGGGCAGGTTTCGGCGTCGACCCAGAATCAGGCCTTGGTTTTTGTACAAGGAAGTATTGTCTATCGAGTTGCCTTGGCTGGATGGGATTACGAGGGCCAAGAAGCCGCCGCGTCTGCCGGTCGTTCTGTCCAAAACGGAAGTTCGCGATCTGCTCGCCCAATTGGATGGGACCCACCATCTGATCGCATCCCTGTTGTACGGTTCCGGATTGCGTTTGATGGAGGCGATGCGGTTGCGCGTCAAGGACGTCGATTTCGAGCGGCTTGAGGTCACGGTTCGTGACGGCAAGGGAGGGAAGGACAGGCGAACGATGCTGCCACGGTCGCTTGTGGAGCCGTTGAGCCGTCAGCTTGGCAGGGTGCGCACCATCCATGAGCAAGATCTCCTGAACGAGGTCGCCCCAGTCTATCTGCCCCATGCGCTGGGGCGCAAGTATCCGAATGCCGGTAGGGAGTTGGGTTGGCAGTACGTGTTTCCCGCCGCGACATTGTCTCGCGATCCGCGTACTGGGATCGTTCGCCGCCATCATTTCGGGGAGCAGGCCTTTCAGCGGGCGTTCAAGACCGCATTGCGGAGGACTCGTATCGTCAAGCCTGCGAGCAGCCATTCGTTACGTCATTCCTTCGCGACCCACTTGCTTGAAGACGGCTACGATATCCGCACCGTGCAGGAACTCCTCGGCCACAAGGACGTACGTACGACGCAGATCTATACGCACGTCCTGAACCGGGGAGGCAACGCGGTGCGCAGTCCGTTGGATTGATTTAGCTGTAATTAGCCCTGATAACTGGTGCTATAATCCGGTCCTGTGAATGTCAGGTAGAGGTTACGCATATGTCGACCAAGTTTTCCCAGGATGTCGTTCCCTTGTCCGATCTCAAGGTGAACCCCGGCAAGGTGGTCAATCACGCCAAGGATTCGCATCGGCCGGTGTTGCTAACCAGTCGGGGGCGCGGGGTCGCGGTCATGCAGGGTATCGACGAATATGAGCGGCTTGAGGAAGAACGGGCCTTCATGAAGGCCGTTGCGGTCGGTTTGATGGACGTCCGGGAAGGGAAGACACTGACGCTTGACGAGGCCAGGAAACGGCTGGGGTTGGATTAGGTGGAAATCGCTCTCGCCGAATCGGCCTATGCCGATTTGGCCGATATTCAGGCGCATTACAACAACGAAGGCGTTCCCGAGATCGGCAAGCGCTTGCTTTCCGAAATCCTTGGGCATGTCCAGATGCTGGTCGCTCACCCGTCTATCGGCAGGGTCGTACCTGAGTTCGGTGAGGAGCGGATCAGGGAGTTGATTCGTCCGCCGTTTCGTATCGTGTATTTGCACGAGGACAATACCATCCGGATCATTCGGGTTTGGCGCAGCGAGCGACTGCTTCGGCTTCCGGATTCCGGATCGTCGTCTTAATTCCGTTATGTCTTTTTCCATCAAAACGCTCCGCGAGGCGCTCGACAGCGTCATGCTTGCCGATAGGCGCGGCTTGCGCTCGCAATGCGACCGCTTGGCGCAACGGCAGCGCAATGGCGAGGATATCGAGAAGGCGCTTGGCGATCTGGCGGCGCGGATCGAGGCTTCGCGGGTAACCCGCGAGCGGCGGGCGGCGGCGCGTCCGGCGATCGTTTTTCCGGAGGACTTGCCAATCTCCGGTCATGTCGAGGAGATCCAGCGCCTCTTGGCCGCCCATCAGGTCGTCATCGTCTGCGGCGAGACGGGGTCGGGCAAGACGACGCAGTTGCCCAAGATCTGTCTGGCGCTGGGGCAGGGCGCCGGCGGCGTGATCGGGCATACCCAGCCCCGCCGTATCGCGGCGCGTAGCGTGGCGGCGCGGATTGCCGAGGAGTTGGGCGGAGAGACCGGGGGGCTGGTCGGTTACAAGGTCCGCTTCAACGACCGCACCCAGGCCGACACCCAGGTCAAGCTCATGACCGACGGCATCCTGCTGGCCGAGATCCAGCGCAACCGTTTGCTCGACGCCTACGACACGCTGATTATCGACGAGGCCCACGAGCGCAGCCTCAATATCGATTTTCTGCTCGGGTATCTGAGCTGGTTGCTTCCCAGGCGTCGCGACCTCAAGGTCATCATCACTTCGGCGACCATCGACACCGAGACCTTCAGCCGACACTTCGGCG
Organism: Gammaproteobacteria bacterium; assembly: GCA_016124415.1. GTDB lineage: Bacteria > Pseudomonadota > Gammaproteobacteria > SZUA-140 > SZUA-140 > RI-283. The sequence goes on along the minus strand of WGNS01000098.1, from coordinate 23,495 downwards.
GCGCGCCCGTCGTCGAGGTCTCGGGACGCGGCTATCCGGTCGAGATCCGCTACCGTCCGCCGGCCGAGGACGACGGCGACGAGGGTCCTGCCGAGCATCTGGCCCGCGAAGTCGGCGAGCTGTTGCACGAAGGGCCGGGCGATATCCTGGTTTTTCTTTCCGGCGAGCGCGAGATCCGCGAGGCGACCGACGCCCTGAACCATCACGCCCATCCGCACACCGAGATCCTGCCGCTCTTTTCGCGGCTCAGCGTTCAGGACCAGCAAAAGATCTTCGCGCCGCATCGCGGCCGCCGCGTGGTGCTTGCGACCAACGTGGCCGAGACCTCGCTGACCGTGCCCGGCATCCGTTACGTCGTCGATACGGGGCTCGCCCGCATCAGTCGCTACAGCCACCGCAGCAAGGTCCAGCGGTTGCCGATCGAGCCCGTTTCCCAGGCCTCGGCCAAGCAACGCGCCGGGCGTTGCGGGCGCGTCGGGCCCGGCATCTGCGTCCGGCTTTACCGCGAGGACGACCTGCTCGGTCGGCCGGAGCAGACCGTGCCGGAGATACAACGGACCAATCTTGCCAGTGTGATCCTGCAAATGGCCGAGCTGGGGCTGGCCCACATCGAGGCCTTTCCGTTCATCGATCCGCCCGATTCGCGTTATATCAACGACGGCTATCGCCTGCTGAGCGAACTCGGCGCGCTCGACGGCAAGCGCCGTTTGACGCCGCTCGGACGGCAACTGAGCAAGCTCATGGTCGATCCGCGGCTCGGCCGCATGCTGCTCGCGGGCGCCCACGGGGGATGTCTTTCGGAGGTGCTCGTAATCATCTCTGCGCTCTCGGTCCAGGACCCGCGCGATCGTCCGGCCGGGGCCGAGCAGGCGGCCGATCAAAAACATCGTCTGTTCGCCGACGAGACCTCGGATTTTCTGAGTTTTCTGAAACTCTGGCACGCGCTCGACGAGGTGTTCCAGCACCAGTCGCGCCGCAAGCAGCACCAGTATTGCCGCGAGCACTTTCTGTCGTGGTTTCGGGTCCGCGAATGGCGCGACACCCATCGCCAGTTGCATCAGACGCTGAGCCAGATGGGCTTCAAGGAAAACGCGCAGCCCGCCGATCCGGCCGAAGTCCACAAGGCGCTGTTGACGGGGCTGTTGGGTCAGGTTGCGCGTCACAAGGAGGAGGCCGAATACCTCGGCGCGCGCGGCATCAAGCTCGCGATCTTTCCGGGCTCGGCCCTGGCGCGCAAGCGGCCGCGTTGGATCATGGCGGGGCTCCTCTTGGAGACCCGGCGCCTCTACGCCCACACCGTCGCCCGCATCGAGCCGGAGTGGATCGAGGCCGTCGCGTCGCCCGATCTGATCAGCCGGCATTATTTCGAGCCGCATTGGGAGAAACGTCGCGGCGAGGTGGTGGCTTTCGAGCAGACGAGTTTGTTCGGTTTGATCCTGCATGCGCGGCGCAAGGTCGCCTATGCGCGTATCGATCCCGAGGTCTCGCGCCGCATCTTCCTGCTCGCGCTGGCGGAAGGCGAGGTGGCGGGGCGGCTCGATTTTCTGACTTGGAATACGGAGCTCCTGGCGCAGGTCACCGGCGTCGAGGAAAAGACCCGGCGGCGCGGACTCGTGCTCGATGTCGAGGCGATCGCCGATCTCTATGCCGATCGCGTGCCCGACGACATCGTCGATCAGCGCAGCCTTCAAGCCTGGCTCAAAAAGGCGAAGGAGGCCGAGCGCAAGCGCATGCTGTTCAGCGAAGCCGATTTGCGCGGCGAAACAGAGGCGGATACGGATGCCGCGGATTTCCCGGACGCGCTTCAAATCGGACCGCTCAAGCTACCGTTGAGTTATCGCTTCGAGCCCGGCGAGCCGGAGGACGGCGTCACGTTGACCGTGCCGCTCATGGCGGTCGATCAGGTCGATCCGGCGCGCCTCGAATGGCTCGTGCCCGGTCTGCTCGAGGATAAGGTCATCGCCCTGATCAAGAGTCTGCCGAAGACGCTTAGGCGCAATTTCGTGCCGGCGCGCGATTTCGCGGTCGCGGCCTGTACGCGGTTGGCCGGCATGAGCGAAAAGGATCGGCCGGCTTCGTTGTCGGAGGCGTTGGCCCTGGCGCTCAAGGGCATGACCGGCGTCGATGTGCCGTCGAGCGCCTGGGCTCCGGACAGTCTGCCGGATCATCTGCGCATGCATGTTTCGGTCATAGACGGCGAGGGCAAGATCGTCGCCACTGGAAGGGATCTGACTTCGCTTCGCGAGCGGCTCGGCGGGCGTATCGAGGCGGCCGTGCAGGCCATGCCGACGCCGGACATCGAGCGCACGGATGTTCGCGATTGGGCAAAGGACCTTCCTGCGGGCGGGATTCCCGCGGAACTCGAACTCGACCAGATGGGCATCCGTGTCAGCGTCTTTCCGGCGCTGGTCGAGGAGGGCAGGAAGGTCTCGCTCCGGCTCGTCGACAACCCGGACAAGGCCGCCCGCGCGCATGCCGACGGCGTATTGCGCTTGTTCCTGATGCGCGAGAAGGATGTGTTGCGTGGGCTTTGGAACAAGCTATCGGATCGGCAGGCGCTGGAACTGCTGTACCGGACGTTGGGCGCCTCCGGCGATTTACAGGACGATCTGCAGCGCGCGGCGGGCCGGATGGCTTTGGAGTCGCTTGCGCCGCCGCGCGATGCCTCGGGTTTCGAGCGTTTTGCCGCGCACGGCCACGAGCGGCTCGAAGCCGCGTTCGAGACCTATGCGGGCCTGCTCAAGGAGCTCATGGCGCCCTATCGGGAGATCCGGGATCGCATGAAACGCGCGCAGAGCCCGGCCTTGCTCAAGGTTAAGTCGGATATCCGAGGCCAGCTCGACCTGTTGCTGTTCCCCGGATTCCTGGCCGCGATCGACCGCGACCGTTTGCGGCATTATCCGCGTTACCTCAAGGCCGTCGCGGTCAGGCTCGAACGCCTCGTGGCCGAGCCCGACAAGGACCGCCGCCGCATGCTCGAAATTCAGCCCCTGTGGGAAACCGCCCAAAAGCGCTGGCCCGATGCCCTCGCCGCTGCCCGGGACCCGGTGCGCTGGCAGTTCGAGGAACTGCGCGTGTCGCTGTTCGCCCAACACCTCAAGACCCCCGAGCCGATTTCGGCCGAACGCATCAAGGCAGCGATGAAGGCGTCGTAGGATGCGGGGCAACCGCATCGATCGCACACCGTTAACCGGTTTGCCCGCGGCACGGCGTGCCGTGCCCTGATGGGCGTTTCGCGGGTGAGGTAATCGATTTGCAAAAGACGGGCACGGCACGCCGTGCCCCTACGGGTGGTGTTTGTCGGTCGGGGCGTGACCGTCGGCTGTTGGGCTTCGCGTCGTTCAGCCCAACCTACCGAGGAAACCGCATCGTTCCCACCGTTAACCGTGTTGCTCTGTAGGGGCACGGCGTGCCGTGCCCGCGAGGGATCAAAGCTCCAACAACGCCATCGACTCGACGTGGCTCGTATGCGGAAACATGTCCATGACGCCGGCGGCCTTGAGGGTGTAGCCGAGGGAGTTGACGAGGTATTCGCAATCGCGAGCCAGCGTCGCCGGTTGGCAGGACACGTAGACGATGCGTTCGATCTGTTTCTTCGGCAGGTGCTTGATGGTCTCCATGGCCCCGGTGCGCGGCGGATCGAGGAGCAGTAGGCGGCACTCGCTTTCCTTCCAGAAGCGCTGCGCCGCCATCTCGTTATGGAGATCGATGCAGCGGAATTCGGCGTTGTCGACCTTGTTCCAGGCGGCGTTCTTGCGCGCGAGATCCAGAAGCCCTTCGTGGTTCTCGACGCCGGTCACCCGTCCCGAGCGGCGGGCGAGCGGCAGCGTGAAGTTGCCGAGGCCGCAGAACAGGTCGGCGACGACGTCGTCCGGGCCGGGCGCCAAAAGGTCGATGGCACGTCCGATCATGGCCTCGTTGATCTCGGCGTTGACCTGGACGAAATGGGCCGGGCCGTAGTGCATCTCCAGGTCGAAGTCCGGCAAGGTGTAGCGCAGCTCGGGCATTTCGGTCGGCCAGACGGGCGTGATGGTATCCGGCCCCCCGGCCTGGGTACAGACATGGACGTCGTAGGCCTGGCCGAACTGGGTCAGGATCTCGACATCCTTATCTGTCAGCGGGACCAGATGACGGAATACCATGCAGGCGACGTCGTCGCTGCAGGAGATCTCGATCTGGGGCAGGCGCCGGCGGCAGGACAGCTGATTGATCAGATAGTGCAGCTCGGGCATCAGGTCGGAGACGCGCTTGTCGAGCACGGCGCAGCTCTTGAGCGGCGTGAGGAACTTGCTCGCGCGCTCGCGAAAACCCACCAGGATGCTGTCCTTCTTGTCGAGAAAGCGCGCGCCGATGCGCGCGCTGCGCCGGTAGTGCCATTCCGGGCCCTTGAGCGGCGGCAGCCATTCCTCGGGCGCAAGGCGGCCGAACTGCTGGAATTTCTCGCGCAGGATGTCCTCTTTGGCGTGGATCTGGGCCGGGGCGGCCATGTGCTGCAGGCTGCAGCCGCCGCAGACGCCGAAGTGCGGGCAGGCGGGTTCGACCCGGTCGGCGGAGGGTTCATCGACGTGCAGGGTCCAGCCCGTGTCGTAGTTGCCGCGTTGCTTGGCGAGGCAGAACGTGACGGTCTCGCCCGGAAGCGCGCCCTCGATGAACGTGACCTTGCCCTCGTGCCGCGCGATGCCGCGGGCGTCCTCGTTCAATTTTTCGACGAAAGTTTGTTGCGGTTTGTTTCTGCAAACGCGTTCGGGCGGGTTCGATTCGGGAACCGCGGCCAACAGGGTCTCATGTGCCGGAAAGCACGTCTCTTTCTCCATAAGGATCGGGCGCCGCTTAAACGAGCTGCGGGCCGACGATCAGCGGCACTTCGGTGAAGCCTTTTTCCGCCAGGCGCTCGAGGAGTTCGCGGGCGTTGTCCTTGCCGGAGCCTTCCTCGATCTCGGCGGCCAGCGCCGTGACGAGGCGAAAGGCGTCCCGTTCGAGGACGTCGGACGGGATCCGGAGCAAATGGGCGTTCTCGGGGCGCTCGGCCGGGAGAAGAATGAACGTGTCCTGCATGATGCTGTGTCCTGCCTTAGGCGTTGGTGACGATACCGTACACCTTAATTCAGTCCGGGAAAGCGATCAATCTTCGTCGCGCATTGCCGATGAGATGGCTTTGAAATAGCGCCGTTCGGCGCTTGGGTGTGGGAAATGCTTGGGCTATAATCCCCGGCTGCCTTTGTCTAAAGAATCCATCAGCGAGCAGGAAACATCTTTGAGCGACGCGAACGCGACTCCCGTGCAAAACGACCAGACGGCCAAGCGCAAGATCCTCGTGACGAGCGCCTTGCCGTACGCCAACGGGCCGATCCATATCGGTCACCTCGTTGAGTACATCCAAACCGACGTCTGGGTGCGGTCGCAGCACATGGCCGGACACGAGTGCTACTACGTCTGCGCCGACGACACCCACGGCACGCCGATCATGCTGCGGGCCGAGTTGGAGGGCGTCACGCCCGAGCAGCTCATCGAACGCGTGCATGCCGAGCATCGGGCCGATTTCGCGGGCTTCCTGATCGGTTTCGACAATTACTATTCGACGAATTCGGCCGAGAACAAGGCGCTCTCCGGCGGGATATACACGCGCCTCCGCGACGGCGGCATGATCGAGCGGCGCACGATCGAGCAGGCCTTCGACCCCGTCAAGGAGATGTTCCTGCCGGATCGCTACATCAAGGGCGAATGCCCGCGGTGTCATGCCCAGGATCAGTACGGAGACGCCTGCGAACACTGCGGCGCGACCTACGATCCGACCGAACTGATCAACCCACGCTCGACGCTTTCGGACGCCGCGCCCGTGCGCCGCGATTCCGAACATTTCTTCTTCCGCCTGTCCGCGTGTCGCGAATTCCTGGAAGGTTGGTTGCGCGGCGCGGCGGATCAGGAGTCTCCCTTGCAGGAAGAGTCCCGCAACAAGCTGGATGAATGGTTCGAGGGGGGGCTTCGCGATTGGGACATCTCCCGGGACGCGCCTTACTTCGGTTTCGAAATCCCCGGCGAGCCCGGCAAGTATTTCTACGTCTGGCTGGATGCGCCGGTCGGTTACATGGCGAGCTTCGAGAACCTTTGCGAACGCGAGGGTCTCGATTTCAACGCCTTCTGGGGCCCGGACAGCGACGCCGAACTGCATCATTTCATCGGTAAGGATATTCTGTATTTCCACGCCTTGTTCTGGCCGGCCATGCTACATCATTCCGGCTACCGGACGCCGACCCGGATCCATGTGCACGGATTCCTGACCGTCAACGGCAAGAAGATGTCCAAATCGCGCGGCACCTTCATCATGGCGCGGACCTATCTCGATCACCTGAATCCGGAATATCTGCGCTACTACTTCGCCGCCAAGCTCAACAACCGCGTCGAAGACATCGACCTGAACCTGGACGATTTCATCAATCGGGTCAACAGCGACGTGATCGGCAAGTACATCAACATCGCGAGCCGTACGGCCGGATTCATCCATAAGCGTTTCGAGGGCGAACTGTGCGCGGCGTTGGACGAGATCGATCTGGCCGTGTTGCGTCCCTTGCAGACGGCCGCTGGCGCGATCCGGGAGTGCTACGAGTCGCGGCGCTACAGCGAGGCCGTGCGCATGATCATGGAGCTGGCCGATCAGGGTAACGCCTACATCGCCGAACAGGCGCCCTGGACCATGAAGGGCGAGGACCAGACGGACCGCCTGCACAAGGTCTGCACGACCGGCATCAACCTGTTTCGCCTGCTGACGCTCTTCCTCAAGCCCGTCATGCCCAAGCTCGCCTCCGAGGTCGAGGCCTTTCTGCTCATCGGGCCCTTGTCGTGGGCGGATGCGGATTCGCTGCTGCTCGATCACGACATCGAGCCCTACAAACATCTGGCCCAGCGTGTCGATCCCAAGGCGGTCGAGGCCATGGTCGAGGCCAGCCAGTCGTCTCTGCCGGCGGCCCAGCCCGAACCCGTGGATGAAGCCGATCCGGACATCGAACCGTTTGCCGAGACGATCGATATCGACGCATTCAATCGCGTCGACCTGCGCGTCGCCCGTGTCGTCGATGCGTCGCACGTCGATGGCGCCGATAAGTTGCTGCGCCTGATCGTCGACCTGGGTGGAGGCGAGAAGCGACAGATCTTCGCCGGCATCAAAAGCAAGTATTCTCCGGGCGAACTGATCGGTCAATTAACTGTCATAATAGCTAATTTGGCGCCGAGAAAGATGCGCTTCGGCGTTTCGGAAGGCATGCTGCTTGCGGCCGGACCCGGGGGCGAGGATATCTGGATCCTGAAGCCGGATAGCGGGGCACGCCCGGGCATGCGCATCCACTAACGGGCTGTTGAAGCGTGTCCAAAGGCGTATCGCTGTGTGGGAAACGACCTCAAAATGCTCGTGTACTTCGTGTACACTGCGCTTTTTCGGCCGTTTCCGCCTTGTACGCCATCCCTTGGCCGCACTTCAACGGCCCGTTGAATATAGGCGAAGTGAACTGTATCGGACATCTAAGTTAAATGAAGGAATACGCACTCATTCTAGTCAGCACGGTCCTGGTCAATAACTTCGTATTGACCAAGTTCCTGGGGCTTTGCCCGTTCCTGGGCGTTTCCCGGAAACTCGAGACCGCGACCGGCATGGCGCTGGCGACGACCTTCGTGCTGACGCTGTCCTCGGTGTGCAGTTACCTGGCTAACGCCTATTTGCTCGCGCCGCTGGGCTTGGAATATCTCCGTACGATTACCTTCATTCTTGTCATTGCCGGCGTCGTGCAGTTCACCGAGATGGTGATCCAGAAGACGAGCCCGCTGCTTTACAAGGTGTTGGGTATCTTCCTGCCCCTGATCACGACCAACTGCGCCGTGCTCGGCGTGGCGCTGCTCAATGTCCAGCAGGACGCCGGTTTCATCCGCTCGGCGCTTTACGGCTTCGGCGCCTCTGTCGGTTTTTCGATGGTCCTGATCCTATTCGCGGCGATGCGTGAGCGCATTACCGTGGCCGACGTGCCGGTCCCGTTCCGGGGCTCCTCGATCGCGCTCATTACGGCCGGCCTCATGGCCATGGCCTTCATGGGCTTCTCCGGCCTGGTCAGGGTCTGATCATGGTTGCCGTTCTCGCCTTGGTGGGGCTTGCGCTGGTGTTCGGCCTGCTGCTGGGCTTCGCGGCCGTGCGTTTCAAGGTCGAGGGTGATCCGCTCGTCGATCAGATCGACGCCATTCTGCCCCAGACCCAGTGCGGACAGTGTTCCTACCCGGGGTGCCGACCCTATGCCGAGGCGATCGCCAACGGCGAGGCCGACATCAATCAGTGTCCGCCCGGCGGCGAGACCACGATCATCGCGCTGGCGGACCTGCTGGACCGCGATCCCAAGCCGCTGAATCCCGAAAACGGCGCGGCCAAGGCGAAGATGCTGGCCGTCATCGATGAGCAGATCTGCATCGGCTGCACCTTGTGCATCCAGGCATGCCCCGTGGACGCGATCCTCGGCGCGGCCAAGCATATGCATACCGTGATCGCCGGCGAGTGCACGGGTTGCGAGCTTTGCGTGGCGCCGTGTCCGGTCGATTGCATCGCCATGGTGCCGGTGTCGCAGGAGGTCGGGACCTGGAAGTGGCCGCATCCCGAACTGGCTCTGGAGGGCGGCCGGTGACGGATGCCGATCTCTTTTCGACCCGCCGCCTTTGGCGTTTTCACGGCGGCGTCCACCCGCCCCAGCACAAACGTGAATCCAACGATCAGCCGGTCCTCAAGGCGGAACTGCCGGGCAGGCTGACGCTGCCGCTGCATCAGCACATCGGGGCCCCCGCCGAACCCATCGTCGAAGTCGGCGACCTGGTCCTCAAGGGCCAGAGAATCGCCAAGGCCAAGGGCTACGTCAGCGCGCCGCTGCACGCGCCGACCTCGGGTCGGATCATCGATATCGGCGACTATCCCGTGCCGCATCCGTCGGGACTCTCCGCGCCCTGCATCGTCATCGAGGCCGACGGCGAGGACCGCTGGATCGACCGCGAGCCCATCGCCGACTATCTCTCGCTCGAGCCTTCCGAACTGCGTAACCGGATCCGCGACGCCGGCATCGTCGGCTTGGGCGGCGCCGGTTTCCCGTCCTATATCAAGATGAATCCGGGCGGCGGCAAGGTCATTGAGACCTTGATCCTGAACGGCGCCGAGTGCGAGCCCTACATCACTTGCGACGACGCCCTGATGCGCCGCCAGGCCGACGAGATCATCGGCGGCATGAACATCGTGCGCCATGCCTTGCAGGCTCGTGAATGCCTGATCGCGATCGAGGACAACAAGCCCGAGGCCATCGCCGCCATGCGCGCGGCCATCGAGGGCATGGAAGGCGTCGAGGTCGTGCCGGTTCCGACACTGTATCCCGAGGGCGGCGAGAAACAGCTCGTCAAGGTGCTGACCGGCAAGGAAGTGCCCACCGACAGTCTGTGCGCCAGCGTCGGCGTCGTCGGCACCAATGTCGGTACGGCGGCGGCCGTATACCATGCCGTGCATCACGGCACGCCCTTGATTTCGCGGCTCGTGACCATAACCGGCGACGGCGTCGGCCGTCCGCGCAATCTGGAAGTCCTGATCGGCACCCGCATGGATGAACTCATCACGTCCTGCCTCGGTGATCTCGCCAAGATCGAGCGCATCATCATGGGCGGCCCCATGATGGGCTTCTCGATGTCGCGGGCCGATCTGCCTGTGATCAAGACAACCAACTGTGTCCTCGCCCTGCACCGGGAGAGCGCGCCGACGCACACGGCCATGCCCTGCATCCGTTGCGGCGCCTGCGCGGATTCCTGTCCGATCAATCTGCTGCCGCAACAAATCTACTGGTACAGCAAGTTCCGCGACCTCGAGCGCGTGCAGGAATACAACTTATTCGATTGCATCGAGTGCGGCTGCTGCTCCTACGTCTGCCCGAGCCACATTCCGCTCGTGCACTATTTCCGTTACGCCAAGGGCGACATCTGGATCAAGGAGCGCGAGAAGGAAAAGGCCGATTTGGCCCGCCGCCGTCACGATAGCCGCCAGGCGCGTATCGAACGCGAAAAGGCCGAAGCCGCCGCGTTGCGCGCCCAGAAGCGGGCGGCGCTGGAGGCGTCCAAGGCCGCGGCCGGCGCAGCGGATACGCGCAAGACCGAGGTCGAGGCCGCCATGAAGCGTGCCGAATCTCGTCGTCAGGCCGCCATGGATCAGGCTGAAACCCAACGTCAGAAGGCGCAGGCGCGCGTCCGGCCCGACGCCGCGAAGGATGAAGTCAAGGAGGCCTTGAAAGCCACGAAAGAGACTCCGTCCGCTGAACAGCCGCCCGAACAGCAAGCCGGCAATGAGGAGAAAGACGCATGAGCCGCCTGTTCCGGACCGCGACGTCGCCGCACGTCACCACGTCGAACTCCGTGACACGGGTCATGATGACCGTGTTCCTGGCGTTGATTCCGGGGATCGCGACCTATGTCTGGCTGTTCGGCTGGGGCGTCGTGATCAATATTCTTTTCGCCATTCTGGTCGCTTTAGTCTGCGAGGGCGGCATGCTTTGGCTGCGCAAGCGGCCGCTGAAGCCCTTCCTCAGCGACGGCAGCGCCGTGGTCACGGCCACGTTGCTGGCATTGACGATTCCGCCGTTGTCGCCCTGGTGGATCACGCTGATCGGCGTCGGGTTTGCGATCATCGTCGGCAAACATCTCTATGGCGGTCTGGGTTACAACCCGTTCAACCCGGCTATGCTGGGATATGTGCTCTTGCTCGTGTCGTTCCCGAGGGAGATGACGAGCTGGCTGCCTGTGATCACTTTTAGCCAGCATCCGCTCGATTTCACCCAGAGTCTGAGTTACATCCTGGGCGGGCACCTGCCGCCGGGGCTGACGATCGACGCGCTGAGCGAGGCGACGCCGCTCGACAGCCTCAAGAATAACCTGCGTCAGGGCAACACGATCGCCGAGATCCGCGCCCAGCTGGGCCTGGACGACGCGACCAGCCGCATGCTCAGCATCATTCCGATCTTCGGCAACTTCGGCGGCAAGGGCTGGGAGTGGGTCAATTTCGCTTATCTGCTCGGCGGCCTGTTCCTGATCTGGCGCCGGATCATCGGCTGGCAGATCCCGGTCGCGATGCTGGCGTCGTTGGCCGGCATGTCCCTGATTTTCTACGGCGTCAATGGCAACGCCTATGTCTCGCCCATGTTCCATCTGTTCGCGGGCGCGACCATGCTCGGCGCCTTCTTCATCGCGACCGATCCCGTGACGGCGGCGACCAGCGTGCAGGGACGGCTCGTCTACGGCGCCGGAATCGGCATCCTGGTCTACATCATCCGGGTATGGGGCGGTTATCCCGATGCCGTGGCGTTCTCGGTGCTGCTCATGAACATGACAGTGCCCCTGATCGACGCCCGGTTCAAACCCCGCGTGTTCGGGCATCTGAAGTAAGTATGGAATCGCTGACCCGACACATGATCATCACGGCCGCTTTGCTGGCGGCCTTCGCATTCGCCGGCACGGCGCTCGTGGCGGGCATGCATGACGCCACCGAGGAACGTATCGCCGACAACGAGCGCGCCACGCTGCTCAGGACGCTGAATGCCATCGTGCCTCGCGAGCTTTACAACAACGACATCACGAGCGATATCAAGCTCGTGACTTCCCGCGAGTGGCTGGGCTCGAAAAAGTCGATCACCGCCTATCGCGCGCGCCGTGACGGCAAGCCGGCCGCCGTCGTGCTGACGCCGTTCGCGCCGGACGGTTACAACGGCGCGATCCATTTGCTGGTCGCGATCCGGCTTGACGGCACCTTGCTCGGCGTTCGCGTCCTGTCCCAGCAGGAAACGCCGGGACTGGGCGACGCAATCGATATCTCGCGAACGAATTGGGTCAAGTCCTTCGATGGGCATTCCCTGAAGAATCCCGACGAACTCGGCTGGCATGTGGAGAAGGACGGCGGCATTTTCGACCAGTTCACGGGCGCGACGATCTCGCCGCGGGCCGTGGTTAAGGCGGTGCACCACACTTTGCTTTATTATTCCAAACATCGGAACGAACTGTTCAATGGTGGCGAGACGCCACCGGGAGGCGAGCATGGCTGATTTCCGTGCGATCACCCGACAGGGACTTTGGGCGAACAACCCCGCTTTGGTCCAGATCCTGGGCATGTGTCCGTTGCTGGCCGTTACGACGACCGTCGTCAACGGACTCGGCCTCGGGCTTGCGACCATGGTGACCCTGGTCCTGTCCAACGGTACGGTCTCGATCATTCGCGACTGGCTGAAACCGGAGATCCGCATCCCGGTGTTCGTCATGGTCATCGCGGCCATCGTGACGGCGATCGAACTGGCCATGAACGCCTATGTCCACGACCTCTATCTGGCGCTCGGCATCTTCATCCCCTTGATCGTGACCAATTGCTCGATCATTGCCCGCGCCGAGGCCTTTGCCTCGAAGAACGCCTTGCTGCCGTCCATGCTCGACGGTTTCATGATGGGGCTCGGTTTCACGCTGGTCCTCGTGGTTCTGGGTTCGATGCGTGAGATCCTGGGGCAGGGGACGTGGATGGCGGATGCCCATATCCTGTTCGGCGAGGCCGCGCGTTCCTGGAAGGTCACGGTCATCGATGACTACAAGGGTTTCCTGCTGGCCATTCTGCCGCCCGGCGCCTTCATCGGGCTGGGCGTTCTGATCGCAATCAAGAACGTGATCGATGCGCGCGGCGCCAAGGCCGTGCGACAGATGCCCGAGCCTATCGTGGCGGGTGCCGAGGCCGAAGCCCGCGCGTAGGGTCGGTGCGGGGGAACGGTGGACGAGAAGACCTGTCGCACGATCTTTGCGCGCTGGCGCGAGGCCAATCCCGATCCCCGGACTGAGCTCGTCTATCACTCTTCCTTCGAGCTGTTGATCGCGGTCATGTTGTCGGCTCAGGCGACCGACAAATCCGTCAATCTCGCGACGAAGGAACTCTTTCGGGTCGCCAATACGTCAAAGGCCATGTTGGCGCTGGGCGAGGACGGACTGAAAAGGTATATTAAAACCATTGGTCTTTTTAACAGCAAGGCGAAGCATATTATCGAGACTTGCGCTATACTGTCTGATCGTTTCGGTGGCGAAGTGCCCGCTGACAGGCAGGCGCTGGAGTCACTTCCAGGCGTAGGCAGAAAAACGGCCAACGTGGTTTTGAACACGGCTTTCGGTATGCCGACCATTGCGGTGGATACACACATATTTCGTGTGGCGAACCGCACAGGAATGGCCCCAGGCAAGGATGTGCGGGCCGTGGAATCTCGACTCATGCAGGTCGTGCCGGATGAATTCAAGCAGGGGGCGCACCATTGGCTGATCCTGCACGGACGCTATGTCTGCACGGCGCGACGGCCACATTGTGGCGAATGTCTGATTCGGGATTTGTGCGAGTACCCCGACAAGATAGGGGTTGAGCAAACGGTTTCAGGAGGAAAGTAAAGGAATTACATGGACGTCTTTTGGCACTTTAGATGCTAGGGACCCATGAAGGTTTGTGGTGTTCGTCGAGGGTATGGATAGTTTCCGAGGCGGTCATCCCTCCATGGGTAAGAGCCTGATTTAAGGAGAGAGCTATGTTAATTCTAACGAGAAGGGTTGGAGAGACCCTCATCATCGGTGATGAGATTTCCGTGACCGTGCTTGGCGTTCGAGGCAACCAAGTGCGTATCGGTGTGAATGCCCCCAAGGAGGTATCCGTACACCGCGAGGAAATCTACGATCGTATCCAGCGGGAACGCGATCCCAGCGTATCCGCCACGGTTGGCATGGATGAGGATGAAGGGTAGTTTCGACTACCCTTCCCTAAATCCCTCCCCAATTTTCGTTCGCCACTCTGCGTTAAATCTCGAAATTCTCTTTAAGCTTTCTTTCCACAGCAAGGTTCTTGAGCCTGACGTAGCACGGCAGGCCGTTCTTGAACGGCGGGTAGTCTTCGCCCTCGATCAGCGGTAGCAGATAGCGCCGGCATTCATCCGTAATGCCGAAGCCGTCTGCCGTGATGAACGAGCGCGGCATCATCTTTTCCACGTTGGCGACCTGATCGAGCGGGGCGCAGCCGATTCGCCACTCGTAGGGGGCGTCCGAGATCCGCTCGATCGTCGGCATGACCGAATTCCGGCCCGCGATGGCGAACTCCACGGCGGTCCGGCCCATGGCGTAGGCTTGATCGACGTCTGTCCGCGAGGCGATGTGCCGGGCCGCGCGTTGCAGGTAATCCGCCACGCCCCAGTGGTACTTGTATCCGAGACCGTTCTTGACGATGTTGGCGATGACGGGCGCGACGCCGCCGAGCTGAGCATGGCCGAAGGCATCTTTCAGACCCTGATCGGCAAGGAACTGGCCGTCCGCATTGCGTACGCCCTCAGAGACCACGACCGAGCAGAAGCCGTGGGTTTCGACCATGTCCTTGACCCGGGCGAGGAAGGCCCGTTCGTCGAAGGCGATCTCCGGGAACAAGGTCAGGATTGGGAGGGGCTGATCGTCGGTCGAGGCGAGGCCGCCGGCCGCCGCAATCCAGCCCGCGTGCCGTCCCATGACCTCGAGCACGAAGACCTTGGTCGAGGTCTTGGCCATCGACGCGACGTCGAAACTGGCTTCGAGTGTCGATACCGCGATGTATTTCGCGACCGAACCGAAGCCCGGGCAGTTGTCCGTGATCGGCAGATCGTTGTCGACGGTCTTGGGTACGTGGATGGCCTGGATCGGATAACCCATGGTTTCCGAGAGCTGGGAGACCTTGAGGCAGGTATCTGCCGAGTCGCCGCCGCCGTTGTAGAAGAAATAGCCGATGTCGTGGGCCGCGAAGACCTCGAGCAGGCGCTCGTATTCGCGCCGGTTTTGATCCAGGCCCTTGAGCTTGTAACGGCAACTGCCGAACGCCCCGGACGGCGTGCTGCGCAACGCCGCGATCGCGACGTCATCCTCAAGGCTGGTGTCGATCAGGTCTTCGGTCAAGGCGCCGATGATGCCGTTGCGTCCGGCATAGACCTTGCCGATCTTGTCCGGGTGCTTGCGCGCGGTTTCGATGATGCCGCAGGCCGAGGCGTTGATGACGGCGGTGACGCCGCCGGACTGGGCGTAGAACGCGTTCTTGGGGGCCATATTCCACCTCGCTTGGCGATGATTCCTTGTCCGCATCATGCGACGCCCGACCCGGAGCGTCAACCCGAACGGACGCCATTTTGATATAGTGTCCGAAAAGCGGTATAAGCTTACGGCCACTATAAAGACGCTACCGTATATTTATTGCAAACATGAGAAAAGGGGAACGTTAGATGAGAATCATACTCCTGGGGGCGCCGGGGTCCGGAAAGGGGACGCAGTCCAAGTTGTTGATGGCAAAATATCAGATCCCCCAGGTATCGACGGGTGACTTGCTGCGTGCCGCGGTGAGCGAACAGACCGAGCTTGGCCTGAAGGCCAAGGCGGCCATGGATGCCGGTCAGCTCGTGTCCGATGAGATCGTGTTGGGCATGATCCGCGAGCGCCTGTCCAAGGACGACGCCAGGAACGGTTTCATCCTCGACGGTTTTCCGCGCAATCTCGCCCAGGCCGAGGCCTTGGACCCGCTGCTCAAGGAAATGGGGCAGCCGTTGACCGCGGCGCTGCTGATCGACGTCGACAAGGCCAGCCTCATGCAGCGCCTGACCGGTCGCCGGACCTGCAAGAGCTGCGGCCAAGTCTATAACGTCTATACCCATCCCCCGCATACCGAAGGGCGTTGCGACGAATGCGGCGGCGAGTTGCTCCAGCGTTCGGACGACCACGAGGATACGATCGGCAACCGCCTTCAGGTCTACGAGGCCCAGACCGAGCCGTTGATCGCCTTCTACGGTGCGCAGGGTATCCTCTGCAAGACCACCGGCGACGGCGAGGTCGAGGATATCTTCGCGCGCATCACGGGTCTGCTCGAGGACGCCGCGAGAGGGAACATCCATGACTGATCACCGTGCGCAGGGTCAGGGGGGCTATCCCCGGCAACGCCCGCGCCGCGTGCGCAGGGACGATTTCAGTCGTCGCCTGGTGCGCGAGAACCGGCTGACGGCCGACGATTTGATCTATCCGGTCTTCGTGCTGAACGACGACAATGGCCGCGAGCCGGTTGTATCGATGCCCGGCGTCGACCGTCTCGGGCTCAATCATCTGTTGCGCGAGTGCGAGGCCCTGGTCGAACTGGGGGTGCCCGCGATCGCGCTGTTTCCGGTCACGCCGGCAGACGCCAAGTCCGAGGATGCCCGCGAGGCCTGGAATCCCGAGGGGCTCGCCCAACGCACCGTGCGCGCCGTCAAGCAGGCCTTTCCCGAACTCGGCGTCATCACCGACGTGGCCTTGGATCCTTTCACGACCCATGGTCAGGACGGGCTCATCGATGCCACCGGCTATGTCCTCAATGACGAGACCGTCGAGGTGCTCGTGCGTCAGGCCCTGTCACACGCGGAGGCCGGCGCCGATGTCGTCGCGCCGTCCGACATGATGGACGGCCGTATCGGCGCCGTCCGCGATGCGCTTGAGGCCGACGGCTTCATCCACACCCGCATCCTGGCCTACTCGGCAAAGTATGCCTCGAGTTTCTACGGGCCGTTTCGCGATGCCGTGGGCTCGGCCGCCAATCTCGGCGCGGGCAACAAGTACACCTATCAAATGGATCCGGCCAATACCGACGAGGCCTTCACCGAGGTCGCGCTGGATCTCGCCGAGGGCGCGGATATGATCATGGTCAAACCGGGCCTGCCTTACCTGGACGTCGTGCAGCGCATCAAGGAGCGCTTCAAGGTGCCGACCTTCATCTACCAGGTCAGCGGCGAATACGCCATGCTCAAGGCCGCGGCGCAAAACGGCTGGCTGGACGAGCGGGCCACCGTGCTTGAGGCCCTGCTGTCGATGAAACGGGCCGGCGGCGATGCGATCCTGACGTATTTCGCTCGGGATGTGGCGGGTTGGCTGAAGGACGAATAGACACAAGGCGTAAAAGGCCGGGCGCGTTTATGAACGTAGGTTGGGCTGAGGGACGAAGCCCAACGTCAATGATCGTGTCGTGCTCATTGTTGGGCTTCATTTCATTCAGCCCAACCTACGATTGAGGTAGACCCATGACCGATCTCTTCGACTTCGATCGTCCGCCCGATGCCTATGCCGTGGTCGGCAACCCGATCGGGCACAGTCAGTCGCCGTTCATTCACACCTGTTTCGCCGCGCAAACCGGTCAGCACATGGTGTACGAGGCCATGTGTGTCGACGAGGGTGGTTTTCCCCAGGCGCTGGGGAATTTCATCGCCAGCGGCGGCAAGGGACTCAACGTCACGATCCCGTTCAAGCAGGATGCCTGGCAGGCCGTTGACGAACTCAGCGACCGCGCAAGGCGCGCGGGCGCCGTCAATACCATCCATGTGCGCCTGGACGGCAGCGCCTTCGGCGACAACACCGACGGTGTCGGTCTCGTTAGGGACCTGACGGTCAATCAGGGTTTCCCACTCGAAGGCAGACGGATCCTGCTGCTCGGCGCCGGAGGCGCGTCTCGCGGCGTCGTGGGCCCTCTGTTGGAATGCAGGCCTGAACGGCTGCTGGTCGCCAATCGCAACGTCGAACGGGCCGAGCGCCTCGTTGAGGGGTTTCGTTCAACCGCCGGAAATACGCGCCTGGAGGCCTGCGGTCTAACCGAACTTCGCGGTCCGGCCTTCGATCTGATCATCAACGCAACGGCGGCCAGTCTGCAGGGCGAGGCCCTGGACCTGGGGGGCGATCTCGTATCGGGAGAGACGTTCGCTTACGACATGATGTACGGCCGGGAACCGACGCCGTTCATGACTTGGGCGAAGGAAAAGGGCGCCGCTGCGGTTTCGGACGGTCTCGGTATGCTGGTTGAACAAGCTGCCGAATCCTTTTTGATCTGGCGCGGGGTCCGACCCGAAACCGGGTCGGTCATCGAAAAAGTGCGCCGGCGCCTAACAGGGCGTTGAAAAACCCTCAAGCGGCACGATCCCGCGTTTAAAACCGGCTCGAAATGCTCATGTACGGGCTGTACACTACGCCTTCTCGCTGATTTTGCCTTGTCTCGCACTCGCCTGAGACTTTTTCAATGCCGTGTTAGCTGGGCGATCCGGTCGGTTTGATCGCTCTGGCCGCGAGTTCCCTGGCCAGGGTTTCGATATGTTGTCTGTTTTCCAGCTTGCCCTGCCATTCGAGCGGAATGGCATCGATGCCGAGATAGCCGCCGGCCAGTCCGCCCGCCATCGCGCCCAGGCCGCTTCTGGCGCCGCCGTACAACACGGCGCCCAGCACGCACTCCATGAACGTATGCGGATTTCGCAGGAAACTGTAGAGGGCGAACGGCAGTGATTCGTGAGCGCCGGGCCCGAGACCGCAGGCCTCCGCGGCATCAACGGGCGAGGCTTCTCGCGCAAGGAGCCCCGGGATCAGTTGCAGCTTGTCGCGGAGCCGATCCACCCGCGAAAAGGCCGCCAGCACGTCGATAATCGCCTGAGGCGAGAACGGCCGGTTGAAGTTGAAGTGCAACGCCTTGACCTCGGCGCGCGCGAAGACGGCAGCGCCGTCGATGCCGAGCGGATGGCTGTGGGTGATGACGGCCGCCCGTTCCACCTCCTTGTACAGCACCTCGTCGCTGGATTGGTAATGATAGAGGCCGATCGGCAGAATGCGCATGGCCGCACCGCAACCCCACGAACCCTGGCCGTCGTTGAGCTTGCGGGACGCATCCAGGTAACCGATTCCGGTGTCCTCGACCTGGGCGAAAATCTGTCGTGGGCCTTCGCTGTAACCGCGCCAGGGCTCGCTGCGGAACTGCTCCTTGAAGAGATGGCCCAGGAGCTGGGCATCGACCGTGTTGCGTTCGATCAGCATGGTCGCCGTGGCCAGCGACATCACCGTGGCGGCCGTATAGCGAAGCTCGGAGACGGCGTCGATATGATCGAGTAGATCCTTGCGGTCGGTTTGGCCGCTGGCCAGTTCGCCGACGGCATCGCCGACGGCGCTGCCGATCATGGCGCCGAGGAATTTCGAGTGCAGATCAACGGTCATGACAGCTTGCCCTCTTGAGTCTGTAATACATGGATAGATTGTACCCACTCGACACCTGCTTGGCACGACAAACGTGCTACATCGATAGACCTCCCGGTGCGTCGTGGCGGACGATTTTTCGGCCGGTTTCGATAGGGCATCGGCCTATTCGGGGCAGTCCTGAAGCTGGGGCGGATGGTCGGGGAAGGTGCCGTCGTATTCCCTTAGGTAGGCGCGCGCCTGACGCTCGCTCGCCGCCAGGATGTTGATCCGGTAGCGTAATCCGGTGCGCGTCTTTTTGAGTTCGATGATCTCGGGATCGTAGCCCATGCCGTTCAACTCGTGAAGGCGATCCTGTGCGCTTTGGGCGAACCGGTAAAGACCGAGCGAGACGACCGAGCCGCGTTCCTTCACGGGGGTCGTGGCGACGTCCTTGAGGCCTTTGTCGCGAAGTTCCTTGAGCAGCGACGCGGCTTCGCGGGGGGTGCGGAAGCCCTTCAGCCTGACCCAATAGGTCGTCGATTCGGTGACCGGCTCGGGCGCCATATTGACCTCGACATCCGGAATATGGGCCAGCGTTCTCAGTACCGCATCGTCTCCGGAGTCGGTCGCAAAAGGCGGCGTGATGAAACAGTAGGCGGTCCTGGTCGGCGGCGTGGGCGTAGGGACGACTTCGGGAGCCGGTTCGGCTGCGGCTACCGTTGTATGAACGTCGCTCGGTTTGCTTGCCTCTTTGGTCGCACTCCGAGGCGCTTCGTCCACCGCAATCAGTACTTCCGGCGCGACCTCGGAGAGTAGCTTGAGCCGCGTCCTATCCTCCGGGTCGGCGGCTGGCGCAACCGGTGCGTTGATTGCGGTCCCGGCCGGGCGTTGGGTGAACCAGTAGAACGACGCCGCGTTGAGCAGCAGCAACAGCAGGACGATCGTCAGGATTGGGCGTCTCATGGCTCTTCGGGCTCTGTCTGTCGTCTAGCGATCTCTTACGAGCAGGCCCAGGCCCTTGAAGATCAGGTCCGGTTCATGACTGAAGTCGGCGCGCAGAAGCGGCTGGATCTTCTCGGCATCGCCGCCCGTGATCAAGGCCAGGCACGGTGTCCCGAGTTCGCCGCAGATATCGGCGAAGATACGGTCGATGGTCGCGATCGCGGCGTAGAGGACGCCGCCCTGGACTGCCGCGTTGGTATCGCCCGCGAGCAGACCGTTGGGCCGGTGACCGGGTTGGTCGAGGGTGTCGGCGTTCAGCCCCCTGGCCTGTGCGCCGAGGGCTGAAGTCATCATGCGCATGCCGGGGATGATCAATCCGCCGATGTGGTTGCCGTCCTTGTCGATGGCGTCGATCGTCATGGCCGTGCCGCAGTCGACTACGCAAAGCGGCTTCCGATTTGCCTGCCAGGCGCCGATCAGGTTCGCCCAACGGTCGGCGCCGAGTGTGGCGGGCTCGATATACGCGTTGCGGACGCCGAAGGCGCGTGGTCGGGGGTCGACGAAATCCACCTCGAGATCCCAGGTCTCCTTTACCCACTCGGAGAGCCGTTCCGACATCTCCGCGCCACAGACGTTGCAGGCGACGACTTGGTCCGGACGAGGCAAGGCCTGCCACTCCTTGAGGAGCTTGGCGGACCATCCCCGCTTGATATGCTCGGAAGAACCGCGCGCCAGAATCTGCTTGGCTTGTTGGCGGATCCATTTGATGCGGGTATTGCCGATATCGATCAGCAGCGCGGTCGGTCGCTGTCTTTCTTCAGTCATTCATGGTTTCCGGTTGTTCTTGCCTGAGGCGCACGTCACCCGAGAGGACGTGTTGAATACCGTCCCCGGTTTCGACGAGCAATGCGCCGCGATCATCGATGCCGCGAGCGATGCCTGATAACGTGCGCCAAGGGGATTCCACCCGTACGGTTTTGTCCCTGGTCAGGTCGTAGCCGGCCCAAGATTCCAGAAAGGGCTTGAGGCCGTCATGTGTGAAGGTGTCGACCATGAGCGTGAGTTCATGGATCAGTCTCGCCGCGAGCGGGTTTCGCTCCGGCATACCGCCCAGCACCGTACACAGGTCGGTCCAAGGCTGGTCGATGTGTCGTCCGGCGTCCTCGTCCATGGCGACGTTGACGCCGGCGCCGATCACGAGCCGGCTGCGTCCGTGATGTTCGCCGTGGAATTCGATGAGCAGTCCGGCGAGTTTACGTCCCCGATACAGGATGTCGTTCGGCCACTTGAGGCCGGCGCCGTCCAGACCGCACGCCTCTAGTGTCTTGACGATCGCCGTGGCCGCCGCCAGCCCGATGCCGGACATGGCATCGGGGCCCAGTTCTACGGCCCGGCTTATCGAGAGATAGATATTGCGGCCGAAGGGCGAATGCCAGGTGCGCCCCTGGCGGCCGCGGCCTCCTGTCTGGTATTCGGCCATGCAGATCCTGTCGCCCCGGTGTTCGGAACCCGCCGAGCGCAATAGGAAATCGTTGGTGGAATCCACCTCGTCCAAAATTACGAGATCAGCCTTACGCGCCGGCGAACCTGCGGGCAGGGCATCCAGGATGGCCGACCTGGAAAGCAGCTCCAGCGGCGCATCGAGCCGGTAGCCGGCGCCCGGCACCGCGCGGATGCCGAGCCCCTTGTCGGTCATGGTCCGAATCCGCTTCCAAATCGCGTTGCGGCTGACGCCCAGGTCGCGCGCGAGCTGGGCTCCGGAATGGGTTTCGCCATCCGCAAGGAGATTCAGAAGGGTGCTTTCGGTTTGCATGGGGGGCATCATGTCATAGGACAACTTTGTGTGCCAGATTGCGGGCGCCGGATTGGAGTGCGAGATTCGTGAATACGAAGAAGGAAGGAAAAAAGATGGGGCCTTTGTAAAGGCCCCATCCGGTAACTTCTTTTAGGCTGCGCGAACGCAGTCTGTGCGTGAACGCTTAGATGAGAACGAACTTCGCGAACAGACCCAGACCCAGCGTAAACAGCGAGATCATGATAACGAGCAGAGCGTCGTGATCACTTGCAGTTTTGGATGCCATTTTTCCCTCCTAACGATCAATCCGATTAAGGAATTGAATTTAATATTATTGGACTAGAGTGCCGCCTCAGGGCCGCCGCCATCAAGGTTCAACGGTGACGTGCCTAAACTACCAAAGCAGGCCATGGTTGACAAGTCCCGCGCTTGTAATAGGGACTTCCGGTCGTCAGAGATGTCCCTGCTCGGCAAGGGAGACGGTCGCGCCGTCGCCGATCACGATATGGTCGAGTATGCGCACCTCGATGAGTTCCAGGGCGTCGCGCAGGCGTCGGGTGATGCGAATGTCGGCCTGGCTCGGTTCGGCGATTCCCGATGGGTGATTGTGCGCCAATATGACGGCTGCGGCGTTGTGGCGCAGCGTCTCCTTGACGACGACGCGCGGATGCACGCTGGCGCCGTCGATCGTGCCGTGAAAGAGTTCCTGGAAGGCGATGACTCGATGACGGTTGTCCAGGAACAAGCACGCAAAGACCTCGTGGCAGCGGCCGCGCAGTTGCAGTTTGAGATATTCCCGGGCCGCCTCCGGACTCGTCAGCGCGTCGCCGCGCCGCAGGGACTCCCCGAGGTGGCGGCGGCTCATTTCGAGCACGGCCTGCAGTTGCGCGAATTTGGCGAGACCGAGTCCGGGGGCCTGACAGAATTCCGGGCGCTCGGCTTCAAGCAGGGCGCGCAGGCCGCCGAAGCGCATCAGCAGATCGCGGGCGAGGTCGACCGCGGTTCGTCCGGGGATCCCGGTGCGCAGGAAGATGGCCAGCAGCTCCGCATCGGATAGCGCGGCGGGACCGAGATGGACGAGCTTTTCCCGCGGACGCTCGGTCGCGGGCCAGTCGGTGATTGCCATAAGACACTCCTTGTCTGTTAACAGGCCGCTGAAAACCCCTCACGCGGCACAATCCTGCGTTAAAAATCGGCTCAAAAGCTCGTGTACCAACGTGTACGCTGCGCCTTCTCGCCGAATTTTGCCTTGTCTTGCATTCGCCTGCGGCATTTTCATCAGCCTGTTGGTTAGCTGACAAATTCGGACGCGAAATGGTATCTTGGCGGCTTTCGAGGCCTTTGTCCATGCCAGACCGTTCGTCCACATTGCAAAATCGCCATATCCTTCTCGGCGTGACCGGAAGCATCGCCGCTTACAAGTCCGTCGAACTCGTGCGGCGGTTGCGCGAGGCGGGGGCGGAGGTCAGGGTGGTCATGACCTCAGGCGCTCAGTCCTTCGTCACGCCCCTGACCTTTCAGGCCGTCTCGGGCAATCCCGTATCCACGGCCCATCTCGACGCCGATACCGAGGCCGGTATGGGCCATATCGCGCTCGCGCGCTGGGCCGATCTCTTCGTCATCGCGCCCGCTAGCTCGCACATGCTGGCTCGGATGGCGCACGGTCTGTCCGACGACTTGCTCATGGATATCTGTCTCGCGACCGAGGCCCCGGTCCTGGTCGCGCCGGCCATGAACCGGCAGATGTGGG
>WGNS01000035.1 GCA_016124415.1 Gammaproteobacteria bacterium | reverse complement strand
CACGCCCGGACGGCCGTTGAGGCCGATCATGTTCATGTTGACGCGGTAGTTGGTCTCGAGGTCGGTGGTCGCGAACAGATGCGACATGAGGCCTTCGTAATCGATGCGGTTCGAACGCGGCACGATGACCAGCCGAATCGGGTTCTCGTGGTCCGACTCGTCCCGCAGGTCTTCGACCTGAGGCAGCTTGCGAGCGTTCATCTGGGCCGCGATCTGCTCGAGGATACGTGCGCCGGAGACCTGGTGCGGCAGGGCGTCGATGACGATCTCGCCCTGCTCGACGGCATAGCGGGCGCGCATGCGGATACTGCCGCGGCCGGTCTCGTACATGGCCATGATCTCCGATCTCGGCGTCACGATCTCGGCCTGGGTCGGATAGTCCGGCCCGAGCACAAACTGGCAGAGTTCTTCGGAGGTCGCCTTGCCGTTTTCGAGCAGGTGGATACAAGCGGCGGCGACCTCGCGGACGTTGTGCGGCGGAATGTCCGTCGCCATGCCGACGGCGATGCCGCTGGCGCCGTTGAGCAGGACATGCGGCAGGCGCGCGGGCAGGACGCGCGGCTCCTCCAGGGTGCCGTCGAAATTCGGCACCCAATCCACGGTGCCGTCGCCGACCTCCGAAAGCAGGACCTGGGCGAAGGCCGACAGACGGGCCTCGGTGTAACGCATGGCGGCGAACGACTTGGGATCGTCCGGCGCGCCCCAGTTGCCCTGGCCGTCGATGAGCGGATAGCGGTAGGTAAACGGCTGGGCCATGTGCACCATGGCCTCGTAGCACGCCGAGTCGCCATGGGGATGAAACTTGCCGAGCACGTCGCCGACCGTGCGCGCGGCCTTCTTGTACTTGGCCGTGGCGCTGAGCCCAAGCTCAGACATCGCGTAGACGATGCGGCGCTGCACGGGCTTTAGACCGTCCCCGATATGCGGCAGGGCGCGATCCAGGATCACGTACATTGAGTAGTCGAGATAGGCCTTCTCGGTGAAGTCCTTGACGGACTTGTCCTCGACGCCCTCAAAATCGAATGTCAGGGTGCTCATTCAGGCAATCAACCTTTCATTTACGTAAAAAAACACCGCCCTGAAAGAGCGGTCGTCAGTCCTCAAACCTGCGCCAGATCGCCCTTCGCCTCAAGCCAGGTCTTTCTGTCTGCCGAACGCTTCTTGGCGAGCAGCATGTCCATGAAGGTCAGGGTGTCGTCTCCCGGCGTGATCGTCAGCCGCACGAGCCGGCGGCTGTCCGGCGCGATCGTGGTCTCGCGGAGCTGCCCGGGGTTCATCTCGCCGAGGCCCTTGAAGCGCTGGACGTTGACCTTACCCTTGCGTTTCTCGGCCGTGATGCGATCCAGGATACCCTGGCGCTCCTCGTCGTCGAGGGCGTAGTAGACGCTGTTGCCGATGTCGATGCGGTATAGGGGCGGCATGGCCACGTAGACGTGGCCGTTGGCGACCAGCGCCGGAAAGTGCCGCACGAACAGGGCGCACAGCAAGGTCGCGATATGGGCGCCGTCGGAATCGGCGTCGGCCAGGATACAGATCTTGCCGTAGCGCAGGCGACCGATGTCGGTGCTGCCCGGGTCCACGCCGATCGCGACCGAGATGTCATGGACTTCCTGCGAACCGAGGATATCGAGCGCGTCGACCTCCCAGGTGTTCAGGATCTTGCCGCGCAAGGGCATGATGGCCTGGAACTGACGGTCGCGGGCCTGCTTGGCCGAACCGCCGGCCGAATCGCCCTCGACGAGGAAAAGCTCGCACATTGCCGGGTCCTGCAGCATGCAGTCGGCGAGCTTGCCGGGCAACGCCGGACCGCTCGTGACCTTCTTGCGCACGACTTTCTTGCCCGCGCGCATGCGGGACTGGGCCCGGGCCACGACCATCTGGGCGATGGCTTCGGCGGTCTCCACCTGGTGATTGAGCCAAAGGCTGAAACTGTCCTTGACGACGCCCGTCACGAAGGCCGCGCAGCTGCGCGACGACAGGCGTTCCTTGGTCTGCCCCGAGAACTGCGGCTCCTGCATTTTCATCGACAGCACGTAGGCGCAGCGCTCCCAGACGTCCTCCGGGGCGATCTTGACGCCGCGCGGCAGGATATTGCGGATCTCGCAGAACTCGCGGATGGCCTCGGTCAAACCGGTACGCAGGCCGTTGACGTGCGTGCCGCCCTGGATCGTCGGAACCAAATTGACGTAGCTCTCGGTCAGCAACTCGCCACCCTCGGGCAGCCAAACCACGGCCCAATCGACGGCCTCGCTCTGGCCGTCCATATGGCCCTCGAAAGGCGCCTCGGGCAGGCATTCGTTGTCGCCCACGGCCGACATGAGGTAGTCGCGGATGCCGTTCTCGTAATGCCATTCCTCCAGCGTCTCGGCCTTCTTGTCCGTGAAGGTGATATGGAGACCCGGCGCCAGCACGGCCTTGGCGCGCAGCAGATGGCGCAGATGGGAAAGCCCGAAACGCGGACTGTCGAAGAAATGGGGGTCGGGCCAGAAGCGCACGGTCGTGCCGGTGTTCTGCTTGCCGACGCGACAGATCGCGCGCAGGTCTTCGACCTTGTCGCCGTTGGCGAAGGCCATCGTGTAGATCTCTCCGCCGCGGCGGATCGTGACCTCGAGACGCAGCGACAGGGCATTGACGACCGAGACGCCGACGCCGTGCAGGCCGCCCGAAAACTGGTAGTTGCGTTGCGAGAACTTGCCGCCGGCGTGGAGCTTGGACAGGATCACCTCGACGCCGGGCAGACCCTCCTCGGGATGGATATCGACCGGCATGCCGCGACCGTCGTCCGAGACCTCCATCGAGCCGTCGTCGTGCAGGATGACGTCGATGCGGCTCGCATGTCCGGCCAGGACTTCGTCGACGCTGTTGTCGACCACCTCCTGAAGCAGATGGTTGGGCCGACTGGTGTCGGTATACATCCCCGGCCGCTTGCGGACCGGTTCAAGGCCGGTCAGGACCTCGATGGCAGACGCGTCGTAGACAGTACTCATGAATGATACGGGCCTCTCACGGGCAGGAACTCAACGGGAGCATGCACCTCGCGGGACGGACTGATTGTAATAACGTATGGTCTGGCCACGAACGCCTGAAGGCTCCCAAATAAAACCGGGAGTGTAACCGTTTCGGATCGGCCTGCAAAATGGGCTCGCGCGAATGCGCGATTGAGAGGGGATTACTTGGACAAATGCGCCCGGCCGTGTAAGGCCGGGCACATCCGGACGGAAGACCGCCGGGGATTCAGAGAAACCCGTGACGCCGATCTATCGTTTGCCGGCGCCCGCCACGAGTTGCTGCAGCTCGCCGCTTTGGTAAAGCTCCATGACGATGTCGCAGCCGCCGATCAGCTCCCCGTTGATATAGAGCTGGGGAAAAGTCGGCCAGTCGGCGTAACGCGGCAGATTCTGGCGGATCTCGGGGTTTTCGAGCACGTTGACATGAGCGAACTCTGCGCCGCAGGCCTTGAGGGCCTGTACCGTGCGTCCGGAAAAACCGCACATCGGGAATTGCGGCGTACCCTTCATGTACAGAATGATGGGGTTGCCCTCTACCTGGGCGCGAATGGTATCCATGATGTCCATAAGCTAAAAACCTCTAAAAAAATATGGGATATAACGGAGATTGTATTCCAAAACTACGCAAATGCAAATCCAGAGTAGTTTACTTGGTTATTAATTTCGCCGCCAGCCTCATGCGACTGACCGATACCACCGATCTGTAGGGGCGACCGGCGGTCGCCCTATCATCGAGACCGATGCCGTTCATTCCTCGGCACGTCCTGCGGGCCCGCTTGGAAGGGCGACCGCCGGTCGCCCCTACGGCATAGCAAGCCGTAGGTTGGGCTGAGGCACGAAGCCCAACGTCCAAAGCAAACTGCGGTGGCCAACGTTGGGCTTCATTTCATTCAGCCCAACCTACCATGCTGACCGATACCACCGATCGATAGGTTGAGGCGCTCTTCACGGATCTGCAAGGCATAGAAACGGCGCTTACTGGACAGCAAACGCGCTCTGGTCCGGGGGCTTGCACCCGTACGAACCGAAAAGCGAGGTATTCGAGGAGATCGGCGCGGCTCGCGGTCAGGAGTACCAGACCGCGCTTGGCCAACCAAGCGGAAAGACCCTTGAGGTCGTTGCGATAGGCTTGGAGCGTGTTACGGCTGAGCCCACGCTCCATCCACATGGAATCGAGAAATCGAGGACGGCCTGATCGTCGGAATTCACGTCAGGCGCACATCCTTAAGCCGTTTACCCGGGCCCGAAGGCCCGTGCGATCAGAGCTTCTCTTTGATACGGGCCTTCTTGCCACGCAGACCGCGCAGGAAGTACAGCTTGGCGCGACGGACGTCGCCACGACGCTGAACCTCGATGCTGTCGATGGTCGGGCTGTAGGTCTGGAAGACGCGCTCGACGCCCTCGCCATGGGAGATCTTGCGCACCGTGAAGGACGAATTC
This sequence comes from Gammaproteobacteria bacterium, assembly GCA_016124415.1. GTDB lineage: Bacteria > Pseudomonadota > Gammaproteobacteria > SZUA-140 > SZUA-140 > RI-283. The sequence goes on along the minus strand of WGNS01000035.1, from coordinate 8,465 downwards.
AGGCCCCGGTTACGCTTGGCGATGACGATGCCGACGAACGACTGCAGACGCTCGCGATCGCCTTCCTTGACCTTGACCTTGACGTCGACCGTATCACCGGCCGCGAAGTCCGGCACTTCACGGGCCATCTGTTCGGCTTCGATCTGCTGAATGATGTTGCTCATAACTACACTCCTGGTTAATGGTCATCGGGCCCCTTCGGCACGACGACGTTATCTCTTGCTCTACCCCTTTCCGGGGCCTTCAAATTCATCTATGTATTCCGCCAGCAAGGCCTCGCGCCCCGCGTCCAGCTCAAGGCCTTCCAGCAGGTCCGGGCGTTTGCGCCAGGTCCGGCCCAGGGCCTCTTTAAGGCGCCAGCGCTCGATTCGCGCATGATCACCGCTGAGCAGTACCTCCGGCACCCGCATGCCGTCGATGACCTCGGGCCGCGTGTAGTGGCCGCTTTCGAGCAGCCCGTCGCTGAACGAATCCAGCTCCGCCGACTGTTCATGCCCGAGCGCACCCGGTATCAATCGCGCCAGCGCGTCGATCACGACCAGCGCCGCAGGCTCGCCGCCGCTCAGCACGTAGTCGCCGATCGACAACTCCTCATCGACATCCGTCTCGAGGACCCGCTCGTCGATCCCTTCGTAGCGGCCCGCCACGAGGATCAAACGCGTATTCCCCTCGGCCCAGCGCCGCACGTCCGCCTGCACCAGGCGACGCCCCTGCGGCGACAGGTAGACGACCCGACTCGGACCGTCCGCATCCGCCTTGGCTGCGCGAATCGCGTCTCGAAGCGGTTGCACCATCATGACCATGCCCGGTCCACCGCCGTAAGGACGGTCATCGACCGTGCGATGCCGGTCATGCGTGAAATCCCGTGGATTCCAACACTTGAGCCCCAGCAGACCCTCGCGTACGGCGCGCCCCGTGACACCGAACCCGGACATCGACGACACCATGTCCGGAAACAGGGTGATGACGTCGATGCGCATCAAAAATCCTTGTCCCAATCCACGGTCAACACACCCGCTTCAAGGTCGACATTGGTGACGACCTGGCCCCTGACATAGGGAATCAGCCGCTCCCGGTCGCCCTTGACGACCAGCACGTCGTTGGCACCGCAATCGAACAGATAATCCACGACGCCGAGATCTTCGCCCTCGGCGTTCACGACCCGCAGTCCTTCCAGATCGATCCAGTAGACCTCGCCTTCCTTTGCCGCCGGCAACTGGTCGCGCCGGATATGGATCTCGGCACCGATATAGCCTTCGGCGGTATCGCAGTCGTCAACGCCCTCGATCCGGGCCACGACGCCCTTGCCCTGAAGTCTCGCCTCGAGCGGGCGAGCCGTCAGCCACTTGCCGCGAAGCAGGAGATGCCAGGGGTTATAGTCCGCGATACCGGCACGATCCTCGGTGTGGGAAAAGATCTTGACCCACCCCTTGATCCCGAACGTTGCCGTAATCCTGCCCAGCAGGATCATCTCTCCCGGGTCCTTGCCCCCCGAGACGTTCATCCCAGGCTTAGCGACCATAACGGGAAACCGCTCTTCTGATCCGGAAAACGACGACCAGCCGTCCGCGGACGGCCGCCAAACTTCCTTACGCCGCCAGCTCCTTCACAAGGCTCGCAACGCGATCGGAGGCCTTTGCGCCCTGCTCGACCCAGTGGGCGAAGCGTGCGCGGTCGATGTTCAAACGCTCTTCATTCCCTTTGGCGATGGGGTTGAAGAAACCGATGCGCTCGATGAAACGGCCGTCGCGCGCACTGCGGCTGTCGGTGACGACAACGTGATAAAAGGGACGATTCTTCATGCCGCCCCGGGACAAACGAATACTAACCATACTAATAACCTCGATTGGCTTGCGCCGGAATTACTTGCCAAGTCCTGACGTCGGTCAAACCCGGCCACCGAAAAACGGGGTATTCTACTAAAATCGCGGGAAAAATAAATACCCCAACCCCAATTCGGTCCGACACCGCCCCCACCGACGGGCCGGTTCCGACCATAACCGGCGGTTTGACAGCCAATTGGCTTGGCGTTATAAGCAGTGGTTGATAACCGCTTTCGCGGCCGGATGGGAGCGCGAACTTCCCTCCCCAGCCCCCAATTCCAGCATCAAGAGGTTCCCGTGGCAGACATTCAAACCCTGAAGAACACCATCCTGAAGTGTCTCGAGAACCGGAAGACCCAGGACGTTCCGTACCGCCATTGGTATGTCAACGACTGCCTCCCGGAAGACGACGCCATGGCCGTCGCCGAACTGCCGTTCCCCGTGCCGCATTTCGAGGACACCGAAGGCCGTCGGGAAACCCATAACTCGTTGCGTCAATTCTTCTCGGCGGAGAATCGCGAACGCTACCCCGTCGTGGAACGGGTTACCGACGCATTCCAGTCGCCGGAGATCATCCGCGCCATCGAAGCCGCCTTCGACGTGTCCCTCGCCGGCAACTATCTGCGTATCGAATACTGCCAGGACAGCGAAAACTTCTGGCTGGAACCGCACACCGACATCGGCGCCAAGAAATTCACGATGCTGGTCGGCTACACGACGCACCCAGACGGCGAAGGCTGGGGCACGTCTATCTATTATGATAAGGACCGTTTTTACGGTCAGGCCCAATTCGGATTCAACAAGGGGCTGGTCTTCATCCCCAGCGACCATTCCTGGCACGGCTTCGAAAAGCGTCCCATGCACGACGGCGTCCGTAAGTCCATCATCATCAACTACGTCATCCCAGAGTGGCGCAGCCGGCACGAGCTGGCCTTCCCGAACGACCCCGTCCAATAACCGGGCATGCCGGAACCCGGACCCGTTTGCTGGACGCTGACCACGGGCGAGGCCGGCATGGCAAGCCAGGTCACCGGGCTTGCCGAGGCCGTCGGCCTACCCTATGTCGCAAAGATCTCCCGGCCGCGCAAGCCCTGGAGTTGGTTGCCCGGTCACCTGTGCCCGGGCGTACTTAACGGTCTCACCGCCGATAGTGCGCCGCTAACGCCCCCTTGGCCGGATCTGCTCATCACCTGCGGCAGGCGCAGCACCCCGCTTTCGATCGCGATCCGCAAACACAGCGGCGGCAAGACGTTTACGGTGCACATCCAGGACCCCAGGATTCCGGCCCGTTGCTTTGACATGGTCGTGCCCATGGCGCACGACCCGATCCGCGGCGACAACGTCTTTCCGACCGAACTCGCCCTCCACCATGTCACGAAATTCAAACTGGATGAAGCGGCGCGGCATTTTACCTCCCGGTTCGCGAGCCTACCTCGCCCCCTGGTGGCTGTCCTGATCGGCGGCAAGACCCGCAAACACCCGTTTACCCAAGACGAATGCGGTCGACTCACCGAACGCCTCGACCACCTGCGCCGCGACTATGGAGCCGGTCTGATCGTCACGACCTCGAGACGCACGGGTGAGGAAAACACTCGGTTGATCGGGGAGCGGCTCGGCGGAGAAGACACCCTGATCTGGAGCGGCGAAGGTGAAAACCCCTATATGGGCATGTTGGCGCTCGCGGATTTCGTGCTCGCCACCGAAGACTCGGTATCGATGGTCTCGGAGGCCTGCGCCAGCGGTCATCCGGTCTATACGCTGCCGCTCGAAGGCGATGCTCGCCGTCTCACGGACTTCCACGAACGGCTGCACCGTGCCGGCATCACGCGCCGCTTTGACGGCCGCCTCGAAACCTGGACGTCTCCCGTCCAGGACGAAACCGCCCGGATCGCCGGCCTGATCCGCGACCGCCTGCGTGAACGCGGACTGTTGTTGCCCGCAAGGTCAGGGGCGAACAGCTAAGCAATGTCCGGTCTCTGGCGCTTGAGTTATACGCTGCTGCTCTATCTGGCGAGCCCTATCCTGATGGCGCGCCTCTACTGGCGAGGCCGCAAAGCGCCCGCTTACCGCCAGCGGTGGGCGGAACGTTGGGGATTCGGCAACTGGAGGTCCGAACGCCCCACGATATGGATTCACGCGGTTTCCGTTGGCGAAGTCATGGCCGCGCTCCCGCTGGCCCGCGCCATCCTGGAAAAACACCCCGACTATCCGCTCATCGTGACCACGACCACGCCGACCGGATCGGACCGGGTTGTCTCGGCCCTGGGCACCAGGGCGCATCACGTTTACATGCCCTACGACATGCCCGGACCGATCCGCCGGTTTATCCGCCGCACGCGCCCGGCCTTGCTGATCGTCATGGAAACGGAGATCTGGCCCAACCTCTTTCATGCCTGCAAGAGGAAAGGAGTCGCCCTGATCCTCGCCAACGCGCGCCTGTCGCGGCGTTCCGCAGACCGCTACGCCCGTTTTCGCGGTCTCGTCGCGGACACCCTGTCCTGCTGTTCGAGGATCGCCGCCCAAGGGGCCAAGGACGCGGAACGTTTCGTCCGTATCGGCGCCCACCCGGAATTGGTCACCGAAACCGGCAATATCAAGTTCGACTTCCCGTTGCCCGAACAACTCGACCAGAACGTCGCGGCGCTGCGGGCGCTCTGGCACCGAGACGTGGCACATCCTCGCCCGGTCCTGCTCGCGGCGAGCACCCACGAAGGCGAGGAGGAACAAATACTTGAAGCCTTCGCGGAAATTCGCCGCACGGTACCCGATCTCCTGCTCGTCATCGCACCGCGTCATCCGGAACGTTTCGGCGAAGTGGCGGAATTGTGCGGGGCCAAGGGTTACCACGTGGTCAAGCGGAGTGCGTCGCGCAATCGCAGCACCGCGCTCGAATGCGAGATTTTTCTCGGCGATACCATGGGTGAATTACTGGACCTGTACGCCGCCGCCGACCTGACCTTCGTCGGCGGCAGCCTGATCCCTCGCGGCGGGCACAACGTCATCGAACCCGCCGCGCTACGCTGCCCGATTCTGTTCGGGCCGCACATGTTCAATTTCTCCGAAGTCAGCCGCAACCTGCTCCAGGCTGAAGGCGCCATCCAGGTCTCGAACGCGCAATCGCTCGCAAGAGAGACCGTCGCCCTGCTTCACGATCCCCAGGCTCGCGCTTTGCTTGCCGACCGGGCTTATGCGGTATTCGAAAGCAGTCAGGGCGCCCTTCCCCGTACGATGGCCCTGATCGCGGAAACACTGGGGCTCGACCGCCCCGAGTGACGGCTGCGCCGACGTCCCCCGCTCGGCGCAGCCACTTGTCGTAAAGCACACAAGATCTCCCCTTCGCGCAACATCCTACAGGCGCACTGTTTCGGGACCGCGCCATAGACCTACATTCTCAAATAGAATTTTTGGCGAAAGGTACATGGTATGGCATTTGCAGATTACCCATTCAACGTTTGAAAAAAACCCTGGAAATCCCGAGCCTGGAGTATATTGGTGCAAACGAGTCCGGCGCTGGTGCGCGAATACCATCGAGTTAGCAAACACGGCAAACATGCCTATGCGCCTGCCCCGGGGTTTCTCGACTGGGATGCCCAACCCCAGGCGTTTCGGCATTTCGTGGATGCCCAACGATTCCCGCTACCATTTGGGGAACCGAACGGCGCCCCTATGTATGGCGATCTCGCTGCCGGCACCATTCCGCCTGCGGCGTTGACCCTCGAAACCCTGGGCGTTTTTCTGGAGCTTGCCTTCGGCATCAGCGCGTGGAAGTGCATGGGGCCGGCGCGTTGGGCGCTGCGCAACAATCCGTCGAGCGGCAATCTGCATCCGAGTGAAGTCTATGTGATCCTCTGGGACGCCAATGCGCCGTTGCCGCCGGGACTCTATCACTACTCGCCGTACTACCACTGCCTGGAACAGTTGGCGCGCATCGGCGACGCGGGCGCCGAACAGGCCGGTCTTTTTTTCTCCGGCAGCCTGGGCGCTTTGGCCCTCAGTTCGGTGCATTGGCGCGAAGAATGGAAATACGGTGCGCGCGCCTTGCGCTACTGCCAGCATGATGCCAGTCACGCCATGGCCGCCGCGGCGATCTCGGCTGCAACCCAGGGATGGTCGCTGCGCATGGATGAACAAATCAGCGATCAGACCCTGAGTGCACTGCTCGGCTTGAAGCGGATCACAAACGAGCCGGAACACCCGGATTGGATCTGTCTGCTCGCCGACCGCAGGGATTTCGAACCGCCGACTCAAAGCGAACAAGCATGGCGGCGTCTCGTCCAAGCCATGATCGACCGCAACGGCACCGCCTCGAGACTGAGCGAGGAATATCTGCAATGGCCACAAATCCGGAAGGTCCTGCCGGCCATCGAAAAGCCCGCGATCGTTAAGCTTGCGCGTACGCGGCCCGCTTCGGGCGGGCGACAAACCGACACGACGCCTCCCTTTGAGGCTAGCGCCCTGATCCGCCGACGCCGCAGCGCTCAGCGCATGAATCCCGAAATCGGCATGAAACACGCCGACTTCGTACGCTGCCTAAGGGCGCTCCTGCCCAAAGCGGAACCGCCTTTCGCGACCATTCCCTTCGCCCCCGCCGTCCAATTGCTGATCTTCGTGCACAATGTGGAAGGCCTGGCGCCCGGCCTCTACGCCTACATTCGCAACGACGAAACCATGGAACATCTGCGGCAAAGCTGCCGGGACCCGGAACTCGCATGGCAACCCGCACCGATCACTGAGGATGCGACGCACCTGCCCTTGTACCGGCTCAAAGCCATCGGCGAGCAACGCAAACTCACATCCCAACTGTGTTGCCACCAGGGAATCGCCGGCAAGGGCGCGTTCAGCCTCGGTATGCTGGGCGATTTCCGGGAGCTCGATCACGAGGGCTCCTGGGCTTACAGGCGGCTCTTTTGGGAAGCGGGAATGATCGGCCAGGTGCTTTACCTCGAAGCCGAACTGAGCAATTTGCGCGGCACGGGTATCGGCTGCTATTTCGACGATTCCGTGCATTCCCTGATCGGTTTACCTCCCGAAGGCGACTGGCAAAGCTTGTACCATTTCACTGTCGGCGCCGGACTCGAAGACAGCCGCCTCGGCATGGAGCCACCATACGGCCATCTGGAAGGCGAGGCGCGATGAGCGGGCAACAGCCGGATCTGGACGATTACCTGCGACTGTTCGAGCGCTACGGGCGAGACCTGGGATCAATCTATCAACTGGAGGGTGATGAAGACCCGTATGCCTTTCTGTTCGAGCAAATCATCCTACTGTTGATCGCCAACTCGCCGTTCAACATGAGTCTGCCCGAACTCTTCCGCACCAGCGCGCACCGCTACCACCGCGGGGAGCTCGACACCGTCGCTCATCTCAGCGACCCCGACAACCGTCATTTCATGCTTTGCGACCTGCACGATCTGGTCATGCTCAAGGGTGGCCTTTCGCGCAGACGCACGCGCGGCGGGAGCGAACGGACTTGAATCCCGCGATCTACGACGTGATCGAACACCGAGTCGCTGAAGACGGGAACCGGATCGATCGCGCGTGCCTGGGTCTGACATGGAGCTATTGCCGGAGCGGGGAACGGCTAGGCTTGGCCATGAGCCCCGGCGAACCCTGTCGCATCCTGCCTTGGCCGGGCACCATACGAGGCAAAACGCTCGTTGAGGTCGCGGCCTGGCTGCGGTCCTGGAACGGGTACGAGGCCTGCCTCGGGCTCGCCGCGGCCAACGCGGTGATCAATCACGCCGGGAACCCCCTGATGCAGGCGGCCGAAGCGCTTCCGAAAGGTAACGCCGGCAATCTCGCCGTATTTGAATATCTGCGCCCGCGCCTGCTCAACCGACGCGTGGTCGTTATCGGCCGTTACCCGGGTATCGAAGGCGCGCTCGAAGGCGTGGACTTTCAGGTGCTCGAACGCCGCCCCGGCGAGGGTGACCTGCCCGACACCGCCGCTGAAACCCTGCTGCCCGAAGCCGACTGGGTCTTTATCACGGCGACCTCCTTGATCAATAAAAGTTTTCCGCGCCTTGCGGAACTGTCCCGCGACGCAGTCAGCGTGTTGATGGGACCGTCGACGCCCTGGCTCGCGGAATTCGCGGACTGGGGCATCGACTTTCTCGCCGGCGTCAGGATCGCCGACGTCGAACTCGCGATACAAGTGGCCGAGGAAGGAGGAGGCACGCGTTTGTTCGACGATGCGGTGAATTACGCCCTGCTCGATATCGGGCAAAATGCCATGCGCCGGCTGAAGGAAGAGATCGCTGCAACGGCCGCTCGACGAGCAGCTTTAAAACAGGCGATGGAAGCTTGGTATGCGGCGGGAAATCGAGGACGCTTCCCGGAATATCGGGAACTTGAAACGATCGACGCAAAACTATCCGCGCTGGACCTGCGATACAGGCGGCAATGGGATGCGCGTCATCGATGAACGAAAATCAAACACGTCCGATTATGAAGGCGTTCAAGGCGAATATCCGTCAGCACGGATTGTTCGATACGGAAAAAATCTAAGGACACTCTGATTAATTCTTCAAATCGTATACCATCATTTCACTGAACAACAAACGCCAGATACAACAATGAAGCAACCCAGCTTAGACGCATCAGGATTTGAGAAATACCGGAAAAAGACTCGCAAGGAGCAGT
>WGNS01000065.1 GCA_016124415.1 Gammaproteobacteria bacterium | reverse complement strand
TGCTGTTTCAATCCGCTCCCGGTCTGGTGACCGGGAGAAGCTCCATCGCGTTAACCGACGAAGCAGCCAGGGAAAATAAGCCATTTTTCGCGAACCCACAATCCCACGCATGACCAAGTTCCCGGCAAAATAATAGCTTTGCCTATTTTATCCTTTACTATCAAAAGAATAACGCAAGCGCGAACCTGGCGTATTTTTGCCACACACTTCAGGTTCGCGGTAACGAAAATACTCGTTAAATTGTTAAAGAACACGATCAGATTACTAAAGGATCCGAAAAGTCCCTGTACACGTCTTTACCCAGCGTTCGGACGGCGCCATGCCGAACACCGTGCAAACGATAAATACGCAAACTATCGAGCTCTTTATCGATCTCGCAAGTCAAGGCAGCAAGCATCGCGTCCATCTGCATGTCGTCTACGCTGCACTCAAACACCGAAAACTGAACACGTTGCCCGTAATCCTCACAAATCTTGGCAACGCGTCTCAACCGTCGCCGCCCGGCCTTAGTCTCAGTGTTCACATCGTACGTAACGACAATATGCATGCTTATCTCGGCATGAACGGACTATAGTCCGTAGCCTCACGCCGAATAAAGCGCGCCAGTAAACGCGCCTGAATCATCGGCACCAAACCCAATGGGATCGATTGCTCAAGCGCTCCGTGGCGGAGTTCGTCCTGTTTCCGTGTTTGCCAAGCGGTCAATACGACCCGTCGGGCATCGTCCGACATTTGCACGGAACCGCCCGGACGTTCTTCGAAGTCATTCGGTGTTATCTGTTGACGATTGATCAGCGTCAATGCGAGGCGATCGGCGAATAATGCCCGAAACTCCTCCATGAGATCCAAGGCCAATGCCGGCCGCCCCGGTCGCAACACATGCAGATACCCGACCTGGGGATCCAAACCCACGGACTCCACCGCTGATACACATTCATTGGTCAATAAGGCGTACAAAAATGAGAGTAGCGCGTTGATTCTATCGCGTGGCGGCCGACGGCTACGACCGCTCATGGCAAATGCATCGCGATTGATCCTGATTAAATTACTGAAGGCATCAAAATATTCCCTCGCCGCCTGACCTTCTATCCCTCGTACGGCGTCCGAACTCTCCGTATGAGGCAACGCCCGCAACGACGCCGCCAAGCTATTAGCAGCAAGCTTCAAACGTTTTCGATCCGCTTCATCCACAGCTTCACGAGCGCCCCGCAACAATACGGCGCGACTATTTTGAATCTTACCTGCAACGATCGTGCGAACGAGTTTGATACACCTTGCCTCATCGTCCAGCAACTGGTGCTGTGCCCGACGAAGCAGGACATTTCCCGATTGAGGCCCTTCGAGGCGCGCCTTGAAACGTCCCTGTTCCGTCAGCAGGGCCACGCTCCGTCCATCCTCCGCGCAACGATGCAACGCGAACGGGCTGACCATGACGTTGCCGAACAATACGATGCTGCCGATATGATGCATGGGCACGCGAAGTTTGGTCACGCGATCGACGTCCAGTTTCAGCGTCTCGCGTTCGAGATGCAGATAGGATCCCTGGGTCATCACGAAAAGTGTATTCAGAACCTGACGCATGTCTCCTCCGTCAGAGGTTCAAATGGGTCCGTCGATTTCGCGGCATCTGCCTCCGGCATGCATAAATCCTTCAGTGAACATTGCTCGCAATGCTTGCCGTAGACAGGTTCAGGAATATCCTCATGTTCGATCATCTCCTGAACCCCACGGATGGTATCCAAGACCAAACGTCTCAGGACTTGATCGAACTCGACTTCTCGGCGCCGTCGGCTCTTCACATGGAAAATCGCGCCATTCGCAATCGTCACATTCAACATGTCTTCGAGACACAAGGCCTGAGCACACAGTTGAATATCATCATGCAGGCCTTTTTTCCGGGGACCGTGCTTATATTCGATAGGGTAAATCGATCCGTCGGCATGGAACTCGACCACGTCGCACTTGCCGATCAAGCCAAGCTCGTCTGACCAAACCGGCAGGGCGCGCTCGATGCGCACCCCGGCCTTGATCTCGTATTCGGGCACATCGACTCGATCATGCTCGCGTCGACCCTTCTGGGTATGCAGATTCTCGCTCCATATCTGGGCGACATGGATCAACCCGCATTGACGAGGACAGTAAATGAAATGCTGCAGCGCCGATATCGGGATCGGATCGCCGCCCTCCTTCAGCCTTTTATCCGATCCTTCCAATATTCCGGCCGTCTGTGTAAGTGCGCGATGGCGACGACGAGCACTGTATCCTTGCTGACGTGATAGATCACGGCGTAAGGAAAACGCCGTAGCTGACAACGCCGCGTTCGCCGAGACAGCGCATGCCATGCCTCGGGAAACGCGACAATGTTTCGAAGCGTAGATCTGAGCTCGCGCAAGAATACCCGGCCCAAACCCGAACGCTCCCGTTCATAGAAGGCAACGGCTTCGTCCAACTCCGATATGGCAGGCTCTATAAACCGAATCTTCATTTCGGCTTATAACGGGCCATCACCTCGTGAACGGACTTCGAATCTATTTCGCCTCGCTCATAACCCTCGACTCTGTCCTCGGCTTCGTCCGCCCAGGCGGCATCGACCGCTTGAATGGAGGGCTCAAGGCTGGCGAGCAGTTCATCCACGAGTTCGGCCCTGCTCGCTGCCTCCAAGGCAAGGGCGTTCTTTAACAAATCGTGGGGAATGGTCATGTCACACCTCCAAAATGGAAACCCCTCTGGGAAGGTCAGCTGAATCCACCGTGACATCATAATCCGAAAAGCCTCTCGGCGCGTCGATTCCGTCCTTGAGCTTAGGCGATACCCGATCGAACAACGTGTGCGCCGGCGCATTGCCCATGTTGGATTCATGCTTGAATACAACGAGTTTCCGGGTTGCCATCATACCGCGCGCCGCCGAACGGTCATGCTCGAACATGTTGTTCAATGACTCCCATAGCAGTGAAAGATCATCCTCGGAGAAGCCGGTTTGTGCCGCCAGTGGCGCCGAGATAAAACCGTGTGCGGCGTAAAGACCGTATGGCACAGTGAACTTGCGGCCCATTGTACGGTTATCTCCATCCTGCTTTTCCGCTTCCGCCTCGGTCGCCACAGCCATTCGCGTAATCGAATGTTCCAGTGTCACGACCGGATCGACGCTACGGGCAAAGGTCATCTGCACTGGGCCTCTGACCTGGCCACAATTGACACCGGTGGACATCACGGCACCGAAGGTGCGTACATCGTAGAAATTGCCGCACATCCAGTTTTTGGCCTCGCCGACCTTCTCGCCGCCCTTACGTTTCTTGTCATCCTTTAGCGCATCCTCCGCACCGATAGCGATGTAGGCTCGCTCATGCTGCTTGTTTAGTACTGCCTTTTCCTTGACATAGATCTCGTACGGCGGTTGCTCACCATGTTTGAGCCCCACATAGTTGCGCACCTTGCGCTTGAGGCAGACGTCTGTGACCAGCCCCCTACCGGTCTCGGCATCCACGCGCGGCAGGTTGCCGGCATCCGGATCGCCATTGGGGTTGCCGTCCTGGACGTCAAAGAGCAAGACGAAGTCGTATCGATTTTGAATGGCATTACTCATGGATCATCTCCCTTTCTTCGGTTTTCTTCGTGAAAAAATCCTGGCGCTGGTGGTAGTAGCCGATAGCGAAACGCCCCTGATCGCCAATCGGCAAGTGCGCTGGGAAATCCTGTACTTCAGATACGATTTCTCCAATCAGGCGCTCGATATTGACCGCACGTCCCTTACCGAGCTTGCCGATATGATGCTTGTTCAACTTCATCAAGGTGGAAAAGACCGTAACCGGAGAACTGGAGGCGGAACCGTAGTAACGATCTCGGATCGTGGCGTTGATGCCCGGATTCGCCTCCTCCTGCGCCTTTTCCAGCACGGCGAACAGGCGGCCAAGCCTGTAACCGATATTGTTATTGTGTATGTCGAGTGACACCTTGAGTTCCTCCTTTATGACGGGATTCGAATAACGCGTTGCGCGATTGATACATGCCTTGATCAGTGCGGCGCGTGGATAGCTCACATGTTGCTCCGCCTTGATGCGGCGAATGGCGGCCCCCAGCAACGTCTTTGGGTATGGCAAACCTTCAATAATGGCGCGCATGACATCGCCGGCCAGATTGGACGGAATGTTCTCCGACTTGCCTAGGCTTGCCGTGGAAATCAGCAGCCGGAATAGCGACAGAAACTCCGGCTCCTTCGAACCATGCACGATCTTCAAGTCCCCGAAGTGCTGCACGATGCGTTCGGCCATCTCACCCACCGTGCCGACATGCCAAAAGCGCACGGCGATACGGGCTGCATTGGGGGCAAGGCCGAGCACATAGAAGTGGGTACGGTTGTCATCGGCGATGTACCGCCCGTTTTGAACAGATTTGAAGAGTTGTTCAACCGCCCTCACATTACGATCCGGATCATCCTTTGGCGGTTCGCCAAATATGTTCACCACCCCACTTTCCAAATCCGTTGCCTTTTCGGACCAGAAAACCGTGCTGGCATCGCCGACTTGCATCCGCTGCGCCGAGTCCTTCGCCAACAAATGGTTGAGCGAAGTGGTATAGGCGAAAGCCGCCCGCTTGCCGACCGGCGCATTTTCGCCTTGCGACTTCCCATAAGAATTGAAGGCATCTAGATTGAACGAAACAATATTCGCTCCCGAACTCTGGGCGCCCCAAACGCCTTTTATCGCCGTATGCAGGCGCTCGATTTCATCGGCCTCGCCGGAGATCAGGCAACGCCTTTGGGGTCCATCCGATTGGCTCGCCGCTGAGCGGATTGATTCGATTACAATGGGTCGCTGGCATATTGGTTCTTGATCGCCTTGCAACCGAAAAGTCAGATTGGGATTCGTTTCGATGATTTCCTGCCATACCGGCTTGCCTTCCAGGGAACTCAATTCCAATGAGTCGTAAAATTTTTCTATCGCCTGGATGCCGGCGTCTTGTTCCGCCCCAGATAATGCACCGATTCGAGCCTTGAAAGCCGAATGCTGCTCGGTCACGCGTTCCGGCTTTCCTCTCGTATCAATACCAAGGAGATACTCCGCCGTATCCCATAACAGATTCGCCGCCACTCCGGATGTCTTCTTGACTGCCTGGGGTACCAGCATGGCGCGTGCGCGCTTCTTCTTGCCTTCTGATTCACGGGTATCTTCGATCTGGATCAATCGGCCTTCGGCATCAATCTCCAGGATGAAAGGGATCTCCTTAAACTCAAATCCGGCGGGGGCAAGCTCATCGCCCGCCTCGGCTTTTCGTTCATAATATTCAGCCAGCGCTTGCAAGATCATGCGCGCACCTCCTCGCTGTCGATCGACGGAATCGCGACAACGCCGTCCCTCAGTTCAGCACGGAAAAAGAGGGGCTTCGGGTCGTTGGGATTGCTGTAGTCCATGTCGTAGAGCATCCAGCCCAGATCGCGATTCTCGTTGATGGGTGGATCGTGCTCCGCTTCCGGATCGACCAGTCTGAACCTGGCAGAGAATTCCCGGCAGCCAAGATAGGGCTGATTAAAGCACTGTCCCTTGGATGCCCGCCGCTCGAACATCTCGGCGAACTTCACGGGCGTATCGCCCTCGCCTGCCTTTTCCGTCATCTCGAAGCCGGCATGGATGCGATATTTCACGTCACGCAGGAAGAGCCCCGCCCGCTGTTGACGTTCATCCTCGACGTTCAGACCTAGGTTGCCCGCCCCCAAATTCATCGCCGTTTTTACATTGCGTTCGGAGACCACGGCGCCGACCTCGTTGCGCCGCAGATTGATCCACTTGATCGGAGCCAGCACCTCGATCCTTTCCACCTGCCAGCGGATCGCCGGTTTCCATAGGACTGCCTCAAAGATTGCCCGCGCCGCAGAGGGCGTCATCACATCGTAGGAGACCCGCTCCACCTTCATCTCGGGCCGCGTGAAACAGGCGAAATCACCCTGCACTTCCAGACAATAGGTCATACAACCCCCAATAGCTCAGCGACCAAAAAACAAGGAGATCGCCAATATCACAAGAACAAGCCAGAGCGCGAAAAATCTCGTAGCTGACAGCTCCGTACACAACAACCTGATCTCTCGCCATTGCTTCCAATCCATGGCGCTAAAATAGCGCCCCCGAAGCCCTCCGTCAACTTCATTGGCTGAAAAACTTTATTACTACGCGACAAATCTGCTATTGTTGGCTCGCTTGTTCAACAAGCGTGGATTGAAACATTGGTTGAAAAACTTACGATCTTGGCGTCGCCCAACCGGGCGACGCATTCTTATTCTCATACGCCAGATCACACGACCAAGTCCCTAGCGTCCAGTCCTTCTCCCTCCAAAAGCAACCCAAAATCCTCGTGATATAGCGCAGCACTCACCAAACCGTAGATCCCCGAGTACACCTCCGTCACATCTCCCGTCGCTTTCATTTTGTCGAACCAGAATTGCGACAAATTGACCGTGTACCGCTGAAGCTTGCGCATCAGCCAGCGCTCCGGGCCTTTCGTCCTCAACAGATCGATCCAGTTTTCACTCTTCTCGTCCATGGGCACCAATACGGCAACGCCGGCATCCTTGATCAAACGCATCCGCGTCGCAGCCGTGCGAAACTGCACGTCGCTCAAATCCCCTTCCGGCCGCAGCAAATCCTCAATCCCTTCCTTGTCCAACTCACACTTGTCGTAAAAGTGCTCAAAGAAGCGCTTGAAGTTTTTCCGAGCCAATGGGTCACCCTGGTTGCCGCTCATCAGAGAAACCGTGGTTTGAGCCGCGCGTAGCAAATGTCCGGCAGGCGCGGGCTTTGGAGGGACGAACACCACGACCTTGCCCTTATCTGGCAACCGTCCCTCGCGATTGCACCTCCCCGCCGCCTGGGCGATCGAATCCAATCCCGCCATAGCGCGATAGACCACCGGAAAATCGAGATCGACACCCGCTTCAACCAGTTGCGTGCTGACCACGCGTGTCGGCTTGCCGGCTTTCAGGCGGGCCTTGATATCCGCGATGGTCTTCGATCGGTGTTCGCCGCACATCAAGGCCGAGAGGTGAATCGCACCCTCATGCATCAGCCGGTAGAGTTCGCGGGCATCCTTGCGACTGTTCACGATCGTAAGCACCGACTCGTGCCCGGCGATCTCCTCCGCCAACGCCGCCCAGGTGCGGGGTTGCTGCAAATCCACGGGTATTTCGACCTGGACGCGCTCCAGTTGCCGATAGAGACCGTCGGGATCGGAGATGACTTCGCGAACGTTGTCCACCCCTTTGAGCCGCTCGCGCCCGAAGGCATCTGTCATAGAACCAAGCGCAGGCTGCGTCGCCGTCGAGATCACGAAGGTGACGCCATAGTGCTTTGCCAACAGGTTCATCACCTTTAGGATCGGAACCAGAAATTCCGGTGGCATCAATTGCGCCTCGTCGAGGATGACGATGCTGTTCGCGATATTGTGCAGCTTGCGGCAGCGGCTCGTCCTGGCGGAGAAAAGGGATTCGAAAAATTGTACGTTGGTCGTCACCACGATAGGTGCGTCCCAGTTCTCTGAGGCCAGCCTCGATCTGTGGTTTTCGCTGTCGGGGTCGAGGCTGCTGTGATGCTCGATCACGCTGTCGCCGAAAATACCCCGGAAGATATTGGCAGTCTGCTCGATGATACTGGTGTAGGGAATCGCATAGATAATGCGCGTCTTGGTGTGCATTACCGCGTGCTCAAGCGCGAATGCCATGGAGGACAGCGTCTTGCCGCCTCCTGTCGGCACGGTCAGAGAAAATATGCCGCTCGGTTGGCGCCCTGCCATGCGGCAATCGGCGAGGATCCCGGCACGCACTCCATTCACCGGCGTATCGGCAGCCGCCTCCATCATCGTGCGCATATGCGCGTCGAATGCATCCTTCAGTTCCGACATCGAGGGATAAGCACCCCGCTGCGCCGACTTGTCCGGGTCATAGAAAGATTCGGTGTCGAGAAAATCCGCGTCCACCAGCGCGGAGAAGAGCATGCGCACCCACAGCGCGAACCCGTCGCTGCCACCAAGCAACGGCTGCTTGGGCAGTTCTCCCACCAGGATGTTGGCCGGAATATCGGCTCTGAGCGCGTCGTCGAGGAGATACTGTTCCTCCAACCGTTCACCCAACGCCTGCCCCGGCGCATCGACCTTATACCAATCCGGCAAACCGCTGTGATGACCGGCTATCAGGTAGGCGAGTATGCGACCGTGAGCTCCGAGCCTTTCGATCGCATATAGGGCGCCGGCGGAGGAGTGATTGCGCGGTCCCGCCGTCTCCAACTCAATATGGGCCTCCAAGCCATTGGCCTCGTAAATCATTTTCTGAAACGTGGCGGCGTACTTACCGAGGTCATGCCAACGCCCCGCCAACGCCGCCCATTCGCCAGAATAAAAACCCGTGGCGAACTCGGCGGCCCGCAACCCCACCTTGAGTAAATGATCTTCCAGAGGATGAATCTCGCCTGACTCGTTGATATGGGCGGCGTAGCTGTGTTCACTCATCTCGTGCGCACTCCTGTGATATATATGCCGCCATCATACCCTCCCCCAATCTCATATCCTGAGACACCCTCACCCGCCCGACGAATATTGCTCGGCCGCCGCGCGCAGTCGATCCGCGACCCGTTCTCTGAGTTCATCCGGCACGACGACCTCTACCTCCGGTCCGTACCGGCATATATCGAGAATCAACTCGGTGTCGTTTCCATAGGGCAACGTGAGTTCGTAGCGGCCGTCGTCGAGCCAGCGGGCGGTTTGTTCGGGATGCCAGGCTTCATCGGAGATCCAGCGGGCGATATAGGGCGAAAAACGCAAGACCGCGCATTTCGTAACGGCGCCGGCAAAGATGCCGTAGGCGGAGGCATAGTGGGCATCGAGGTCCGCCTCGGAGAGGTTGATGCATTCCGCGTCCGAAGGGACGGCCTCGCGGATGCCGTCCAGCGAAAACGAACGTAGCGCCTGACGCGTGTGGCACCAGGCGTCGAGGTACCAATTGTCGCGATAGTGGGTCAACCGCTGGGGTGATACGTCGCGCTGGGACTGGCGGTCGTCGCTTCGGCTGCGATAGTTGATTCGGAGACACCGGCCCATTAAGACCGCTTGCGCGATCGATGGAAACAAGGCCGAAGGCTGCCGCCGCCGATGCATGCCGAGTATGCGCAAGCGATCCCAGCGCCACTGCCCGTCGGGGTCCAGGTTTTCGAGCAGCTTTTGCATGTAATGGTGAAGGGGCCCCAAGCGGCTTCGCAGGAAACCCGAGTCCAAATTGGCGAGCAGGGTCTGCAGGACGAGCAGCGACTCGAGTTCCAGCGCGTTGAACCACAGACCGGGCAACTCGTAGCTATCATCGCTGTAACGATAGCCTTGCCCCGGAACGTTTTCGAGCGGGGCCTGATAGTAATCGCGGAGTTCCTGGATATGGCGGCAGACAGTGGCGCGGGAACACTCCAACGTCTGTTGGAGGGATGCCATCGACACCGGGTGGCGCCTGGCCTTGAGCGTTTGATGTAACCGGTAGATCCGATCGAAGGCCTTCATCGGGCGGAGCCGCCCCGAATGCGCCCAAACGGCGTACTGCATTCGTCCATATAACAATCCTTATTTCCGGCCGGCTTTCCATTCCTCCCGGCGCCGTCGATACCGTGAATTGCTTCGCCCCCATGCAAACGATATCCCGCATCGCGGGCCGTGCTCCGCCGCCAAAGCGGCATGAGTCAGATTCTATCCGATGCGCTTGCCCTTGAATACTTTCAGTTGCGCGAAAGAAAATGCGATCTGCGCAGGAAGACGATCAACCAAAGCGGCCAATACAGCGCCCCCCCGCCGCCACTGATTATCGGTGTCGTGGTGGTTCCAGGATCGGTGACGTTGATGGTACCGCCTCCTCCGGGATTGCCTCCGGTCGAGGCGCTGGAGTAAGTCAGGCGAAACAGGAAGCCGTCCTGGGCGTTTGTGGTTGAGGCCGTTCGTCCGGCAACGACGAAGTGACCGGCGCCGGTTAAGCGAAGCGAATTGATCTGATCCGCCGTCGCGCTACCGATGTAGGCCGATTCCGCGATGATGCCGGCAGTGTTCAGGCGCGCGACGAAACCGTCGTCGCCACCGTGATAGGCGAAATCCGCGAGCGGCGACGAGAGCCCGCCGGCCCCGGCGAGACCGGCGACGACCGCCACGCCTTGGTCGACGACGATGCCTAAACCGCGGTCATTCCCCGTCGTACCGAGATAGACGAGATATCCCAGCGAGCCGTCGTTGGCGATTCGGGCGACGAACGCGTCCTGCCCACCCGCAGGGGTGCCGCCCAGGTCCGTCGATCGGGTCTCTCCGGTAACGTAGATGTCGCCGCTTGTCGCATCCAGGGCGATGGCATTACCCTGATCATTGTCGTTCCCACCGACAAGGCCTGACAAGGAAAGGTTACTGCCATCAGCCGACAGACGGGCAAAAAAGGCGTCAGTCCGAACATCCACGCTCGCCGTGACCAGCGAACCTACCGTTACAGGAAAATCCAGAGAGATGGTCATACCCGTCACATAGGCTTGACCAGCGCCATCTATTGCAAGACCCAGGATCTCATCGTTCGAAGCCCCTCCCAGCAATGTCGAATAGATGATTCCGCTACCAACCGTTGCGGTCTTTCCATTCGCCACAAGGTTAACCGGATCGCTCAACTTGAGCACGAATCCATCGCTGGATTTGCCCGAAGTCGGTGCGTACGTACCCGTGGTCTTAGGAAATCCGCCATCCAGAGCATTCGTAATCGTGCTTCCACTCAAAAAGACGTCGCCCACGCCGTCTACGGCGATTGCCTGTCCGATGTCCTGACCTCTGGTCAATACATTCGCGTCCCCGAAGCAGGTGAAATAACTCGGCGTAAGATCGGATTGAAGGACTAACAAGAAGGCGTCGGTCAATGTGTTCCGGCAAGTTCGATCGATGATCCCCGTCGGTAACCCGATGCCGGATGACAAGTCCCCCAATATCGCACCGGTGACAAAGACGTGGTCGTTGGTCAGGTCTAACGCGATGGCGGTGCCCTGCTCGTTGCCATCGTCAATCAAACTGGAACTTCCGCCGCCGAAGACCTGCGTCGCGAGCAAGGCGCCCGAAGCGTCGAACTTGGCGACGAAGACGTCCCTACTGCCGCGAATCGTGAGGCTTTGACTGCCGACGCTCGTCGAAGAGGTCCAACCCGTGACGTAGACGTTGCCGGCGCTGTCCGCCACGGCGTCCAGTATCTCGTCGTCGCTGTTTCCGTTGAACAGACCCTGGGCGTCGACCGCGAGACCGGCCCAAACAGGCAGGGACAGCGCAAGTCCGCAAAGCAGACTCGCGATCCTGACTGCGATTGGGTTGCCAAACGGCTTGAAACGCATGCAAACACCCCGATGCTGGATGGAAGCGGTGGCCTGGCGTCGCATCCGTCTAGGCCACTGCAAAAAACGGAGCGCCCGATCCGGACGCGAATTGTGCCAATTATAGCAAATCGGACACCCGGCCACCTGAAAAGGTTCGCAATTTTAAGGGGATAGTAAGGTGTCCTCATCCGGAAGCGGAATATGTTACTGACCGCCCTGCGCCGCCTCTTCGGCCCGTTTCGCCTGGCTCTCCTTGAGCTTCTCGGCGACGATACGGCGCAGTTCTTCCTTGCTGAGCTTTTTGCCCTTGAACGGCGCCGGTTTGACGCGAACCAGCAGCGGGCCGACCGGCGCCTTGGCAGTCGGTGCAGCCTCAACCTTGTCGTTAGCCGCTGTCGTGTCCGTCCCGGCCAGATGCAGGGGTTCGATCAGGTAATCTCCGATATCGAGTTTGGCCGGCAGGCGGAAACGCACCTGATTGTCCTCGGTACGCGCATGCACCCCCTTAAGCGCCCTGATCGCGATCAGGTTCTGAGCGCCGGACAGGTAGAGCACACCGTTATAAAAACGCATGGACGTCACCTTTTGTCTCGGCGCGTAGACCACGACCGGACGCCAAGGCTGGAACATCGTATCCATCTGTACGACGCGACCGTCGCCCAGCAAAGCGAACAGTTGCCCCGATTCGCCCTGAACATCGCGCACCCCTTCGGGGAGTTCGATCAACGGTTTGGCCGCCGTTGTCTTGCCATCCTGTTGGACCGAAGCCAGTGGGATCAGCCCCACGCCCGGCCGGTGCACGAACGCCCGACCGTCCAGCATGCGAACGAGATCGGCGCTCTTGGCATCGGCGTAGGTCTGCACCTGTTCCGGCTTATCCGGGTCGGTCAGACGAAAAACCTTCACGCCCTCGCTGCGCGACAGGGTCGCGAGCGCCCCGCTCTCGACATCGATATCGATGACGTCGCCTATCCCCTCCAGCGCGGCGATCTTACCGTCCGCGGGGTTCATGATCGTCACCGCACCGTCGTTGTCGAGCAGATAGAGACGACCGTTTCTGAATCGCATGAAGGCGACGTCGCCGCCGACGAGATAGTGTTGCCGGATGTGGGTCGAGAAGGGATCCCCGATGTCGAGCACGAGGATGCGATGCGGTCCGTCCAGCACATAAGCCTGTTTGTCGTCCGTAATGACCTGGCGGGCGTCCGGCACGTCGACGCCCGTTACCCAGGTCGGGTTCAGGGTATTGCGAATATCGAAGACCTGAAGTCCCGCGTGCCCCTGAGCCACATAGGCATAGTCGCCCTGCATGGCCGAATCCTCCACGAGCCCCGGATGAGGATAGCGTCCAAGCGCGGTCATGCGGTCGGGACGAGAAAGGTCGAGCACAGACAATCCGCCCCACCAATCGAGCACATATCCATGGCCCTCGTGGACACGGATGCCCCACGCCGCGCCGTGAGTGTCGTAACCCGTAAGATGGCGCGGAGCGGTCGGGTCGCTGACGTCGACCACCTGAACACCCGCCAGCCAACAGGCCACATAGAGGCGCTTACCGACCAGTTCAAGGCCTCGGGCATTGCCCGGCAGTTCGATATGGCCGATCTGCTTCGGGGCCTTGGGATCCGAGATATCGAGGACATAGAGGCCGCCTTCGAAAAAGGATACATAGGCCTTGTCGCCGTCGAGCAGGACCTCCTCGGCCGCTCCGCCGGGAGAAAATTGTCCGATCTGGCGCGGCTTACCGGCATCGCTGACGTCGAAGAACAGCAGGCCGTCATCGTCATCGGCGATATAGGCGATGTTGTCGCGGACGCGGATCGACCAGGCCTTGCCTTCCGTATCGGTCGTACTCAGCAACTTTGGCTTGCGTGGCTCGGAGATATCGATGACCTGAAAACCGCCGCGGTGGCTGGCGAGATAAAGCCTATCGCCGACGATGACGGGCGTGTAGCCGAGACCCTCGGTCTGCAGGCGATCGATGATTTCGGGCTGCTGCGGATCCTGGATGTCGATGACCTCGAGGCCATGATCATCGTCCGCGACATAGGCCAGATCGCCGCGCAGGATGATGCCCTTGGGCGAGCCGGGCGTATGGACACTCGAAATCAGATGGGGGCTTGCCGGATTGGCGATGTCGTAGATATGCACGCCGGAGAACCAATCGGCGACGTAGAGCTTGCCGTCCCGGATCTCGGCCCGGCGTTGTCCGCCCAGATTGACGCCCTGGCCGAAGTCGAGCCCCTCGTTACTGATGACGGGCGGGCGGACATCGGTGTCGAGGCGTCTGATTTCCTGTCCCGACAGCAGCAGCACGGATGGCCCTTCGGGCAACAGCGCGACCGGTGTCTCCGCAAGTCGGGTCGTGGAAACGATCGACGGCAGCGCCGCGTGCCCGACATCGAGCACACTGAGCGCGCCATTTTCACCCAAGGCGTAGAGGCGATCCTCCTGCAGCGCGATCCGGCCGACGAAACCGACCTCCTGATGACTGCCCAGCCAGCGCGGGTCCGACGGATCCTCGACACTGTAGATCGTGACGCCTTGCTCGCCGCATGCCAAATGGACCAAACCGTCCGCCACGGCGAGATCGACTGCGTCGCAACCGATCCTGGCGTGACCGAGCGGCTTCAGCGTGCCGCCGTCGTCGATCGCGAAGGTCGCGAGACCGTCCCCGGAGACGGCGAGATAAAGCACTCCGTCCCGGACCTGCAAAGCGCGGGCAATCACGGACAGCGGTTGGGACTCCAGCGCGCGCGGTGCGTCGGGATTTGTCGCGTCGACGACTTGCAGGCGATTATCCGCGCGCAAAAGGTAAACCTTGCCGTTCTCCGCTGCCACGGCTCGGGCGCCCACCTCGAGGGCCGCCCGCCCCCTTAGCCGCAAACCACCGCTCGAGCGCTCGATCACATACAGGACATCGGGTCCGACGGCGTAGATCATGCCCCCGAACGACACGATATGATCGGCGGCGCTCGGTAACGTCAACGCCACGTCCACGGCCCCCGAAAACGCCTCGGAAGCCACCGACATGAGTAGTTGTTTGCCGGTCAGGATCACGATGTTGTCCCCGACGGCAACCAAATCCCTGCCCGGCGCACCGAGATCCCGGGTTCCCGTCACGATGGGCCGCCCCAAGGCCAACACCGGCTCGGCGCGAGCCGCCGTGGAAACCAGGATGTCCTGGGCCTTGCCGGTCTGAATCTCGGCGATTTCCGCTCCGGCCACCCGGGTCGGGAGACTCAGAAACAATAGCGAGAGGCCAAACAGGCCGGTTTTCACGACATTCGTCATTGGCGATTCCTGGTCAGTATGTAGAGGATGGATGACATCGTCCGGAACTTCCCAATCAAGGACAGGGGTTCGGGATGCGGTTGTGAATATTCTCGATCGCGGACAAGACGTCGGCCGACAGGTCGAGGTCGATACTGGCGATGTCGGACTTGAGCTGGACGAGATTGGTCGCACCGATGATCGTGCTGGTCACAAAGGAGCGGGAGTTCACATAGGCCAGCGCCATTTGCGCCGGGTCCAGGCTATGTCGTCGGGCCAGCTCGACATAGGCGCCGACGGCCTCGTCGGCGAGTGGGTTGCGGGTATATCGCGTGAAACGGTCGAACAGAGTGATACGGCAGTTCTCCGGACGCGCGCCGTGCAAATACTTGCCGCTCAATACACCGAAGGCCAACGGCGAATAGGCCAGGAGCCCCATGGACTCGCGAATTGCGATCTCGGCCAGGCCGATCTCGAAGGTCCGGTTGAGCAGGCTGTACGGGTTTTGAATACTGACCATGCGCGGCAGGCCCCGCGCCTCGGACAAAGCCAGATAACGCATGGCGCCCCAGGGCGTCTCGTTGGAGATACCGACGTGACGAACCTTGCCACTACTGATGAGATCGGCCAGCACCTCAAGGGTTTCCTCAAGCGGGGTCGGGTCGTCCCCCGGATCGGGTTCGAAGCCGAGTCGGCCAAAGTAATTGGTGCGCCGTTCGGGCCAATGCAACTGATAGAGGTCCAGATAATCGGTCTGCAGGCGCTCGAGACTGGCGTCGACGGCCGCCTCGATATGTTTGCGATCGAGACGATTGTCGCCGCCGCGTACGTAATTCAAATCGTCGGAACGGCTCATGACCTTGCTTGCGAGAATGACTTTATCGCGGTTGCCGCGCGCCTTGAGCCAACTCCCGATAAAACGCTCCGTGCGACCGTAGGTCTCGGCCTTGGGCGGGACGGGATACATCTCGGCCGTATCGACGAAATTGACACCGGCGTCCAATGCGGCGTCGAGCTGAGCGTGGGCTTCGGCCTCGGTATTCTGTTGCCCCCAGGTCATCGTACCCAGACAGATCGCGCTGACCTTGAGACCTGTATTACCGAGTTCGCGATAGATCATTGCCCCGAACACCCCCCTTTACGACGATATGGCGGCTTATTCTAAAGGGCTCGGCGCGAAGATCAAACCGATACTTCCGCGTCCGGGGGCGCGTCACCGGCGATCGTACAAGCGCGTTCAAGTATGCTAGAATTTCGGGGTCATTGTCTTCGCGGTCCACCGCTGAACGTTCCCAGAGGTCTGAACACAAGCATCATGCCTACTTCCCAGAATGCACAAGACACCTCGGCCCTATTGCCCGAGGAGCGGTTGCGGGCGCTCAACGAGCGTTATCGTTCCCTGACGGTGGCCGAACGTATTCAGCGCGTCTACGAGGACTTCGGCCGGGAAGACATCATGCTGACGTCCTCGTTCGCGGCGACCTCGGCCTATTTTCTACATGTCTTTTCGCGGATCGCGCCGTGGCAGAAGGTCTATTTCATCGACACAGGCTATCACTTCCCGGAAACCCTGGAGTACCGCAAGCTGCTGATCGAGAAGTTTCACCTCGAAGTCGTGGATATCCGCGCCGAGGACTGGAAACACGAATTCACGGAGACCGACGAAACCTACAAGAAGGACCCGGATTTCTGCTGCTCGATCAACAAGGTTGAACCTCTGTTCGAGATCAAGAGCAACTACAAGGTCTGGGCGTCGGGTCTCATGCGCTGGCAGACAGAACACCGCTCGACGCTCGACATCTTCGAGGAGCGCAACGGCATCATCAAGTTCTATCCGCTGATCGACGTGACGCGCGAAGAACGCGACGCCTACATCAAGGAACACGACCTGCCCTTCCACCCGTTGGTCGCCAAGGGCTACAACTCCATCGGCTGCACACATTGCACGGTCCCCGGACAGGACCGCTCCGGCCGCTGGAACAACAGCCCGAAAACGGAGTGCGGGTTGCACCTGTAAAGGATTCGGTATCGTAGGGGCACGGCGTGCCGTGCCCTTTTCCCATGCCGCCATCGATATGCCCCTCGATTTACGGAGGGATGGGCGACCGCCGGTCGCCCCTACGGGATAAACGCATCGATCACGCTTATGTAGGGGCGACCGGCTGGTCGCCCTTTTGCGCGAAAAAAACCTCTACCGAGCAGCCATCTTTCCTGCAAATGTTATCCGCGATACGCGGGGCACGGCACGGAGTATCTATGACGTCGATGCGGGCGTCGGCGTGAACGGATCGCAGTGGATGTCGGACTCGTTGGCACCGGCACCGCGGACAGCGTTCCAGGTCGCCTCGACCATTCCCGGATGACCGCAGAGGTAGACCTCCCAACCCTGCAGATCGGGGATTGCCTCGATCACGACCTGATCGACCCGTCCGACCATGAGATCCTCTCCCTCGCCTGCCGCATCCACGCAGGGGTGATAGGAAAAGGACTCGTGTTCTTCCGCCAGCGCCTTGAGTTCATCGACGAGATAGAGTCCCGCACGCGAATAGCTGCCGTGGAAAAGGCGAATCGGTCCGCCATGCCCACGAGCGAGCGCATCCCGCAGGATCCCCCACAAGGGACAGAGCCCCGTCCCAGAACCCGCCAGCAAAAGGGGCCGCTCTGCCTGGGTCGACTCAGAGTAATAGCAATCACCGTGCGGCCCCTCGATCGAGATCGTGGACCCCACACGCACTTCATTGGCGAGCCAGGTACTCATCTCCCCGCCCGGGACCACGCGAATATGCAGGTCCAGCGTATCCTCCCCCGGCAGGCTGCCCAAGGAATAGCTGCGGAAGGTGCCATCCGTTCTCCGGATGTTCACATACTGCCCGGGACGATACCCGAACGGTACAAGCGGAGAGAGAAGCACGCGCACGATCTCGTCGGATAACTGTATCTTTTCAACGACACGAGCCTCGATATAGGACATAACGTCGTCGCCGGACAAGACGACCTCGAGGTCCTCAGTCGGCCGGCAGACGCAAGCGAGGAAATACCCCTTCTCGACAAGCCCGGGCTCCAGGCCCTGCTGCGACTCCGGTGTCGGCTTGCCGCTTACGGCCCGCATCATGCACGTCCGACAGACCCCGCTTTGGCAGGACGAGGGGACATCGGCATGCTTCCGGTTCAGGCACGCCAAGACGGTCTCGCCCTCCTGGCAATGGTAGCTTTTACCTTTATAGATGATCGCGGACATCGAGTCCCTCCCGCCTTACGTTCACCGACGCGGCCCCATCATCAGCAGGCCGAAATATCCTTACACCAGATGGAGAAGCTGAATTCCGTGATCGGCTTGTCGCTGATCCTGAGCGTGATCTGGGGCGAGTCGTTCGCACCGGCCAGCATGGTCAGGGTGCCGTCGGTCGGGTTGGGTACGAATACGCGCTGCTCATCACCGATCGCCCCGGCCAGGAAGCCGATGGGACGGCGGCTGCAGTCGGCAACACCGACCTCGATTTCGCGAATCAATTCCAGTTTCGGGAAACTGCCGACGTCGTAGACCTGCACGACGTCCTTGCGGATGTTGTCGCGCTGGACGCCCTTGCCGGTGGCGGCCGAGGTGACATAGAGACGATCGCCGGCCGGATTGAAACGATAGGTACTGGGATAGATATCCGGCAGATCCAACTTGCAGACCGTTTCCCCCGACGCGACGTCAATCAGGGTCAAAACGCCGATGACGTGATCCGGGTCGGTCTTGCGATCCGCACCCTTGCCGACCAGATAGCGGCCGTCCGGCGACAACAGCAGGTTGCTGGACTGTTTGAGCGTCAGGCGGTTTTCGATCTCGTCGGTCACGGGATCGATGACGGCGATCGTGCCGTATCCGTTGTTCAGACAGTAAACGCGACCGGTGACCGGCGAATAGACCTTGCCGTGCGGGAACGCGTTGTTGTCGCCGTCGGGACCGGATTCCGGATCGCGATCCGCCTCGAGCAGATTGATCGTCTTGATGATCTGCAGATAAGTCGAGGCGTCGCTCGGATCGTTGCCGACGACGGAGATACTGCCGCTGACGAGATTGCTGACATAGGCCTTGGGCGCGAAATCGCCGTGATTCTGATCGGGATAAACGAAGGCCGTCACATGATGGCCCTTGCCGACGCAGAGTGTCTTCAGTACTTCGGCGCCCGCTCCGCCACGGCTCACGATCGTGACGGACGAGCCCTGGTCGCCACAGGTCGCGGCATCGCAACCGGTCTTGGGGTCGCCGTCGGAAACGAACCAAAGGCGATCCTGACGCAGGTCCGGATACGCATAGTCCGCGCGGGATGTGGCGAGAAAGGCGTCATTCCGGGTGATCTCCCCTGTGCCGCGCTCGGTCATCAAGCAACGGCCTTCGTCATCCAGACCGATGAACACCTGATTGTCCCCGTCACCGGAGATCAAATCCACGCGCTGAACCTTGGTTTCGCCGCGATGATGGCGAATGACACCCACTTCACCGCTATCCCCCATGTCCAGGTGATAGGAGAGCGACCACTGACCGTCTTGTTGCATAGAACAATTCCTCTAGAGAGCGTAAATTTTTCGAAATCCTTATAGAGGGCCAAGAAGCCCCCGGTGCAAAAGCGTCGCCTGAGACGCCGATTCGTTTACTGCGACGGCTCCTTGATGCCGTAACGTCTGCGGATGGCGCTTTCCGACTCCGCGACCTCGGCGGCATTCAGCACGATACGATGGCCGTCATCGAGAAAGATCACGTGATACCCTCGTTCCATCGGCTTTTCAAAAGCCGGTGCGACGTCCTCCATGCCGCGGATCAAGTGCCCGTTGATGCTCACGACGCGCTTGTTCGCCTCGCCAGCATACCCCTTGGTCAGCTCCGATGGGTAGACCTCGCCGATAAACACGAATTCGTGGATCCCCGGCACGTCACCCTGCATCTTGTTGAGATAAGGCCTGAAGGAGGCGTAGTTCTTGTTGTCGATATAACGCGGCTCGAGCCGTCGGAATATGATTCCGGCGACCTCGTAGTAGGCCGGCTGACGCTCGAATTCAGGCACGATGGGGACGATCCGATAGTCCAGCCCGCCCAATGTGATCGGCACGTCGATCACCTTCCCGTCACGCAATATCGTCAGCGTGAGTATATCGCCAATCTGGTGAGTCGAGACATAGTAGGCGAACCCGATCTTGCCATCGTCCCGGAAGGTTACCTGGCCGTCGCCCATGACTTGATGGCCGTCGACCTTGAGGACCACGTCGTCGGTTTCGAGCGCCTTCAACGACGGAACGCCGCTGGCCACATCGGTGATCCTGACGCCGGTCTGGTCTTCTTTCATATGCAGGAAGTCCCGGATCGCCTGGCTCTCGATCACCTGAGACGGGACTCCGAGTCCCGGCATGCCGTCGATATGGCCGTCCTTGAGGTCGTCCAAAAACTGCATGATGACCTCCTTGGGAATGAAATAGCCGATCGAGGATCCCCTGGCAATCTGAGTGGAGACACCCAAACATTCGGCGGTATTGTCGGAAAATACCGGCCCGCCGGAGTTACCGGGATTGATCGCCGCATCGGTCTGGACCAGCAGGTTCGTGACGTGGCTGTGCGCATAGGGCATGACGTCGATCCGTGAGACGACACCCTCCGTATAGGAGACCTGTATGCCGCCCATGGGATAACCGATCGTGACCACTTTGTCGCGCAAATGGGGTAGTTCGCCGAGTTTGAGCGGTTCGAGTTTCGGCGCCTTCTCCGGGTCGGCGAAGGTCAACAACGCCAAATCGACGTCGTGGCTGATGGCGACGCGTTTGGCCTCGAGCCGATGCGAAAGCTCAGGGACCTCGATCTCGACATAGGTGGCGTCGGTGACGCAATGGGCGTTGGTTAAAATGCCCTCCTCGATCGCAAAACCCGTACAGACCTGGTTGGTCACGCCGGTTTTGGTCCAGGGCTGATCGATGTCCCATTGTTGGCTCGCCACGTAAAGCTTGACGACGGAACGCGCCTTCTCCCTGAGATCGGAGGCAAAGACCTGTCCCGGGAGGAGGCACTGGATCGCTACCAGGCTGGTGAGAAAGAGGATTGAGGGACGAGAGAACAAACGAGGGGTCAGGCCACGGCAGGCCCGCAAGCAAGTCTTATTCACAAATACTCCTTCTGGGAGGTGGTATCTTTACGGTGCGAAGGCGCGCGAACCGGCGCAATTCGAGCGCCGACACCGCATATCACACATCGAAGCCCGATGACCTCGATCAAGTGGGGTGTCGGCTACCTTAGCATCCCCGGCCTGTAAAATCAGCCCCGCGCTCCACGCCGCGAGTCGGCTTTCTCCGCGCGTGTCGTTTTATAGATAACGGCATGCCGACGATATTCTTGCCCGATATGACAGCGCTTCGCGGCCGAAAGATCCCGACTTTCCGCAAACGGACATCCGCGCCGATAACGAGTGGCCATGGTCATGGATCGCTGTATAATCCCGACCTTTCGACTACCCACAGCGACTCTGCCCATGCCGCACATCCTTGAACGATTCAAACGGCTTCCATTGGCTTGGATTGGCCTGATTCTGATGCTCCCCGTTACCGCTCACGCCGGGGAAACGAGTCATACCGGAACATCAAGCCTGGTCGACCTGACCGGATCCGGATACGGCATGGCGGCGCTGGCCCTGTTCGTAGTCGCCTACGGCATGGTGATCTTCGAAGAAGTCCTGCACATGCGGAAATCCAAACCGGTGCTGACCGCAGCCGGCCTGATCTGGATGATCATCGCCGCCGCCTATGCGGCCGCCGGAGACACGCATACGGCTGCCGCCGAGGCCCGTCATCACCTGCTCGAGTTCTCCGAACTGATGCTCTTCCTGCTCGCCGCGATGACCTATATCAACACCATGGAGGAGCGCAACATCTTCCATTGGCTGCGCGCAAAACTGGTGTCGTCGGGCATGTCGCTGCGCGGCGTGTTCTGGGTTACGGGGCTCCTGGCCTTCCTGATATCGCCGGTCGCCGACAACCTGACCACGGCGCTCGTCATGGGCGCGGTCTCCATCGCGGTCGGCGCGGGCAACAAGAAGTTCGTCACGGTATCGTGCATCAACATCGTCATCGCGGCCAATGCCGGCGGCGCCTTCAGCCCATTCGGCGATATCACGACGCTCATGGTGTGGCAGTCGGGCCATGTCACGTTCGGCCAGTTCTTCGATCTGTTCTTGCCGTCGTTGATCAACTGGCTCGTGCCGGCCTTCCTGATGTCGTTGACGATCCCGCGCATCAAGCCCCAGGCGGCAGCCGAAGCGGTCACCGTAAAAATGGGCGGCTTCGCCGTCGTAGGCCTGTTCATCGCCACGATCGCCCTGACCGTGACGATCCACAACACGATTCATCTGCCTCCGGTCATCGGCATGATGACCGGTCTCGGTCTGCTGAAACTCTACGGGTTTCACATCAAGATGCGTCAGCGCAAGCTCGTGCTGCCGCTGCTGACGATCGATACCAACGGCCATTCGAACCCCGAACTCGAATCCGCGGTAAAACATAAGATCGAAAAGGACTTCAACATCTTCGAGAGCTTCGAGCGCATCGAATGGGATACGTTGATGTTCTTTTACGGCGTCGTGCTTTGTGTGGGCGGCCTCGGCACGCTCGGCTACCTCAATCTGACGTCGCACCTGATGTACTCCGACCTCGGGGCCATGACGGCCAACGTGCTCGTGGGTCTGTTCTCTTCGATCGTGGATAACATTCCGGTGATGTTCGCGGTCCTGAACATGAACCCCGAGATGAGTCACGGTCAGTGGCTGTTGGTCACGCTGACAGCGGGCGTCGGCGGTTCGCTGTTGTCCGTCGGCTCTGCCGCCGGCGTCGCCCTCATGGGACAGGCTCGGGGCACCTACACCTTCATGGCCCACATGCGCTGGAGCTGGGCCGTCGCGCTGGGGTACGCCGCCAGCATCGGCACACACATCTGGATCAATGCGGACCTGATGTAGTCATCGCTTCTTCCTGCCGCAACCACACGCAGTTCGACTCGCTGACCTTGTCGATCGTGGCGAGACAACGCGCGTGGGCCTCGAGATCGGCCTCGGTCGCCGCGATGACGACCGGCCTGGGGGCGTCGGCCGCGATCAGACGCACCGCCTCGGCGACGTTGTCCGGGTCGTTGCTGTCCTGGCCGCCGAGCGACAGCGCCCTCTGTCCGCCCGTCATCGCCAGATAGACGTCGGCCAGGATTTCGGCGTCAAGCAAGGCCCCATGCAGCGTACGCTGCGAGTTGTCAATCTGATAGCGCTTGCAGAGCGCGTCCAGCGAGTTCTTCTGTGCCGGATGCATCTTGCGCGCCAGCGCCAGCGAATCGGTCACCGTGCAAAGCGAATCCAGCGTGTTCCCGGGCAGGCCGAGCCGCGAGAATTCGTAACGGATGAATCCGGTATCGAACGGCGCGTTGTGAATGATCAGCTCGGCGCCGCGGATATAGTCCATGAACTCGTCCACCACATCCTCGAAACGCGGCTTGTCGGCCAGGAACTCGGCCGTGATGCCGTGAACCTCCTGCGCCCCCGCGTCGATTTCGCGGTCGGGTTGCAGATAGCGGTGAAAATGATTCTGCGTCCGGCGCCGGTCGATGAGCTCGACGCAGCCGATTTCAATGATTCTGTGCCCCTGTAAAGTCTCGAGGCCCGTCGTTTCCGTATCCAGTACGATCTGTCTCATGCGCCCGGCCCCTTCTAACCCTTCAACATTTCATCGATACCGCGATTCGCGAGCTCGTCGGCGCGCTCGTTCCCCGGGTGCCCGGTGTGTCCCCGCACCCAGGACCAGCGCACGTCGTGCGCCGACACCGCCTTATCGAGCAGCATCCAAAGGTCGGCATTCTTGACGGGCTTGTTGGCCGAATTCTTCCAGTTGCGCCGTTTCCAGCCCTTGATCCACTCCGTGATGCCCTTCATGACATATTGCGAATCCGTCATGATGTGCACCTGACATGGGCGTTTGAGCGTCCCCAGGGCCTCGATAACCGCCATGAGCTCCATACGGTTGTTGGTGGTTTCGGCTTCGCCGCCGTAGATCTCCTTTTCTTTGCCTTTGAAGCTCAACAGGGCGCCCCACCCTCCCGGCCCCGGATTTCCCCGGCAAGCGCCGTCACTGAAAATTTCAACACTGTCGGTCATCGATATACCTAAAAGTCTAAAAATCATTACGTTCGAACGAGTCTGCCTGACGGCCCATCCTCCCCGCCCCCTTCACGGTCACGCCTTCCGCCAGAATCGGCTTCGACTGCCGCCAACGCGGTTTGATCGGCGTCAGCGTAGTAACCCGTTTCTTCGCCACCAGGAGATAGGCCGAGCCGAGCTTCGGAAAAAAACGCTCGCCCAAGCGTTCGCAAACCGCCAGACGATTGCCGCCGCCGTCGCGCGCCAATGGCGGCCGAAAGTAGAAATGGCGGATACCGCAGGTCTCGATACCCAGCAATGCGAGCCAGTCCTGGATTCGGACGCAACTACGCGCATGAATCCCATCCCGTTCGCGGCGCCGGCGACCGCGTAAAAGCTGACGCACTCCCCACAGGCTCCAGGGATTGAACCCCAGGATCACGACGTGTCCCTCGGGGATCAAAACCCGATCCACCTCTCGCAGCACCGAATGGGCGTCATCGCTCAAATCGAGCGTATGCGGCAACAACACGACGTCGATGCTGTCGCTCAGGATCGGGATCATTTCCGGCAATCCGTACAAGCCCGCCATTTGGTTCTCGCCGGTTCGATCTGGCGTCCGCGCCATCCGAATGACGTGCCGAATCCGCGTCGCCGATAGCAAATCCCGGCACGAAGGGCTGCCGACCTGGAGCAGATGGTAGCCGAAAAGGTTGGCCAGCGCTTCGTCGATGACTTGAACCTCGGCCTCGTGAAACCGCGTCCCAGGCGATGTCTCGTACCAGGCGCGCAGAGCGCGTGTCGGATCATCGCCGTCTCGGGTGACGTCGGCACCTTGCCCTTTTCGCCTCGGATTCATCATCGATGATCTATACTTACCAAGCTGGAAACGTTCACGGGAGTGTCGTGATGCTGGAAATCCGCCCAATACCCGCCTTTGGCGATAACTATATCTGGCTCGCAGGCGTTCCGGAAAGCCCCGGAGCGGTCATCGTGATCGATCCGGGTACGGCGGGCCCCGTCATTGAGGTATTCGAGTCCGAGGGTCTCCGGCCCTCCGCGATCCTGATCACCCACCGCCACTGGGACCATGTCGACGGCGTCCCCGAGCTGGCGTCGCGTTATCAGGTCCCCGTCTTCGGTCCGGAAGGCGGTCACATCGCCGGTGTCACCGCGCCCGTCGTGGACGGTACGACCGTCGAACCGCTACGCGGACTGTCGTTCAAGGTATTGGCCGTTCCCGGACATACCGCCGACCATCTTGCCTATTTTGGTCATGGCACCTTGTTCTGCGGTGATACGCTCTTCAATGCGGGCTGTGGGCGCTTGTTCGACGGCACCGCGCGGCAACTCTTTCATAGCCTGCAACGGCTGTCCGAACTGCCCGACACCACGCGGGTCTGCTGCGCCCACGAATACACCCTCGACAATCTGGAATTCGCCCGCATGGTCGAGCCGGGCAATGCGGACCTTGCCGAATACGCCCGCGCGGCCGCGACCTTGCGGGACCGGGGTCTCCCGACCCTGCCCACGGACATCGGCACCCAACGACGAATCAATCCCTTCCTTCGCTGCGAATGCGACGAGGTCCGCGCCAGCGTTACCGCCTTCGCCGGTCGCCCGCTCGCCGGCCCGGAGGAGACGTTCAAGGTCCTGCGCTACTGGAAGGACACCTGGTAAAGCCGCCGAAGGGCTTTCGGCGAACCGCGGCGATACGGGCGCCTACGCACGCTTTAGTGCTTCGGAGATTGTGCCTTTTTGTCCTTTCTGCTATAAAGGCCGCTTAATTTTTTCTCGGTATTGCAAATGCTGATCACCTGGAGGTGTATTGGATGTCGGTAAAGAATAAGTCCGAACAGGCTTCGAACTCCCCGAATCTTCATGGCGGCGTCCAGCCCTATCAAGCTGGGCAGGACGAAGAGTATATGAATAAGGGACAGCTGAAGCACTTTCGCCAGATTCTGAACGGATGGAAGGCGGAGCTGCAAGGCGGTGTCGAGGAGACAGTTCATCATATGCAGGACGACGCAGCGAACTTCCCCGACCCCAATGACCGCGCGAGTCAGGAGTCGGAATTCGCCCTTGAACTCCGTACCCGTGACCGCGAGCGCAAGCTCATCAAGAAGATCGACGAGGCCCTGTCCGCCATTGACAACGAGGATTACGGCTATTGTGAGATCTGCGGCGTCGAGATCGGCA
>WGNS01000009.1 GCA_016124415.1 Gammaproteobacteria bacterium | reverse complement strand
TGACTCTACGGCGCATATAGCTGAATTTAGATGATCTACACCCGTCAGGCTCCGCCCTCCGGATTCCGACATCTAAATCCAGCTGCACCTATCCCGGTCTACTCGCCTTCGCGTCGCTCTCCATGGCTCGCAGTAGACGAATCCTTGCCCCCCCGAAGCGACGAAGGCAAGTCCCTCCGCGGAACCCGATCCCAAACCGACGAACTGTTGCGCGGATGTCGCCTGTCGGTCTTCGGCAACGCGAAGAAATCTTTGCGCGCCGGTGTTCAGAAGTTCAAAACCGTAGGAGACGCCGCCGGTATCGGTAGAAAAAACCACCGCACCGTAATTGATACCGTTAATCTCGTAATTATAGTGCGCCTTGTACGAGTTGAAGGTGGAGAAATTTCCGGTTCCCGTATCGGCAACGCCTGCCGTGACGGTGCCGGTCCCGGTATCCGCCGTACCGAAGGTGCCGAATTCGAGCAAGAAGCCTAGATGATCTCCCGCGCGCCCACCGACGACCAATGCGGCTTCGTCCGGGAATTGAAGTTCCCCGGTATCGGTTTCCGACGTAGTTCCGTTCGTCTTCTGGTACCGTATCTTGGTCAGCAGGGAGGCATTCAAGTTGACCGGAATAGAAAGTCCGTCACCCTCGATTTTTCCCTGGTCGCCCGACATCGTATAACCCGCTTGTTTGAAAGCGCGTCCAAAGGCATTAAGCGCGGGAAAATGTTGAAAATGACATGAGCTGCATGCCGCACCCGTCTGCCGGGCAAACCCCGGAACGGCTGCGGATTCCTGAGAAAACAAAAGCGTGTTGAAAAAAACGACAGACATAACAACAGCGACCCTGGAACAGATCGCGCGCATGATGCGGTTTACATGCATAAGACTCCCTCCCTCCATAAAAAACACATAGTGAATGAAATTCATTCACCGGCCCTACAACTGCTCACTTCGTTGGCGAAACAGACAAAGTCCAAGTCGCTTTCGAAACTACGGGACCATCCTTTCCCGACAAATAAGGCCTCAGCCTGACGACCGTTTTTCTAACATCGGAATCGTTCAAGCTGCAGATGGTAGTTGTATAAGGCAGAAGAATAACGAAGTCAATCAGCTGAGTGACGTTCAGAGAAAAATTTTTCCGTAATAAGGATACGATTCCGGCCGCCTCCCCGGGGAGTACAACAATATTCGTTATCGCACGCGTCGTGCGTTAACCGGAAATGATTCCACAAGATCCGTCGGAACCGGACATTAGAAAACGAATACTTTCTCCATATTCAACACAATCTTGACGGCATTTCCATAACGAAGTCCTTTGATATATTCCGCGATCACTTCAAGCGTGGAGTCGTCCTGAAAATGACCGATCTTGGTCGCGGGATCCGGATAGTAGACGAAGGCCGGATAAGATTCGCCGTGATGCTCGATCGCGCATCGGACAAACAGAAAATCCTCCGGAGGGAATCCCTCGGCCCAATGCACGTTTCTGAAATGATAGTCGGGCTTTTCGACCGTAAAACGATACGGTGCGATGGAGAGATTTAATGTGGCGGGAAAATAAGCGCCGAGATCGAGCCCGCCCTTTTTGAAATAAGGCAGTTGCATTTCGATCGACCCCTTGGGATAGGGACTGTCCGGGGCCCTTCCGGACGCGATGCGATGACCTTGTTTGACGACCGCGTCGATTTCTCTATTTTTCACTGGCTGCCACGCGCATGACGAGGATTGGGTATCCGTAAAATCTCATCATATCCGCCGCGGACCGACAAGGCTTCCGCGACTTGTCGAACGATATCCTTCGTCTACTGAACAGAATGTCCCGATGCGCCGGCCGACGGCTGAACGAGTTCCTCGTCATAAACCACCCGACAACCGCCTGACTGTTTGGCCCGATACATGAGCTGGTCCGCCCGGTGGACGACCTCCGCGATCCCGGACACCGCCGTCGGGGAATATCTGACGGCGCCGATGCTGGTCCCCAGCGTTACGGCTTTATCTTCGATCGTCGTGATCGCCGCGATCGCCCGCTCGAGCTTGTCGGCCACACAGAGTGCATCGGCGCTCTTGCGTATCCCCATCAGGATCACCACAAACTCATCACCGCCCATGCGCACGATGAGATCGGTGCCCCGTACGTGTTTTTTCAGTGTGTCGGCAACCTCGCACAGCAATTGGTCGCCGATGCGATGACCGTGGGTATCGTTGACCTGCTTGAACCCGTCGAGATCGAGATAGAGCAGCGTGAGCGTTTCCTGGTGAGCCATCGCAGGAAACACACTACGGTCGAACTGCTCCATGAGCATGCGCCGGTTCGACAAACCCGTCAGCGCATCGCACATCGCCTCCTGCTTCAAGGCTTGGTTCTGACAATTCAACAGAGAAATGACCCGTTGCGGCGACAGGTCGAGGACCGAGACGAGGACGTGGCTGCCGTCTCCGATTTCCAGAGGCGACAAACCGACCTCGATCGGGATCAAATCGCCGTCCCGGGTCAATCCATCGAGCGCTCCCTGAGCGCCCATGGTCCTGGGACGCGGATTGCTCACAAAACTCTTGCGCAGATGGGCATGACCACCGCGACTGGCTTTGGGAATCAGAACTTCCACGGGATTTCCCAACAGGTCATCCCGCCGATACTTGAAGATCTCCTCGGCCCGGCAATTCAGATAAACGATTTGTCCTTCACCATCGACCAGCAACATCCCTATCGGCGATGCCTCGATGATCGAGGCGATCCCTTCTTGAGAAAGATTGTAGATCGTCACCGTTCGACTTCCCCCTCGTTATATACCGACGCAATATCCGCCACTGAATGGGCATCGGCATACCCGACCGTTTTGTTTAGGAAATTGGGATCAAACCGGGAGTCGCGACACGGGCCGTGCCGGCTGACGCTCAGCGCCGTGGTTTCCGCACCATCGGACAGGGACGGAACACCCCTTAAGTGAACCATCATATCCAGATTTCTCAATAGGATAGAATATGCCTTCCCCTTGCAAAACCCGACGTTGGTCCGGATGACCCGACTCGTCTCAGGATCAATTTCCGCACATTTGGCATAATGACTCCACGATGGCATCGCTGGGAAAACAATTACGGAACCTGCTGACGCTGCTTTCCGCCTGCCTGCTACTCGCGAGCTGCGGCGGCGGATCCAATAACGCGTCTCCCGCCGGCGCGGATGCCTCTCTGGCCTCGCTGACGCTCAGCGCGGGCACGCTGAGTCCTGTCTTTTCCTCCGCCCATTCCAGCTATTTCATCACCGTCGACGCCTCGGTCTCATCGCTCCTGGTCACGGCCGTCACGACGCAAAACGCCGCGACCATGACCGTCAACGGCGTCGCCACGCCTTCCGGAACGGCGTCGTCGCCCGTGAACCTCGCCTTCGGCGTCAACAGCGTGGATGTCGTCGTCACGGCGGAAGACGGCGTCACGACCGGCACCTATCGCCTCACCGTGGAACGCGGCACGACCGATGCCAATCTGTCGGGGCTCACGCTCAACGCGGGCGCGCTGAGCCCGGCCTTTTCCGCGAGCCAGACGAGTTACGCCGTGGCCGTCAACTGGGCAGTCACGACGCTACAGGTCACGGCTACCGCCGCGAGCGATCTCGCGACGCTGACCGTCGACGGCACGAGTACGCCTTCGGGCGTCGGTTCGGCGCCGATCGCGCTCGCCGTCGGCGTCAACACGGTGGATATCGTCGTCACGGCCGGCGACGGCGCGACAGCCAAGACCTACAGTCTGACGATCACCCGCGATGCGGTCGACGTCAGCTTATCGGCCCTGGTCTTGAGTTCGGGTGCGTTAAGCCCCACGTTTTCGCCCACGCAAAGCAGCTACACGGCCACAGTCTCCTCGGCGGTAACATCGTTGCAAGTGACGGCCACCGTGGCCAACAGCGCCTCGACCTTGACGATCAACGGCGTCCCCACAGCCTCAGGCGCCGCCTCGGCGGCCATCGGCCTCGCCGTGGGCACCAATCACATCTCGATCGTCGTGACGGCCTCGGACGGCATCACGACCCAGACCTACAACGTCGTCGTGACGCGCCCGAGCAACGACGCCACGCTGACCGCGCTCACGCTCAGCACGGGCACGCTGAGTCCGGCCTTTTTCTCCGGACAAACCGCCTACACCGCAACGGTGGGCGCCGCGGTCACGACAATACAAGTCACGGCCGCGGCGACCAGCGGCGCCGCGACGATGACCGTCAACGGTATCGCCACTTCCTCCGGCGCGGCCGCTTCGGTCAGCCTGGCCGTGGGCGACAATTCGATCGGCATCGTCGTGACGGCCCAGGACGGGGTCACGACCAAGACTTACAACATCGTCGTCACCCGCCCGAGCGCCGACGCCACGCTGACCGCGCTGACCCTGAGTTCGGGGACGTTGAGCCCGGTATTTTCGTCGTCGACCACGAACTATTCGTCGACCGTGGGCTCGGGGGTCGCATCCGTCCAGGTCACCGCCACACTGACCAGCAGTGTCGCCGGAATGACGATCAACGGCGCGCCCACAGCATCGGGTTCGGCGTCATCGGTCAGCCTCGCCGTGGGCGACAATCCGGTCAGCATCGTCGTGACGGCCCAGGACGGCGTCACGACCAAGACCTATAACCTCACGATCACCCGGCCCAGTACCGACGCCACGCTGTCCGCGCTCGCCCTGAGTTCGACCACGCTGAGTCCTGCCTTCTCGTCGGCGCAAACGGCCTACTCGGCCCTGGTCGGTGCGGCCACCGCCTCTGTCCAAGTCACAGCGACGACGACCGACGGCGCGGCCACCGTGACGGTCAACGGCCTCGCCATCGCTTCCGGTACTCCTTCTGCCCCCGTCAGTCTGGCATTCGGCGTCAATCACATCAGCGTCGTCGTGACCGCCCAGGACGGCATCACGACCCAAACCTACGACATCACCGTCGGCCGGGGCGACCCCGATGCGAGCCTGTCGGCGCTCTCGCCGAGCAGCGGCGCTTTGAGCCCGGCATTCTCTTCCGTCCAAACGAGCTATTCCGTCACCGTTCCATCGACAACGTCGGCACTGCAGCTCACACCCACTTCCACCAGCGGAACGGCAACCCTGACCGTCAACGGCGTCGCCACGGCTTCAGGCGCCGCGGCAACGATCGCTCTCGTCATGGGCAACAATCCCGTCGCCATCGTGGTGACCGCCCAGGACGGCATCACGACCCAAACCTACGACGTCAACGTCATCCGCGGCAGTACCGACGCCACGTTGTCGGCGCTCGCGCTGTCGTCGGGAACCTTAAGTCCCGCTTTTTCGCCTGGGCAGACGGCCTACTCGGTTGCGGTCCCATCCGGCACAAGTTCGATCCAGGTCACGGCCACGACGACCAGCAACGCCGCGACAATGACCGTCAATGGTGTGCCCACGCTTTCGGGCAGCGCCTCGGCGGCCATTCCGTTAACGCTGGGAGCCAACAATGTCGACGTCGTCGTCACGGCTCAGGACGGCGTCACGACCAAGACCTACACCATCACCGCGATTCGGGGCAGTATCGACGCCACGCTCTCCGCACTGTCTCTGTCGTCGGGCAGCCTGAGTCCGGCCTTTGCGTCCGCGCAGACCGGCTACTCGGCATCGGTCGCGTCGGGAATCGCCTCGATCCAGGTCACGGCCACGACATCGAGCGGCGCCGCGACGATGACCGTCAACGGGGCACCCGCGACTTCCGGCGCCGCCTCGTCGGCCATTCCATTGTCTCTGGGAACGAACAACATCAGCATCGTCGTCACGGCCGAGGACGGGACCACGACCAAGACCTATTCCGTCACCGTGACCCGGGGCAGTATCGACGCCTCGTTGTCCGCGTTGACGCTGAGTTCGGGCACGTTGGGCCCGGTCTTTTCGCCGTCCCAAACGAGTTATTCGGCTACCCTCGGCTCCGGCGCCTCTTCGATCCAGGTCACGCCAACGACCGCAAGCAGCGCCGCGACGATGACCGTCAACGGGGCACCCACGACTTCCGGCGCCGCCGCGTCGATCAGCCTGGTCACGGGGGACAATCCGATCAGCATCGTGGTCACCGCCGAGGACGGCGTTACGACCCGGACGTACGCAATCACCG
The DNA here is from genome assembly GCA_016124415.1 of Gammaproteobacteria bacterium. GTDB lineage: Bacteria > Pseudomonadota > Gammaproteobacteria > SZUA-140 > SZUA-140 > RI-283. The sequence continues at coordinate 6,964 of WGNS01000009.1, read as the reverse complement.
TCACGGTGCCCGGCAACGTGGCCACGTTGTCGGCATTGACACTGAGTTCAGGTACGTTGAGCCCGACCTTCTCATCGGGAACGATTGCCTACGCGGCCACGGTGGACCCCGCGCTCTCGTCGATCCAAGTCACGCCCACCGCGACAAGCAGCGTCGCGACGATGACCGTCAACGGAACGCCCGCGATGTCCGGAACGGCCTCGACGATCGGTCTATCCGTCGGTGACAACGCAATCGCCATTGTCGTGACAGCTCAGGACGGCGTTACGACCCAAACCTATAACCTCACCGTCACGCGCCCCAGCACCGACGCCACGCTGTCGAATCTGGTCCTGAGTTCGGGCACCCTGAGCCCCACCTTCTCGGCGACGCAAACAAGCTACTCGGCTTCCGTCGCCTCCGGCGTCGGTTCGATTCAGGTCACCGCCACGACGACCAGCAATGCCGCAACCATGAAGGTCAACGGCGTATCCACCGCCTCCGGTGCGGCATCCGCCGCGATCAGCCTGAACGTGGGCACCAACCTGATCACCGTCGACATCACCGCCCAGGATGGCGCCACGACCAAGAGCTACACGATTTCAATCAGCCGACCCAGCGCCGACGCCACACTGACCGCGCTGACGCTGAGCGCGGGGACCCTGACCTTCGACTCGCTGACAACCGTGTATGCGACCCAGGTGTCTTCTTCCCTTGCGTCGATCACGGTCACGGCCACGGCCAACAGCGGCGCCGCAACGATGACCGTCAACGGCGCTCCGACGCCCTCGGGCACGGCCACCTCGATCAATCTGGTCACGGGGGACAATCCAATCAGCATCGTCGTGACGGCCCAGGATGGCGTCACCACCAAGACCTATACCGTCACGGTGGTTCGCCCCAGCACCGACGCCACGCTGTCGGGATTGACGGTCAGCACGGGCGCGCTGAGTCCCGCGTTCGCGTCTACGCAGACGATCTACTCCATGCAGCTTTCAGCCGTTGCGTCGATTCAGGTCACCGCCACGACCAACAGTAGCTCGGCCACAATGACCGTGAACGGAACGCCCACCACGTCCGGTTCGGCCTCGACCATCACGCTGAACACCGGCATGAAAACGGTAACCATTGCCGTGACGGCCCAAGACGGCGTCACGACAAAGACCTATAGCATCACCATCGTCCGGACGGACGCCACCCTGTCGGCGCTATCCATCAGCGCCGGCACGTTGGACCAGATCTTCCAAAGCACCCAGGCCTCCTACACCGCATCGGTGCCGTACCTGCGCCCAAGCACGACCGTGACCGCCACGACCACCAACGCCGGCGCCACACTCAAGGTGAATACGGTCGCGACGACCTCGGGCAGCCCGTCGGCCGGCATCGATCTCACGCAAGGCAGCAACACGATCAGCGTCGTCGTGACAGCACCCGACGGCACCACGACCCAAACCTATTCCATCGCCGTAACGCGACTGGCCCTCAACGCCAATGTCGTGACTTTCGCAGGCACCTCAGGCACACCGGGCACCGCCGACGGCACCGGCACGGCTGCAAGCTTCAACAACCCCACGGGCATCACGACCGACGGGACAAATCTCTACATCTCCGACACCGACAATCACACCATACGCAAGATCGTGATCGCCACCGGCGCGGTGACCACGATCGCAGGCACCGCCGGCGTCCAGGCCTATACGGATGACACCGGCACGCTTGCTCAATTTCGCTTCCCCACCGGCATCACGACCGACGGCACGAACCTCTTCATCGCCGACTCCGGGAACAATGTCATCCGCCATATCGCTCTGGCCACGAGCGTCGTCACGACGTTCGCCGGCACAGGCGCTGCCGGGTCCGTGGACGGCGCCCAAAGCATCGCCCAGTTCAATGACCCGAGCGGCATCACGACCACCGGCAGCGATCTTTATGTCGCAGATACCCTGAACAACACCATTCGTAAAATCGCCGTCTCCGGCAGCGCCGTCACCACGTTCGCGGGAACGGCGGGCGCTGCGGGAACCGCGGACGGCGTGACAACGGCGGCGCGATTCCGCAATCCGTACGGCATCACCAACGACGGCGTGAGTCTCTATGTCTCGGATACGCTCAACAACAGCATTCGCCGGATCGACATCGCGACCGGCGACGTGACGACGCTGGCCGGCAGCGTCACCGGCATATCGGGTTACGTGGACGCGACCGGCGTCAATGCGCGCTTCAACCAACCGGTCGGCATCACGACCGACGGCGAAAACCTCTACGTCTCGGACCAGCAGAATCACCGCATCCGCAAGATCGTCATCGCCACCGGCGTCGTGACCACGCTGGCGGGGTCCGGTGCCCCCGGCGGCCTCGACGGCACGGGCACGACGTCCAAATTCAATCTTCCCGACGGCATCAACAACGACGGCAACAAACTCTACGTGACCGACTTCAATCACGTGATCCGGCAGATCGACTGACCTCACAGCCGCGACGAGAATTACGGAAGGCGCCGGAAGTTGTACACGAACCGTTGTGACCCTCGCCTACAGCCAGCTATGCCGGCACTGGGTCTCGCCGGGATCGGTTAGGCTGCCGCAAGCGGACAGGCAATGCGTTTTAGCGCCTGCGCGCTCTTATCTGCACCATGAGCGTCAACAGGGCGATGATCGGCGCGCCGGCCGCCTTGACCATGACGGGGTCGATATGGAAATGCCGGAGCTCGGCCAACCCCTCCATCATATAGGCCAGCAGATTGGCGCCGTAGTATGGAATGACCGCGATGGAAAGGAGCTCCGCGGTTTCCTGCAGGCGCAACTGCATGTTGGCGCGCTTGTTCATCCCAATCAACAGACTCTGGTTCTGATTCTCACGCCGGACATCGATACGCGTGCGCAACAGCTGGCTCGTGTGCGATACCCGCAATGAAATCTGATCCAGCAGATGGGAGACGGACGCGCAGGTCGATTGCGCGGGCTTCAGCCGCCGCTCGAGAATGCCGCCCAAATGCGGAATCTTGTCGATCGGCCGCTCACGCAGTTCTTCGAGACGTTTGAACACCAGTTCGAAATAGGCCACCGAGGCCGAAAGGCGAAGATAGTTGGATGCCATGAGCCCTTCCACGCGGGCCGCCAATTGGGTCAGTTCATCCAGCAGTTCCTCATCGACCTTGCCGCTCGTGGCCGCGATCGCCTGCGTCAGGCGCGTCAGCGTGTCCTCGACCTCGGGCAGGGTCGTCAGCAGCTTGCGCGTTTCCGGCATGGCGAGCAGCGCCATGGAACGGTAGGTCTCGACTTCGACGATGCGCAAAATCAGCCGTCCGTTCTGCGCCGGAAGCGTCGCCTTAGAGAACACGATCATGCGAATGAAGCCGTCGTCCCGGATCGTGAAATCCGTCAGCACCAAGCCGCCGCTCCGGCCCACCTGAGACCCGGCCAGACTCGCCGGATCGAACTCGCCCGCATAACGTTGCACAAGAGAATCGTTTGAGGCGTTTTCGGGGAAAGGCAGCAATACGATGTTCAGCGCGTTGAGCACCCGGCCCGGCAGATTCGCCAACCATTCGGCGGGCAAGCGGCTGTGGATCGAATCCTCGAACGGCCGGGAAGGCAGGCGCGCTTCCAACCGCCAGACGAATTTGTAGCGCGTAAATTCGAGATGCCGCTCGACCTTCAAGCGAAACAGGCCGAAGTCGTAACGCACGCGGTTGCCGTTCGTTTCCGGGACGGCGTCGCCGAACCTGGCCGCCAACGCGTCCAGATGCGCCTTCTCGGCCTGCCGCTCCTCGGGAGTCACGCGCATGACGAAGAGCGCGACGCGCTCGGGAGGCGTCATGGGTTCGTAGGGATGCGAGTGCAACTCGTCGTTGATTGCGCGCCTGAAGCCGTGATCCGTCGGAAAGCAATCGCTCATCGAAAACCCTAATTCAGTGACTGATTAATAGTTGAAACGGGCGTTGCACCCGGGTTCCGCCGCGACAAACCCACGGCGGCCGATCAGTATAAAGAAGGCCTTTGACCATGTCGAACACACGAACGTGACCCTACCCCATTCCGCATGATCGTCATGGACTTAGAGTCGCTCGGGAAGGAATTTCGTTGCCGCACTGCCTGCCGGCGCTGCCGGAGCGGCGGCACGATCGGCGGCGCAGCAAAGGAAACAGGCAGAATTTCGAACGGCGGACGTACTTATTAACGCCCAATCCGCCATATAACGATTTTCTTTATTTTGGGAACCTTCGCCGGAGGCGTTGCAACAACGCCGCCCCCGGCGAAGGATATCGATCAGCGAATTTTCGCTTTACTTTACATCTGCGACAACAGTTCCGGGTTCTTCACCAGGTTTCTCACACCATGGGCGTGGTCTTCCTTGAAGACGTTGCCTTCACACCATTTTCCGACGGTATCGATGTTCACCTTCGCAACCTTCGGACGCACGCTCCAAGTCACCTGGAAAGGCGATCCCTTCTCGTTGTAGCCGGGACCCGTGGTCGATCCGGCATACACGACCGGTGCGCCGGTGTCGCCGGGGATGTTCAACGCCTGATGCAAACCGAACTTCATGCCGACCTTGGTCAGATCGCCGAAATCCAGGGCGTTCTTGTCGTTGACCAACACGTAGACCTGCGTCTCGACACGCAGCTGGGGGTTCTTTACCGCCTCGCTGAGACAGGCGCCCAGCGTAGGACCCGGCTCGATCTTAGCGGTCGAATGCACGTAATGCACCTCGATGGTATCGCCCACGGACAGGCTGCCGTGCTCGCTCGGGCAGATCTCGTGCCCTACCGGCTCCGATTCCGAAGCGCTCAGGTGGCCGGTATACACATAACCGCTCTGATAACCATGGCCGTTGCCGTTACCGGCATACTTGGAGAACTCGCCACCCTTATGCTCCGCGTTCTTGTGGAAATGGATATTGCAGAGGTTCATTTCGCTGGAAGCGGGTGCGGGATTGAACAGCAAGGTGTTGCTGCCCGTCTTCGAATCGATATCACGGGGCGACTGGGGACCGAACCCCTGCCCCTTGGTGCTCTCCGCAAGCGAGGCGCGCTGCTCGGCGATGACATGATCGGCGACGGAATCGTGAGCGCCTTCGTGAGCGCTCGAATGATGATCCTCGGCAGCAACGGCAAACGGCGCCAGAGCGGCAAATACGACAAAAACACTCTTCTTCATTATTAAACTCTCATCTTATTGATTCATAAGAACAATATTGACTTAGTTACATTTTGTTACAAATGCGTCGGCTAGTATGCCGTGGATACAGTACTCAAGTCCAACCGAATTGCTCTACTTGCGTAACGGGAAATGCGTGCCGTGAGACAGGATAACTACCCGAAAGCGCTATCGATCATTTTCCGGGGCTGTTCGGCGCCCCTTTTTCGCCGGGTCGTATGACTTCCCGCTCGAGATAAGCGCTCAGTCCGGCCATCAACTCCGACTCGGCCTTATGCAGACTCGCGACGAGCTGTTTGGACTTATTCTTCCGATCCGCCGGCGCGAGTTCGTCCTCGTTCTCGGTGACGAAATAGCTGTCCTCCCAGATGGTCCGCCCCCGATACGTCAACCGGCCCTCCAGCGTGACCGGCGCGTAGGTTTCGCCCAGCAACCAATCGACACCGTTCCAGGTCAGGTATTCCGAAGTCATTTCCTCGGCCGCGACTCCAAAACCCAGCCACGGATTCTGCGTCGCCGTGCCCACGAGGATACCTTGAAAAACGCCCTCGACCACACCGGTGCCGATCAGGAGCGTCTTCCATTTCTCCTTTATGGTTCCATAGCCGCTCAAATCGATCACAAGAGACAGATCAGGGACCTCCGCATCAGACGCACGCGCGCAAGTCGTCCGCTTCGCAATAGGCAACGCCGAGCCCGCCGGCTGATTCAATTCGAAATGACGCCCGATATCGTCCATTGCATCGGCGATGCGCCTGTCGAACATGGCGTGGTTGGCTTCCTTCGAAAGGGTTCTGTCGACGATGTTCATTTCGGTGGATGACGTGACGCACCAATCGAACGCCATCGAAGGAGACGTCGCGTCACGGATAGGCTCCCGCACAGCCACACCCGAACAACCCGTCGAACAGACAACGAAAAACAACGTCCAATATTGACCGCGCACGCACCTACCTCATCATCGAACCATCACCGGTATGAATGCTCACATCCCACCTGCATAGACTGTCACATACCCTACAAATTCACTCCGGATTACTATATAAAGTGCGACCTGATCGCTGGTACATCCTTTCCCCATCGAACAATCCTTGCATAAAAACTTTAGATAGTGGGAGAAACCGATGCCGGCCACCTTCGAACTCAGATAGAACGATAACCAGCACGTCTATTTTCATTTCCTGAACGGCAAAGGCGAGCTGATACTCATGAGCGGCGACTATAGGGACAAAACGGAAGCGGAACTCAAGACCAAGGATGCGGACGATGCCTGGCTGATTTATCGATCGGCTTGCACATCCTTTGCGCCGTACTTGCGGTTGATCCGCGCATTGCGGAAGAGGCTGGAGAAGCCTAACGTATGAAATCTTAACGCCAGGCTTCTCCGTGAAGCCCTCTATTCACATTTACACGTGTTTGAAAACTGCCACGTAGAGCCGTCGCCGAGCGTCGTGCTGGAAGGACAACTCCCCCAACTCGGTCCGCAAATACGTTGGGGACTACTCAGTGAACTGGTGCCCGTAACCGGACCGATGTAATTGCCGCAATACCAACAGGATCGCAAAGCGTCCTGCTTTCCGTTGACGCCTTGCCCCACCACGAAACCTCTGGGCGAGTTTCCGAATGTCGAACAGGCCGTCGTTACCAGAAGAACGAATATCAGTAGTGCCGCTACCTCAGTATTGTTGGGTCTACGCGGATTCATGTGGGTTGATATTGGCATTTCTAGGTAATGGTGGAAGGAAAGCAGCCACGATTTTCAGCCTGAGATATTCCTCATCACGATAGCCATAGGCCCGTCGTTGCAGCACCCGGATCTTGTTGTT
>WGNS01000010.1 GCA_016124415.1 Gammaproteobacteria bacterium | reverse complement strand
GCCCGGGCGATCGCCTGGTGCTCTTTACGGATGGGCTTATCGAGGCGAAAAACGAAGCGGGAGAACACTTCGGTATGGAGTCGATCGAGCATTTGCTCGTACGCCATCGTGACTTGGATAGCCAGGGTTTCAACGCACTCTTGATGAATGAGCTGAAGGCGTTTTGCGCCGGAAGGCTCAACGACGATGTTTTGGTGATGACGCTAAGTCATCAGGGTCTTACGGCGGAGTCACTTTAACAACGGTGGTCGCGACATTGACGCCCAGTTTGTAGACCAGATCTCCGCCGTGATAAGCGGTTACGATCAGCAACAAGCAACCTAACGACAACGCCCCCAGAAATATCCTGCCGTACTTTCCGGAAAGGCGCATTCCGCGCCAGATCGCGACCAACTGAATAAGGGCCAGTAAGCCGAAAACAGCGATCGTAAGTCCGGCGAGGCCTGCGTGTTCTTCCAGCGGCGCCTTGTCGAAACCTTTATCCGCCGCGATATCCAAAGCCATGTCCCCAAAGACTGCGGCGATGACCGCAAACGCCGTTCCGAACAGCAGTGTTGCAAGGCCGACGCGCACCAGGCATTGGCGCGCCGAGAGATCGCCGTCATGAATGAAAATGATCAGTGCGTCTATGACGGCTGCCGTCAGCAGGAAAACGATCGGAAAATGCACAAGCATGGGGTGAACGTGTTCGACCTTAAACATGTTTTCTCCTCTCAGACGTGACGGTTTTTCTACTGCGCCCTAACGTTTGGTGGCGTAACAATTCAGGGGATTGTCTCGGAGCTTACCGACCGCGGACGCCCGCTGAGCATTAACCTTAGCCCGTTCCGATTGCATCTCAGCTTAAGAAGGGCTTAAGATGGGGCTATATTTCGGGTTGACCCACTCTCGGTGGGCGGCGGCGGTTCCTCTGTTCAAATCCTTTCGCATTCGCGCATAGTTATATGGAACATCGTTTGTTCGCTTTTCGTCCCAGGATCGGGAGATGTTTGGATCGCGCGCCTCGGGACGCCGGATGCCTTGCGGGCGCGCTTCTGTACACGTAGGGGGAGGAATGCATCACCACGACTGTATCGTCATAGGCGGTGGTCTGCTCGGGTTGTTGACGGCGCACGAACTGATCAATGAAGGCGCGAACGTGCGCCTTCTTGAGCGGGGCGTTCTCGGCCGCGAATCATCGTGGGCCGGCGGCGGCATTCTTTCTTTCCTGCATCCGTGGAACGCCAAGGATGCTCTTGTTCCGTTGGCGGACTGGAGTCGCTCCCAATATCAGGAGTTAACCGCCCGTCTGTATGCCGAGTCGGACATCGATCCTGAGTACATCCAATCCGGGATGCTGGTGCTTGAGCCCGAGGATCGCCAGGTCATCGCCCAATGGGGTGAGCGAAGCGACCGTCCGGTGCGGGAACTTTCAAATGCCGAGATGCTTGCGTTGGAGCCCGGCCTGGGAACATCCTGGACGTTTGGGAGCCTGTTGCCGGATATCGCCCAGATCCGTAATCCCCGCTTGCTCAAGGCGCTAGCCACGAGTCTCAAAAATCGGGGGCTCGATATTCAGGAGCATGCAGAAGTCAGGGAGATTCATCAGGGGACTCACGGTACCGTGAGTCTGACCACCCGTACCGGAACGGTTGATGCCGAAAGGGTCGTGGTGACTTCCGGCGCCTGGAGCGGGCGCTTGCTCGCCATGGCGGGCATCGAGTCCCAGGTCGAGCCGGTACGCGGCCAGATGTTACTCTTCAAGCTCGAGCCCGGTGTGCTCAGGCAAATATTGCTGCACGGAGATCGGTACATGATTCCGCGCAAGGACGGGCATATCCTCATGGGCAGTACCGTCGAGTATGAAGGTTTCGATAAATCGACGACCCATGAAGTGGCGGAGACGCTGCGCAAGGACGCCGAATCTTTTTTGCCTGTTCTGGCGGATCACGAACCCGTCGCCCATTGGGCCGGCCTGAGACCCGGCACCCTGGACGGTGTTCCCAAAATCGGACCGGTACCCGGCGTCGAGGGCCTTTTCGTCAACATGGGGCATTTGCGTAACGGCGTGTTCCTCGGTCCTGCGAGCGCGCGGTTGCTTGTCGATTTGATGATGGGGCGTCAACCCATCTGCGATCCGACCCCTTATTTAATCTAAACACGGCTCCCGCACGGGGGCTCGTGTCCCGCCATGCCGCAGTTTGGAACCTTTTTCTTCGGGAATTCGTTGCTCTCCTACCTGAACCTACCCTGAACTATGGGGGGATGGTTTTTTCTATTGAAGGATATTGAAATATCCTTTTATATCAATCTGATATTGTTTCTTTGTAGGCCCTTTAGGTCGTCGTTTTGAAGTCTTACGGACGAGTTAAGGGCGCGTTAAGTCTGCCGTGATCTACTACACAACAGGACATTTCCCATAGGAGGTGAAGGCCATGGGTGTTCAGTATTCGCTGTATGACGTTGACGAGATTACGGTCGACGATGTCCTCGAAAGTGACCGTTTCGATGCGTCGCTTGAATTCGAGAAAAGCCTGGCGTTGTCCGGTCGCAAGTCCGCGCGCAAGACGCTCGAATCTTATTTGGAGAAGAAACGCCTCAGACGTCAGCTGACCGAGGTCGTGCTCTGAAGGATCAGTCCTCGAAGAGGAGTGTTTGGGAAACAAATCTTAATCAGTTGAGAGGTGGCCAATGCTTGTTCTAACCCGACGGCAGGGAGAATACGTTCTCGTGTATCCCTCCAATATCGATTCCACGATGACGGTTGCCGAGTTGTTTCGCGACGGCCCCATTGAGGTTCACGTGGGCAGCATCAATAAGAATCAGGTTCGCCTGAATATCAAGGCTCCTGGGGAGTTGACGATCCTTCGCAACGAACTGGTCAATGAACCGGTAAAGCAGACGGCAACGGCCTGAGAGATCAGGTTTAGTGCCTTGAGGGGCGCCGCCGACAAATAGCCAGATCTAGATATATCGTCCTTCAGAAAAGGCGCCTTTCCCGGGCGCCTTTTCGTTTTTGCAGCCGGGTGATTAGATGAGTCGTTCAGCCAGCAAGGTCACCGGATGCATGACGCGCCCGCCCACGCCGGATTCCCGCAGACCCTTGCCGATATGAAGGGCGCATCCGAGATTAGTGGTTACCACGGTGTCGGCCCCGACATCGGCGATATCATCGAGCGTCCGTTCCCTGATTCGATCGGATAACGCCGGTTGATCGAATACGTAGCGGCCCGCTCCGCCACAACACCGCACTGATCCGCCGCCCTCGCTCGGCAAGGTCTTGAGTTCGATGCCGGGAATCAGGTTCAGGATTTCGGTAATCGAAGTCTGATCCCTCAGGGCGTGCGCTTGGCTGCACGGAATATGCACCGCCACGGGGTTTTCCGCAGGGCGGAACGTTACCCTCCGCCCCGAACCGGCGGCCGATTTCGCACATTCCGCGACGAATCGGCAGATGTCCAGCACCGGGGGCGCTTGTTCTCCCGTTTCCGCGGCATCGGCAAGCGTGGCGCAGCAGGCGCTCGATGCGACGATGACGGCATCGACCCCGAGGCCTGAGAATACGGCAAGCGCTTCCCGCGCCTGATCGCGGGCCTTCGGAATATCGCCCTGGTGAAGATGCAGAGCCCCGCAACAGGTCCGGGCGGATGGCATGACAACGGCGTATCCGTAAGCAGTCAGCAGGCGGATCGCGGATTTGAGGGTCAGGGCGTCGAAATCTCTCCCCATGCATCCGGCGAATAGACCGACCCGACCAATCTCGGCGCCGACGGCGTCATACCGTTCGCGGGTTTCGAGCAACGCTGTCGGCGGCGGCAGATACCCTTCGGCGCGCGCCAATTCCGCGGGCAACAGGTTCGAGCGCCTAGCCAGCCATTGCAGACCGCTGGTTTGATAGGCCAGGCGCAGCCAGGACGCGAGCTTCCCGTCATCCGATCGTTCAAGCAGGCGCTCGACCCGGCCATCGACCGGTTTTCGCGCATAGCCGCTTTCGCCGATCTTTTCGCGGGCCCCGATCATCAAGCCATGAAACGGGACCTTGGCGGGACACACGTGTTCGCAGGACCGGCAAAGCAGGCAGCGGTCGAGATGTTCGACGAGTGGCGCGGATACGGACAACTTGCCTTCGGCAAGACCTTGAATCAGCGCGATCCGGCCGCGGGGCGAATCGGCTTCTTCACGCAGGACACCATAGGTGGGGCAATGCGGCAGGCAGAGGCCGCACCGGACGCATTGGTCGGCGGCTTTGGCGAGTTCGGTCAATGAGGTCAATGGACTGGTCATCACCACATGATGCCCGAGTCGGCCTGTACGGCAAAGCCGAACATGCCGGTATTTCGTGGTGAGCGTTAAGGACGAAATGCGCGGATGTGTTGTTGGAGGCGCCGAAGATCGGATGGCGCCGGCGTCTGACCGTAGCGCAACAGGATGTAGTCGGCGCAGATCGCTTCCACGGAAGTCCTCAAATCGGGCCGCAACGCCCCGATCCGGCTGGCGAAGGCGCGCGGACCTTCGCTGTCCTCGCGCATGATCCCGCGGTGCGCCAGCTTGCTGCAGAACCGCCCATAGGCGCGTTGGACCGGGTCGAGCCGACCATGTTCGCGATGGCGCAACAGTAGGACCAGCAGACTCAGGGTCGCGATAATGCCGCCCGCCATGTAGAGCGCGAGCCTTCCGGGGGAATCGATCCCGAGCTTATCGAACAGGTGGATTTGGCTGGAGCTGTTGTAATTGGTCACGAGCCTGTCCCAGGTATTGCCCGCGGCATCCCAGGTCAAACGGGCCTGGCGCAGCAGGCGGCGCAGACCTCCGGCGGCGGCGAATACGCCGCCTTTCTGTTCGTCTTCGAGGGCGCTGTCGATTCCGTTTTCGATGCGTGACGGCGCCACGGCCGCCGTGGGATCGACCCTGACCCATCCCGCCGGCGGCAGCCAGACTTCGGCCCAGGCATGCGCATCGCGTTGGCGAACGTTGAGGTAGTGACCCACGGGGTTGATTTCGCCGCCTTGATAACCCGTGACCACGCGGGAAGGTATCCCCGCGGCGCGCATGAGCGTGACGAAGGCCGAGGCGTAGTGTTCGCAAAAGCCGCGACGGGTTTCGAATAGGAATTCATCGACGGGATCGGTGCCTAGACGAGGCGGATCGAGAGTGTAGTGAAAGGGTTCATCGTGGAAGTAGCGTAACGATCGCGCAACGATCGCGCGGTCTTCGCCGAGGCTGCGGCGCCATTGCTCGCCCAAGCGGCGTGCGTTATCGCTTCCCGTTTCCGGCAGCTCGAGTCCGCGGCGACGATCCGCATCGCTGAGCGCGGTGATTCTGGCTTCGGGGAACGAGGTCATGCGGTATCGTACCTTTTCGCTGAGCGGGAGGTCGCTTACCGCGACGAGATCCTGGGTCCGGCGTCCGCCGACGGGATCTTCGCCAGGCAGATCGAGGGTGTAGAGCCAGCGGCGATTATGCGGCTCGAGCGCGATCTCGTAGTCGATCGCCGGTCCCGCAAATGTGGGTCGTACGGACGCGGCACCGTTGTCCGCACTGCGACCGGAATCCCACACTTGGCCGTCGGTACGCCAGAGCACGGGGCCGCGCCAATAGAGTTCCCTATTGTCGGGTATCTTGCCGTCGAAGTAGACGCGAAAGGCCAGCGCGTCCGACTGGCTCAGGTGGCTGATCTTGCCCGGCGACATGCGGTCGTCCAGCCCCGAGGCGCCCGAAGCCTGTCCTTGCCGGGAGATGCTCCAAACCGGAGCCGGCAAGCGCGGAAACAGATAGAACAGGATCAGCATGACCGGAAGCGCCTGGAGCATGATCGCACCGGTCGCGCGACCCGTTCCGATCAGATGCGGCAGCAGCGCGTCGTCGTTTTCGCCGGCATTGAGGACCAGGACCGAAACGAGGTACAGCCAAAGATTGAACACGATGAAGGCCAGAGTCAGGGGCCCGTTCTGAAACAGGATCGGCAGGGTGCCGAGAAACATGCCGATCAGCGCCAGCACCTTGAGGTCACGCGCCTGACGAATTTCGAGAGTCTTCAGGACCAGCATGAGGGTCAGCAGCGCCGTGCCCGCCTCGGGACCCGCGATCGTGCCGAAATACATGATGATCGCGCCGAGTCCGAGGATCGCCATGATGCCGACGAGGCCTCTCCCGGGAGGCGCCCAGCCTTGCCGGATGGAGAAATAGCGCCAGCCCACTAGCGCCAGGCAGGCAAGCGTCATAGCGAGCGGCAGTTGCTGGCCATGACCCATGACGCTCATGCCGAGCGCGATCAGCAGGATGCGATGAGAAGGTTTGGGAACGGAGCCCGTCATGCCTCACCGTAAAGGGCGAGCGCTTTGAGGCAGCGGTGTTTGTGGGCGTCGCCGCGCGCGGGTTCGAGCGTCAGCCCAGGCAGGGCAAGCCCGTAGGATCTGCTGCCGGATTCGGCGTCCAGCACCCAACGACAAAGGTGGCTCAAGCGGGTCTCGGTATCTAGACCTTGCAGTTGATGCCAGTCCAGCCAGAGTTCTTCCTGCTCGTGACTGGCGAACAGCTTTGTGAGTCGTTCCCGTCCCCTGGCCTCGGCCTTCCAGTCGACGTGGCGCGGTGAATCGGTGATCTGATATCGGCGATGCCCGTTGAAGTCGTCCTGGCCGGCTTGCGCGACTTCACCCTGGTCTTCGGACGGCCGTCCTCTCGCAGCCGAAGGCGCTGGCGGATCGATGCTCGGACGAGGATAGACCAGGCAGGATCCGATCAGGCGGACGTGAGACCATGCCCGGAACCAACCCATCGGATACCGTGTCGAGATCGTGAGGGCCGGCATGTCGTGCCTTCCTCGTTTACGGGTTCCCTCGCGGAGCTTGATCAGCGTCTTGTCGTCCGCCGGGATGTCGTAAACCTGTTCGGTGCCTTCCCCGAGTTCGAAGGCAACGGCTTTGCGCGGTGTCCTGAAGGGATTTTCCACCTGCAGGCTGTGTACGGCGGGCTCGCCGCTAAAGACCTGTTCCTCGTGCCCCGGGTGAAAGCGGAGCCCGGCCAGATTGCGGTAGGTATGCACCATGGTGACCAGAAAGGTGCCCAGCAGCATGAAGATCAGCAGGAAGAGTTCGCTGCTGTCGAAATTCGTCGCCGCGACCACCATGCCGAGCAGCAGCATCAGGAGGGCCATCCCGTTCCGCGTCGGCAGGATGAAGATCCTGGACTGTGCCAGCGTCACGGGCTCGAGGCGCGACCGGGCGCGCCGGTCGATGTTCAACCGGCGGTGAAACCAATGCGGCAGGGAGGTCAGCGAGAAAGACATACGCTTCGTGCGGAAGGCCTCCGGGCCGTCAAGGGATAGGCACGTGGCTCATGAGGGCGATGCGGTCCGCTACCGAAAGCAATTGGCCCTCGCCGCTGGGTTGCAAGCGATGTCTGACCACGCCGGGCAGCACTGCCTGGATGTCCTCGGGGATGACGTGGTCACGGCCGGCCATGAGCGCCCAGGCTTGGGCGCAGCGCAGCATGGCCAGGCCCGCGCGCGGCGATAGACCGTTACGGAACTCGGGGGTCGTTCGGCTGAACGTCAGCAGCGCCTGCAGGTAATCGATCAGGGCCTCCGACGCATGTGTCGCGACCGCCTGTTCTTGAAAGACCCGCATGAGTTCGGGATTCAGGATGTTTCCCGCATCCTGGAGCATGGCGCGGCGATCCTGTCCCATGAGCAGGGCGCGTTCGGCGTCGGGCGCGGGGTAGCCCATTTCCAGGCAGATCATGAAACGGTCGAGCTGCGATTCGGGCAGAGGGAATGTTCCGATCTGCTGAGTCGGGTTCTGGGTCGCTATGACGAAAAACGGCGTCGGCAGCACGTGGGTCTCGCCGTCGATCGTGACCTGGTATTCCTCCATGGCCTCCAGAAGGGCGCTCTGCGCCTTCGGGGTCGCACGGTTGACCTCGTCGGCCAGGATGACCTGGGAAAAGATCGGTCCCTGGTGGAAACGGAAACGTCCGGCCGCCGAGTCGAAGATCGAGACGCCCAGGATATCCGCCGGTAGCATATCGCTGGTGAACTGGATCCTCTGGAAGTCGAGTCCCAGGGCGCGGGCGATCGTATGGGTCAGCGTGGTCTTGCCAACGCCGGGTAGATCCTCGATCAGCAAATGGCCTCGGGCGATCAGGCAGGCAAGGGCGAGCTTGATCTGCTGTTCCTTGCCGAGAATGATGTTTCCAATGGCCTGAATGACCTGGTCGAGAAGCTCAGCCATGTCCTGCCGTGTCAGATCGGTGCGGGCACTCATGTTCTGCAACATGTTGATTTATTCAACCCCTTGATTTTGATAGAATGCGCCATTTCTTCGGCGCCCGGCGAACCCGTTTCGCCATGGGCGCCCGCATCATGCGCATGGGCTACAAGTCGTAGCGGCCGTGGGGCCCGGGACTTTATCGGTCGGGGCGTGGTTTTCGAGCTTTCGGATTGGGGTATTTCTGGGCGATGTACGTGAATCAGGCGGATTATGATGTGATCGTCGTCGGCGGCGGCCATGCCGGTGCCGAGGCCGCGCTCGCGGCATCCCGCATGGGTGCGCGGACGCTGCTGCTCACGCATAACATCGACACGCTCGGACAGATGAGCTGCAATCCCGCCATCGGCGGTATCGGCAAGGGCCATCTGGTCCGCGAGATCGACGCCTCGGGCGGCTTCATGGCGCAGGCGGCCGACCGCGCCGGTATCCATTTTCGCACCCTGAACGCCAGCAAGGGACCCGCCGTCAGGGCCACGCGCGCCCAGGCGGATCGTCAGCTCTATCGCAATGCGGTGCGCACCAAGCTCGTCGGTCAGCCCGGTCTCGATTGTTTCCAGCAGGCCGTGGACGACTTGATCGTCGAGAACGGCCGCGTGCTCGGCCTGGTAACCCAATGGGGACTCCGGTTTTACGCCTGCTCGGTCATCTTGACCGTCGGCACCTTCCTGGCCGGACGCATGCATATCGGGCTGACCCAAACCGCGGGCGGCCGGGCGGGGGATCCGCCTTCGGTACCGCTCGCACATCGTCTGCGTGAACTGGGTTTGCCGGTCGGACGGCTCAAGACCGGGACGCCGCCGCGTATCGACCGCAACAGCGTCGATTTCAGTCGCATGGAAGTCCAACCCGGCGATGAGCCCCGTCCCGTGTTTTCCTTCCTGGGTTCGCACGCCGACCATCCGCGCCAGGTTAATTGTCACATCACGCGCACTACCGCCGAGACCCACGAGATCATCCGCGGCGGCCTGGACCGTTCTCCCCTGTATTGCGGCGAGATCGAGGGCACGGGGCCGCGTTACTGTCCTTCGATCGAGGACAAGGTCGTGCGTTTCGCCGACAAGACGTCGCACCAGATCTTCGTCGAACCCGAGGGGTTGGACAGCCACGAGATCTATCCCAACGGTATCTCCACGAGCCTGCCGTTCGACGTCCAGTTCGCCCTTGTGCGTTCGATTCCGGGCTTCGAACAGGCGAGGATCACGCGGCCGGGTTACGCGATCGAATACGATTATTTCGATCCGCGGGCGCTCCGGCATTCCCTTGAGACCCGGCAAATTTCCGGGCTCTTCTTCGCCGGGCAGATCAACGGCACGACCGGGTATGAAGAGGCCGCGGCGCAGGGCCTGCTGGCCGGCATCAATGCCGTACGTCACTTCCGTGGCGAGGAGGCCTGGTGTCCCCGTCGCGACGAGGCCTATTTGGGCGTACTGGTTGATGATCTCGTCACGCTGGGCACGCAGGAGCCCTACCGGATGTTCACGAGCCGGGCCGAATATCGTCTGCTGTTGCGCGAGGACAACGCCGATCTGCGTCTGACGGAAGCCGGTCGCAAGCTCGGCGTCGTCGACGACGCGCGTTACGCGGCGTTTTGCGCGCGCCGAGACGCCATCGAAAACGAACGGACCCGGCTCTCCCGGACCTGGATTCGGGTCGGCGGTGCGGCGGCGAATGCATTGGCCGCGCGCCACGCGATCGAAATAACCCGCGATCTCAGTCTCGCCGACCTTTTGCAACGGCCCGAGATCGACTATGTGTCGCTTACGGATCTGCCCGAGACCGATCCGGGCGTGGCGGAGGCCGACGTGGCTTTTCAGGTCGAGGTCCAGGTGAAATACCAGGGCTATATCGAGCGTCAGCGGGCCGAGATCGAACGTCACCTGCGGCATCAGGAACAGCCGATTCCCGAGGATATCGATTACGACGCCGTCCAGGGTTTATCCAACGAGGTCAGGCAGAAACTCGCGCAGGTGCGTCCGGCGACGCTCGGACAGGCCGGGCGCATCTCCGGCGTGACGCCCGCGGCTATTTCCCTGATGCTGATCCATCTCAAGAAACTCGGCCTGTTAAGGCGTTCTGCCTGAGATGAATAGGGGATTGCCACGTTGGCTGCTGCGCTTGGCTGCCGGTATCGAGACCCTGAGCGGCCTGTTCGGCCGCCTGTCCGCCTGGATGGTGCTGATCATGGTCGGCGTCATCGTCTACGACGTCGCCATGCGCTACCTGTTCCAGGCGGGCTCGGTCGCCCTGCAGGAGCTCGAATGGCATCTGTTCGCTCTGGTCTTCCTGTTTGCAGGCGCCTATACGTTACGCGAGGATAGCCATGTCCGGGTCGACATGATCTATCGTTCGAAGCGGCTCGGCGAGCGTGGTCGAGCCTGGGTCGACCTGGTCGGCATCCTTATCTTCCTGATCCCGTTCTGCGTGCTGGTCATCTGGGCCTGCATGCCTTTCGTCGTGAATGCCTACCAGCTCGGCGAGGGTTCTCCCGACCCGGGCGGGTTGCCCGACCGTTGGCTTTTGAAGGCGGCGATCCCCTTCGCCTTCTCGCTCCTTTTACTGCAAGGGATCGCCATGGCGATACGCTGTGTCGAGCGTCTGCAGGGTCATGCTGACTCGAGCGGGGACGAGGCATGACCGAGGAGTACTGGGCGCTCGTCATGTTCGGCGTCGCGATCGCGGCGCTCATGCTGGGGTTCCCGGTCGCGCTGACGCTGGGCTCCGTGGCCCTGCTGTTCGGCGGGATCTTCGAAGGGCTCGGGTTCTTCGATCTGCTGCCCTTGCGCATCTGGGGCATCATGACCAATTTCACGCTGCTCGCAGTCCCCTTGTTCGTGTTCATGGGCGTGATCCTGGAAAAGTCGGGTCTTGCCGAGGACCTGCTGCAGACCATGGGCGAGCTGTTCGGCCGCGTTCGGGGCGGACTCGCGGTCGCGATCGTTGCGGTCGGCGCTCTGCTTGCGGCGACCACGGGGGTCGTCGGCGCTACGGTCGTCACGATGGGCGTGATCGCCCTGCCGGCCATGTTGAAGCATCGCTATTCGCCCGAACTCGCGACGGGGACGATCGCCTCGTCCGGCACGCTCGGTCAGATCATTCCGCCGAGCATCATCCTGATTCTGCTTGGCGACGTCATCGGCGTCCCGGTCGGCCGGTTGTTCGTCGCTGCCGTCGTGCCGGGACTGATCCTGATCGTCCTGTTTATTCTCTACATCCTGGCGGTCGCATGGTTGCGGCCCCATGCCGCGCCGGCGATTGTGGTGGCGCCGGGGCAGGATGGCGCAGGCCGACGCGTGAGACGGGTGCTCACGAGCCTCTTGCCGCCGCTCGTGCTCGTGATCGCGGTGCTCGGCTCGATCTTTTTCGGCATCGCATCGCCGACCGAATCCGCCGCGGTCGGTGCGGTCGGCGCGCTTGTTCTCGCGGCGTTGCACCGTCGTCTGAGCTGGGGACACATGCGCGCCGCCTCTCTGCAGACGGCGCGTTTGACCAGTATGGTGTTCTTCATCCTGATCGGCGCCACGGCTTTCGGCTTGGTCTTCAGAGGCATGGGCGGCGATATGGTCGTCGAGGACATCATGACGGCCATACCGGGGGAGGAGATGGGTTTTCTGGCCGTCAGCATGGCCATGATCTTCGTGCTCGGCTTCTTCCTGGATTTCCTCGAAATATGCTTTATCGTGGTGCCGATTCTGGCGCCGATCGCCGACGGCATGGGTATCGATCTGCTCTGGTTCGCCGTTCTGATCGCGATGAACCTTCAGACTTCCTTCCTGACGCCGCCGTTCGGCTTTTCGCTGTTCTATCTCAAGGCCGTCGCGCCACCGGAGATTCGCATCACCCAGATCTACCGGGGCATCATACCCTTCGTGGTGTTGCAGGTATTGGCCCTGGCCGTCCTGGTGTTCTATCCGCAGATCGTGCTTTGGTTGCCCGACTACATGGATGCGCTGCAGTAACGGATCGTTTAAGTGTTGACGCCGCCCGACTCGATGTCGGGTTACACTAAGCTCAGATATCCTCTTTCTCGCGTCGGAAAAAACGCGGAGAATAACGCATCGCCATCTCCCGGTTGCCTATGACACCGCAAGCTCCAGCCCGGCCCTACGCCGAAGACCCCGCCGTCGACCGTTCCTTGCGGCATTCGGTGCGGGACGCCGCGGCTTATTCGGTCATGACAGGGGGCGGCGAGACCTATTTTTCCGCCTTCGCCGTGTTCCTGCACGCATCGACGGCCCAGGTTGCCCTGCTGGCGTCATTGCCGCCCTTGCTGGGGTCTTTCGCGCAACTGTTTTCGGCTTGGTGGGGAAGGCGCACCGGCATGCGCAAGACCTTGATCCTGCGCGCGGTCTACCTGCAGGTTGCCGCCTGGCCCTTGCTGATGCTGATGCCGCTCGCGTTTCCCGAGCGGGCAGCGGCGTTGTTGATCGGCGCCGTCGTCCTGTATTACGCGGCCGGACATCTCGCGATCCCGCCGTGGAGCAGCATGATCGGCGATCTGGTCCCCGAGGCCACGCGCGGCAGTTTTTTCGCCCGGCGCACCCGGCTTGCCACCATCATGTCGCTGCTGGCCTTGGTATTGGCGGGCCTGGTCTTGAATTATTGCGACGCGTCCGGCGTGACGATGACCGGATATCTGGTCATCTTCGGTTTCGCGGCGCTGGCGCGGCTGGTTTCGGCTTACCACCTGCATCGCATGTATGATCCTCCGGTCAGCCTGGACGGGGGCTCGCATTCACCGTTCAGTTCGGGATTCCGGCAGCGTCTGAGGCATTCGCCGTTTATCCGTTTTTCGATCTTTTTTGCGGCCATGCAGTTTTCGGTGACCATCGCCTCACCGTTTTTCACGCTCTATATGCTGCGCGATCTTCAGTTTTCCTATCTGATGTTCATGGCGAATACGGCCACGTCCGTGCTGTTGCAGTTTCTGACCCTGAACGCCTGGGGCAGGATCAGCGACCGCTTCGGCAATCGTTTGATCCTGGCCGGCACCGGACTGATCATTCCGTTTCTGCCGATGCTGTGGCTTGTGTCCACCGACTTCTGGTATTTGATCGCCGTGCAATCGCTCGCCGGCGTCATGTGGGCGGGATTCAGCTTGAGTACCGGGAATTTCGTTTACGACCTGGTTCCGGCGCCCAAGCGCGCCACTTACGTCGCGTATCACAACGTGCTCATGAGTATCGGCGTCTTTCTCGGCGCCTCGTTCGGCGGTTGGCTCGGGCAGACCCTGCCGACCCACATGACCATCGGTTCGATCGAGTTGTCCTGGGGCAGTCCCTTGCTCGCCGTGTTTCTGATTTCGGGACTCATGCGTCTCTTCTTCGCGCTCCTGTTTATTCCGCATTTGCGCGAGGTGCGAGAGGTCCCGCCGGTGTCGGCCAGCGGCTTGGTCTTTCGTGTCGCGGGGTTTCGCGCCTTGGCGGGGCTAATATTCGATATGATCCCGCCGCGCAGGCGGGTGCGGACGATGAAGGGACAGGATCGGGACGGCTGAGTCTACAATTGGAAGCGTCCCTGGTCTGAACGGCGCTTCGCGCATGGAAAACGCAGGATCCGCCGGCGCAATGCCGACGGATCCGCGAACAGGGTTATGTTTTGGCGCGGGCGTTTGCCCGCAGTGTGTCAACTTGCGCGTTTACGGCGCGCAAAGCCCATGGCCGCCAAGCCGCCACCGATCAACAGGACCAACGACGGTTCGGGCGTCGTGATCTCTCTGCCCAGCTTGGTTTGGATCGTCGAACCGAAATCGTCGAAGGTATTGGCTAACAGGTAGAAGCCCGTCGGCGTTGAGGCGGGCGCAATTCCGACCAGCGCTTGGAGAAAAGAGCCGTTGATGGAACTGCCGACACCCAAGGCATTGACCGTGATACCTGCGCCTCGTGCGGAATTGGCCACCGAAATGGCTTCAGCCGGGGCGTTACACCCACCGCCGCTATGCCCGGCGGCCGAAGGGTTCGAGGCATTCTTGCAAAGGTTGGGCTGGCCGTCGGTAGAAATATCGATGGTCAATTTGCTGCCTGAGATGTTGTTGCTTAGTATCGAATTCATCGCAGTGGCGAGCGCGCCGGAGGTGTTGGTGTTGGCGGCAAGCCGAGGCATCTCCGTAGTGTTGAAGAGATTGCCGAAGGCCGTTGCGCTGGCGTTGCTGGTGATTTCAGTCCAGTCGACTTCCTGAACGACGTTGTTGCTGAATTGAAAGACGCTGACCCAGAGACTGTCGAACGGGCTCGGCGCAACATAGTCGTCGTAAAAACTGCCGGATGTAAAGGCGTTTTTGTATCCGTTTAGCTGGATTTGCCAATTGGTGGAGGAGATGCTTCCGGAGCCATCGAGTACCAGGGCAAGTTCCATTGAAGAGCCCGATGCCTGTCCCGTGAACCCGAACACCAACGCCATACCGAAGGCCGCGAGTGTTTTTCTAAATCGTGTATTCATCGTCTGATCCTCCTTGGTATTTCAATCGTCGATGAAGCTCTACCAACCCTGTTACCGTCATCACTAACCGGGCTGGCTATCGCTATGCATAAAACAAGCCCTATTTTTGAAGGGTTTTTTATTCTATTGAAAACACAATCAAAAAACCCTTCTGTAGGATCGTAGGCCGTGGTGTCGATAGCAATATTTTGTAAAAAAATCCGACATATTTTCCCGCCAAACGGGATTGCGGCGTGGTCAGGGGCGATCGCCGTAACCTATGGAAATACCGGTGAGTTCGACGACAGGGTTTAACGCACACACCAGTGCGTGGCTTGTTGCCCTTTGAGAAACGCTTCGGCATCGGGTCCCTGCAGCATGGCGAAGGTTGCGAGCATGCCGGCCTCGGTGCAGGTATCGGCAAGCACGGTGACGGAATGGGGGGCGTCACGGACCGGCCAACCGGTACGAGGGTCGAGAATGTGGCTGTAGCGGATCCCTTCCTTCAGCAAATAGCGGTGGGCGTCGCCGCTGGTCGCGATCGCGCCGCGACGCAATTCCAGAGTGCCGACGCCCTGTTTTCCCGTCGCCCGGGGATCGTCGATCGCGACCGTCCAAGGGCGGCCGTCACGGCGCGGGCCGCTGCTGAACAGATCTCCTCCGAAGTTGATCAGGACGCTGACCGGGCCCCGCTGGCCGATCATCAGGGCGCAACGGTCGACGGCATACTCCTTGCCGATGCCCCCCAGGTCGAGTTCCATGCCTGTGGGCAGGATGAGGGTTGGTCGCCGCCAGGTCAGCTGATGCCAACCCACGCGTTCGAGGAGGGCGTCCACTGCAGCGGGCTCAGGCAGCCGGTCCGAGCCGTCGAAACGCCAAACCTCGCGCAGGACGCCGGAAGTGATGTCGAAACGGTGCTCGCTGAGGCGCCAGCATAGTTCGGCGTAGTCGAGGAGTTGCGCGGTTTCCCCGTCCACGTCCTGAGGCGCGCCGTTACTTCGGTTGAGGCGCGACAGCACGCTGTCCGCGCGGTAGCGGCTGTACTTGTGTTCGATACGGCGGGTTTCGTCGGCGGAGAGCAGGCAAACGGACCGTGCCTCGGCCTCGTCGTCCGTATCGACCAGGATCTCGCAGGGACATCCCAGCGCCGTAAAGGCGCCCCGCCAGTAGTTTCCGGACGGGACCCTCGTCAGTTTCATGGTCTAACCGTCCGCGGAAAATGCCTCATACGGCAATCCTACGTCAAAACCGATTCAAAATGCTCGTGTATGCGGCGCGTTCCGGCCTTGTCCGGCACACCCGGCTAAACACTTTTCAAGACCGCCTGTCAGAACGTGAATTTCCAATTGACCTGCAAGGCCACTGCGTCCAAGCCCGGGTACAGGTTCAGATCGCGCTGGACACCGATGGCGTCGGCGGGATGACTGTCTCCGCGCTGGCGCATGGCGGAAAACTTCGCACTGACCTCGTTGTCTTTGCTCAATTCCACCGCCAGTTTGACGGAGTAAGTCGTTGAGTCCATTCGCGCCAGTCGGTAGTCGGCGCTCGCGTAACGCGGCAACGCGCTGCCGGCAACCAGACTGTGGTGATAAAAGTCCGCGGCGCTTTGCGAATAGTAGCGCGCCTGAGGTTCGATATAGACGCCCCAGGGCAACCTAAGGTGATAGGCGAGTTCGGCGGTGTCGGATTGAATGCTCCAATCGTCCCAGTAGTGACGGTAGCTGAAATGGATGACGTCTTCCGGGAGATGCAGGACCGTCTTCCAGTAGATGTTTTGCCGCAAGCGGAAATCGGGCCTCGATTCGGTCAGATATCCTGTGGTCGTGCCGGTGGTCCCGTCGACTTGGCTGATGATCTTGTAAGGATCGGTCAGATATCCGTTCGACATGCCGATGCTGTAGTTGAACTGCATGAGCAGGCGCCGGTTCAGGACCTGGGTCACGCCGACCAGGGCGTCGAGAAGCTGTTTGCCGCGGATCGCCTTGGGGGCATCGTCTCCCGTCGTGGAGATGGTGACGCCCGACGCGCCCGTGATGGCGTCGATGCCGACGGCGGTGTTGGTCTGCACGGCGGTCGCCGAGCTCACGGACGTGGTCGTCAAGCCGCTGGGGATGACGCCGCTCGTCGGCTCCACGCTGTCCAGGCTGCCCGAGACGCCCATGGCCAGCGTCGTCAGCTTGTTGTTGAAATCGGTCATGTGTTCGTAGCTTCCGCCCAACGACAGGTAGTCGTTCTCGGAAGATACGTTGAGGCCCACGATCTCACTGTTCAGGCGGTCGTTCGGATAGGCCCACTGCAGCGCCAAAGCCAGACGCTGGTCCTTGAACGAGGACAACGGGAGATCGCCGGCCGCCGTCGTAGTGCCGCCGACGGTTTGCGCCGTGTTGGTCGGGCTCGCGCCGTTGGGCGAGGCGCCGCTGATCGCGTCGATCATCGGAGTTACCGTCACGACCATTTCGTCGTTCATGGGTAACGTCAGGATGGCAGCGGCTTCCGCGACGTTGACTCGGTCCTTTTCGCTGTAATAAAGCAGTGCGCTATCGGCAACGTTTTGTTCGGCGGAAGCGGCCGGTGCGATACCGAGCAGGCTACAGCTCGCCGCCGCCAGGGCGGCGCGCACGAGCGGGTCTTTTTTTAGTTGCACCCACAGCCTCCTCCGCCGACCCCTTGGCCGCCGCTGGATGCCTCTTTACTGAAGAAGATGTGTTCGTCGAGTGCCGAATCGATGGGCGACGGCACCAACTGCATGGCGGGGTCCGCAAGCAAATCCCGATCCCATGGCTTGACTTCGCTGCAGGCCGATGCGGTCACCGCAAGCAGTGCAAGCAATATCATCCGTCGCATTATTTCGCACCCAGTGCGCGTCTCAGCGCACGCTCCATGTCGCGGGTATCTTCTTCACGAAATCCGAGATGGGCGCTGACGATGCGGCCCTGGCGATCGATGACGTAGGAGGAGGGCATGCCTTGCACTTCGTACTGGTCGGCGACCTTGCCTTCGGGGTCGAAGGCGATCGTGAAGTCGGCCGGTAGTTCCTTGAGAAACGCTTCGGCGGAATCCCTTTCCTTATCGAGATTGACTGCGACGATCGTGAGGCCTTGTTTGCCGTAGCGCTTCGTCATCTCGTTCATCCAGGGAAACGATTTACGGCAGGGCGTACACCACGAGGCCCAGAAATCGAGGTAGACGACTTCATTCCGGTGTTGTGCGAGGCTGACGTTTCCGGACGTGGTCGGGAGGATGAAGTCGCCGGCGATCGGCTGATCGGCATACGCGACCTGTGTCAGACCAAGACAAAACAACACGGTTGCGAGTAACCGGCGGGTTTTCGGTAGCGACATATCGGGTTCCTATTTCAACGATCCGCGGATGATAATGGGGCCAAGCAGCCCGGTACAACCGTCCTTTGCAGAACGAAAGACATCTTGAAAAGGTTGCCTGGGCTCCGAGCCGACTTAGGCGCGAAACATTCCGGACAGCAAGTATTTTATATTCAGATGGTTATGTTTCTCTTAACGGGCGATCGCTTTGTCTCGGGAACGTCCGGGGGTAAGATTTTGTCACATTATTTGCGATGTCCCATGCCGGTTGAACATGTAGAATTTTTCCCGTGAGTAAGCCCCAAACCCTCTGGATCGTCGATGACGACCTCGAAATGCGAAAACTGCTGGATGAGTATCTGGTCAGCCAGGGGTTTGTCGTCCGCACCTTTCCCGGAACCCGTAATCTCGAGCGGCGTCTCGCCCGTGAACGTCCGGATCTGCTGATTTTGGACGTCATGATGCCGGGCGACAGCGGACTCGATCTATGCCGCCGGATTCGTCAGTCGGGCGACGATATTCCGATCATCATGCTGACGGCCAAAAGCGATCCTATGGACCGTGCCATCGGCCTCGACAACGGTGCCGACGATTATCTCGGCAAGCCGTTCTTGCCCCAGGAACTGACCGCTCGGATCAACTCGGTCCTGCGTCGCCGCGCGCCGCTGCCTCCCGGTACGCCGATGCCGGACGGAGACGTCGTCCGTTTCGGCGACTACCGACTGGACCTCTCGACACGGACCTTCTGGCGAGGCAAGACCCAGCTCGGTTTGACGACCGGAGAGTTCGCGCTATTATCGGTTTTCGTGAAGAAATCGCATCAGCCGCTTTCACGGGAGCGCCTGATCGAACTGGCCAGGGGGCCGGGATCCGAAAATACCGACCGCAGTATCGACGTGCAGATATCGAGATTACGCAAGATCATCGAAAACGACCCGGCAAGACCGCGCTACATCCAGACGGTCTGGGGATTCGGTTACGTATTCGTGCCCGATGACCCGGTCGCGGATCGATGAAACGACTCCTTGACTCGATCTACACCCACCTAACGCTCGTCCTCCTGCTCGCACTCAGCGCGAGCTTCGCAACCATGTATCTGCTCTTCTCCTCGCACCTCAGAGAGGCGAGGACGGATTATTTCATTCGTTCGCTCGCCGCCCAGGTGCGCTTGGCGGAGGAGTTGGTCAAGAACCATCCGAAGACGGATATCACGCGCATCGAGGGGTTACGGATCTCCGACCATGAACCCAAGACCGCCGCCGTGACCGATGTGGACGGAAGCCGGCGGCTGCAACGGCTGAGAGAACGCCTCACCAAGGAATTGCATCGCCATCCGATCCTTACGCCGTCCTCGCCTGTGGTCGACGGTTTTTGGATCGATCTTCAGACCGACCCCGTGAACTGGTTGTTCATTCCCATTCCCGATCGCAATGAGACGCCCGGCAACACGTTGGAGTGGGTGCTGCTGGTCGGTTTCGCGGTCTTCTTTTCCGGCGGGATGGCATTGCTGTGGGGCATTCAACGCCCCTTGAATCGCTTGAGCCGCGCGCTCGATCAGGTTGGCCAGGGCCGTGAACTGATTCCGTTGCCGTTGACCGGCGGCAGCGAAATCCGGTCTTTGACCAAACGCTACAACGAGATGGTCGAACGCCTTCATCGCTTCGAGGAGGAACGCGCGACCATGTTGGCCGGTGTCGCGCACGATCTGCGTTCGCCGATCACGCGATTGCGATTGCTGCTGGCGCTGGTCCAGCATCCCCGCGATAACGAAATCGTGCAGAATCTGGACGCCATCGAACAGATTACGGAGCAGTTTCTCGACGCCGCCCGGGGACGAAGCGACGAAACGCCAAGCCAAGCCGATATGGCCTTGTTCATCGCCGAGGTCAGCGCGCCGTACGCCGACCACCAAGTCTCCTCGACATGCGGCGAGGGCGGCATTGTCGCCGGGATCTATCCGAGCACCTTGCGTCGCGGCTTGATCAATCTGATCGAAAACGCCATCGAATACGGCCGTCCGCCGATCACGGTATCGCTTGATCGAACGGATGCCGAGATCGTGATATCCGTTCGCGATCATGGTCGCGGTATCGATCCGACCCATATTTCCCAGGCGTTGAGACCGTTTTCGCGACTCGATCCGTCCCGGGGCGGCAAAGGGCATTGCGGTCTCGGCCTCGTGATCGCCGCCAAGGCCGCGGAGCAGCATCGCGGACGTATCGCGATCTTCAACCATCCGGAAGGCGGGCTGGTCGCGGAGATTCATTTGCCTGCCGAAGAGGCATTCGTCGATTCCGACGGCCGTCCGGCTTGAGGCTGCAAGGGAGATCCGGCGGGTCCATCGCCTTTATCGTATTAACTTTAAGGAAGCTATGACATGTTCGACGCGCTGGCGCT
>WGNS01000078.1 GCA_016124415.1 Gammaproteobacteria bacterium | reverse complement strand
GCCAGGAGCCAATTCGTGAACGCGACGGGTCAATTCGCCGAATTTCTCCATATTTTGCTCGAAACTCCCTTCTCCTGCCAGCAGTTTCCAATGTTCGACGTCGAAACACACCAGCGAGACCGAACCAAGCTTCGACAAGATCGTCTTCAGCATTTTCGATGTCGGCACACGATCGAGCGCTTCTGATTCGGGCCACAATTGAGTCTGATACACAACAGGCAATGGATCTATCCCATATGCGCTAAGATCGGGCTTGCTCGCATATAACGTTGCATCGAAAACGTGAAACCTTTCCTTTGCAACAGGAGTAGGTACTGATGTCGCTCCCCCACTTAGTTCCTCTGCCTCGACACAGAAAGCCGTCGATACAAGCGCAACAAAGGCCAACCGGAGCATCCAACCGATACTTTCCATGGCTTTACGCACCGTCCTTATATATCCGGTACCGCTCATTTTTGAGGCGCAGTACGACAAACGGACACAGGAAAAAATATACCCAGCATGAACAGTAGCGAGGTCGGATTCCCGAAATTCATCAAATACCGCTCGAATATTGCCATTATCATATAGCCGACCACCAAGCCCAAAAGCGTAGATTGGACATCTTTCCATCCCTCATCCACGGAAGGTCGAAGCAGATTCACGATCCCGGAAATAATGAACACGATGACACAAGAAAATCCCAAAAAGCCGATTTCCGCCAAAGTGGCCAGATATCCGTTATGTGCCGAAGTATTCGTCTTCAGGAGCCCCTCGTGTGCTCTTAACCCAACTCCAGTTACGGGGTTATCAAGGGCTAGATTCCAAACCTCTTCCCATGTCTTTAGCCTTCCTGTAGCGCCGGAGTGAATGCCGCGATAGGGATCATCAAGCGCAAAATAATCCGAAACAGCCTTGGTAGCCCCGGGGATACTGATAACGGATGTAGCTATCGCCGCTAGAATCACGAATGCGGTCGCAATGTTTAATACAAGACCTTTATTTCTTAATCTCGCGATAAAAATTACGGCCCACGCGGCAAGCACGGCGAGGGCTGACGCCCTAGATCCAGTCAGATAGATAATCGATACGGGGCCCAGGATTACAGCCAACCTGGCTACCCACGACTTGAACACTATCCCTGCAACTGCCGCCGAGACAGCAACCAAGGCGATGGCATTCGGATTCAATGGCCCGACATAAAAACCCAATCTTTCTCCCGGCTTGTAGTCGTATACAGCGAGCCCGATTAGCATCGGAACGATAAGAACCGTAAATAGCTTCAATCCCTTGGCATAGGATTCGGCATCCAAGCGAAGAGAAAAGCTATAAAGGATATAGAACGCAACAATGCTCATAACCCAATAGCCAGCGGATAAGTAGACTTTTGGACTTACGGCAACGGAGACTCCGCTGACTATCAGTATTCCCGCTAGCAGCATAACTCTAAGCGGAGATTCACGATTCACAGGCCGAGAGTTCCCCCATATCAGAAAATACGGCACGGGCCACGCCAAAGCCACTCCCAGCGAAACCAGCGATATTATCTCTGTAGATTCACTCCTTGAAATCAGACTGGAGGCAAATACCCCGGCCAGCCAAAGACCAAGGATTACCCATATGCCTTTCGGAGGAACTGTCATATTGTTCATCGGAGGATTCTTGTCCGTAGTACGAGGATCGTCCACGCCATGGAAACAACGGTCGCCAATACCGCTGCTATTGCCAATCCATCTATTCCCGTACTGGGGATCAGCATCCAAGAGAACACCAATAAGGCGATAAGACTTAAAAAGTTGGCATATACGGAGGTCTTGTAATCGGAAATCGAATATAAAGCATACCGCCCAAGCTTATTTACAGAGAGAAACGGCAGACTTATCGCAATAACCGCTAGGATATGAGCGGTCTTCTCCCCGGACTGAACCGAAAATTCCCCGCGGACGAACACGATATTCACCAGCTCATTTGCGAACAAGACAAGGCACACGGCCGCGAGCAGGGAAAACAAAACCAATGCAATGGAAACCTTTATAAACACTCTAGTGCCGACGGCTTTATCCTGACGAAACGCTTCAGTCATTCGCGGATATACGACGGTCAATAGCGGCGAAATAATCAGTGTCAATGGAAGCAGCATTAGCGAAGTGGCGTAATAAAAAGAAGAAATCGTACCGGCGCCAAACCTTGAAGCGATGCTTCTAAGCGAGACACCGTATAGCTGATAGAAAAACTCGCCGATCAACACGATGACGACGGCCGCCCCGAAAGCTCTTATCAGCCCCCAATTCGGGTGCCAGTTCTCCGGAACCCGAATAAGCCCATTTTTCCGTAATAGGTATATATACCAAATCATCAGCACGATATTCCCAATTGTCATTCCGAAAGGTAACGCAAGAATCCCATACTCGGAAGCAAACAGGAGCACCGCACCGATACTGAAGACCGAAATAACCGCCCCACCAACCACACCGGGCGCAAACACTCTTTGTTTATTCAACACGCCGCGTAGGAAGCCGGATATGCTCGCGCAAACGATTGCTGCCAAGAAGATCTTCATGATCAACAAAGCACTGTCGGCATGAGTCGACGCTAAATTGGGAAAAAGCAACGCAAACCCATAATCGAAAACCCCCAACACCCCACCGGTCAGCGCTATTGTAAGAAAAATCAGACAGGTAATCACGGTGAACAGGAAATCATTGCTCGTATTCCTGTCGGGTAAATCGTTCCAATGACTGATAACGGTGGTTTCCAGTGCGTTTCCCATTTGCAGACCTAAAAAGAGATATACACCGGATACTGCAATAAACGTATCGAGATCGGCGCTAAGACCATACTCGCGCGCAACAATAATCTCCCGAACAAATCCAAGCCCCAGCACAACAGTGCTCAGTAATGACAGCCAAGACAGCGTCTTCAGCCTACGCAACAGAACACTACTTCTTGGAAGCAACGTGCTACGGATACCCTCCCCCTTCGTCATAGCTGCAATTGTCTATCGGGAATCAACTTCATTCATTTTCAATCAGGGCTTTCGCCTCTTCCCCCAACACCCAAACCTCCCTGGCAAGAAACGCCACAGCCGGCGCTTTATCCTTTTGTATTTTATACAAATACTTAAGCTGACGAACCGACGTCGCCGTGTAACGGGTGATCAACCCATTTTTGGTAACACCTTGAAAGGCATCGACAAGATCAGCCGTCGCGGCCAATACGACGGCCTTGCGCAACCGATATTCTCTGTCGAGGATCAGGCCGATACGAACCAGCCCGTCCTGATAGGGAACGATTTCTTCGATGTATCCGAGTTCGATCTCCCCACCCGCACCCTTCTGAAGCTGAAGCGCCATTGTGCGCTCGACTTGCGACGAATCCGGGTCCGGGCGAACATCCGGATGATACGCCTCGATCATTACATTCGGATGAAGGTCGGCATCGGCAAAGAGCCGATCCTTGGCATAGAGCGTCTCCAGCCCGGCCGCAAAGACCCGGGCCGAACACAACAGGCACATGAGGAGAACGGGGAAGCGAAGTGTCCGCATGGCCCAATCCCTATCCGCTAGCCGCTGAAGGCAACAGCCACCGGATAGGGATCGCGCCCCTTGTGTTTGCCGTGACGGCGGTACTTGGTTTTGTCTCTGAAGATCCCGGCCTTCAAGAGGCGGACGGCGTACCGGGCGACCGGATTTCGCCGTGGCGGCTTCGGGTTTTTGGCTTTCATGGTTTCCTCGACCGATTTTGGCTCAGGGCGACATTGCCCAGCCTGTATTCTACTACGGACCCACCGCTCTATCGACCAACGAAAGCCGCAGGATATGACGACCACTGGATAGGTAGGACGTTGCCATCCCCCCCCTCCTCACCTACAATGCGGGCATTCATGGACTGTGGCGGCTAGCCGATATCAACACATTGAATTCCCTGTTTTATTCGCCATCTCTTCACCATAACTAAGGACATGGGGTTTCCCTTATGAAAATCAGTATCTTTGGCTCGGGTTACGTCGGACTGGTCACAGGAACCTGCCTCGCCGAGGTGGGCAACGACGTGCTCTGCATGGATGTCGACGCGAGCAAGATCGAGCGGCTCAAGAACGGCGAGATCCCCATCTACGAACCCGGTCTGGAAGAGATGGTGATCCAGAACAGCAAGGCCGGACGCCTGCGCTTCACGACCAGCATGGACGAGGCGGTCGAACACGGTCTGTTCCAGTTCATCGCCGTCGGCACTCCGCCCGACGAGGACGGTTCCGCCGACCTGCAGTACGTTCGCGCGGTGGCCCGAGGGATCGGCGAACGCATGAACGAATACCGCGTCATCATTGACAAATCCACGGTCCCTGTCGGCACGGCGGACAAGGTCCGCGAGACGGTTCTCGAAGCCCTCAAGGCCCGCGGGGCGGAGGTCGAGTTCGACGTCGTCTCCAACCCGGAATTCCTCAAGGAAGGCGCCGCGATCGACGACTTCATGAAGCCCGACCGCATCGTGATCGGCACGGACAATCCGCGCACGACTGAACTGCTGCGCGTGCTCTACGCGCCCTTCAACCGCAACCACGACCGCTTGGTCCAAATGGACATCCGTTCGGCCGAGCTCACGAAGTACGCGGCCAACGCCATGTTGGCCACCAAAATCAGTTTCATGAACGAGCTGGCCAATCTGGCCGAGAAGCTCGGCGCGGATATCGAAAAGGTCCGTATCGGCATCGGCTCGGATCCCCGCATCGGCTACCATTTCATTTATCCCGGCGCCGGTTACGGGGGCTCGTGCTTCCCCAAGGACGTGCAGGCGTTGGAGCGCACGGCCCGTCAGATCGGCTATGAAGCGCTGTTGCTCAAGGCCGTGGAAGGCGTCAACAACCGGCAGAAGAACCGCCTGTTCGACAAGATCAGCGCCCATTTCGGCGGCGACCTCAAGGGCAAGACCATCGCCCTTTGGGGCCTGGCGTTCAAGCCCAAGACCGACGACATGCGCGAGGCGCCCAGCCGCGTGCTCATGGAGGCGCTGTGGAATGCCGGGGCCGACGTGCGTGCCCACGACCCCGAGGCCATGGACGAAACCCGGCGCATCTACGGCGAACGCGCCGACCTGACCCTGTGCGATGCCCCCGAAGCGGCCTTGAAGGGTGCCGACGCCCTGGTCGTGATCACGGAATGGAAGGTCTTCCGCAGCCCCAATTTCGACACCATCAAGCAGCGTCTCAGTAGTCCGATCGTCTTCGACGGCCGCAATATCTACGATCCGGACCTCATGGAACGACAAGGTTTCACTTATTACGCCATTGGCCGCGGCAAGTCCGCACCCAACACCTGAACGGGAGTTTAGATAGCTATGCGCACCCTGGATAACGTCAAGATCGGTATGATCGGCCTCGGCTACGTCGGCCTGCCGTTGGCGGTTGAATTCGGCAAGAAGATGCCCGTCGTGGGCCTCGATATCAACGAGGCACGAGTGGCGGAGCTCAAAGCCGGCAAGGACAGCTCGCTCGAGGTCGAACCCGAGGAACTCAAGGAGGCGACTCATCTGACCTATACGAGCAATCCGGACGACCTTCGCGATTGCAACGTCTACATCGTGACCGTGCCGACCCCGATCGACCGCCATAAGCGCCCCGACCTGAGCCCGCTCGAGAGCGCCAGCCGCACGCTGGGCAAGCTGGTCAAGAAGGACGACGTCGTGATCTACGAGTCGACGGTCTGTCCCGGCGCCACCGAGGAGGCTTGCATCCCCGTGATCGAGGCCGGCTCCGGCCTGGTCTACAACCGCGACTTCTTCGCCGGCTACAGCCCCGAGCGCATCAATCCGGGCGACAAGGAACACCGCGTGACCAACATCCTCAAGGTCACTTCCGGCTCCACGCCCGAGATCGCCGATTTCGTCGACGCGCTTTACGCCTCGATCATCAAGGCGGGCACGCATAAGGCCAGCTCGATCAAGGTCGCCGAGGCCTCCAAGGTCATCGAGAACACCCAGCGCGACGTCAACATCGGTCTCATCAACGAGCTTGCCCAGATCTTCGCCCATCTCGGCATCGACACGCAGGAGGTCCTGGAGGCCGCCGGCACCAAGTGGAACTTCCTGCCCTTCAGGCCCGGTCTCGTCGGCGGACACTGCATCGGCGTCGACCCCTATTATCTGACCCACAAGGCCCAGGAGGTCGGCTACACGCCCAAGATCATCCCGGCCACCCGCGCCCTGAACGACAACATGGGCCAGTACGTAGCCCAGCGTGTGATCCGCCTTATGGCCGAGCACCGCCGCTCCATCGTCAACGCCAACGTGCTGATCCTGGGTTTTGCGTTCAAGGAAAACTGTCCCGACCTGCGCAACACGCGCGTCGTGGATATCATCGAAGAGTTGAACGTCTACAACGCCAACGTCTGCGTCTACGACCCGTGGGTCAGCGCCGACGAGGCCATGCACGAGTACGGCATCACCCTGCTCAAGGAAGTGCAGAAGAACAAGTACGACGCCATCGTGATTGCGGTCGCCCACAAGGAATTCCGCGAAATGGGCATTGCCCATATCCGTTCCTTCGGTGTGCCGCACGCGGTCGTCTTCGACGCCAAATACCTGTTCCCGGCCAGCGAAACCGACGGTCGCCTGTAATCAATCCATGAAGATACTGGTAACGGGTACTGCGGGATTCATCGGCTCCTTCGTCGCAGCGAGTCTCCTGGATCGCGGCGACGAGGTGGTCGGCATCGACAACCTCAACGACTACTACGATGTCTCCCTGAAGCGGGACCGTCTCGCCAAGCTGGCATCGCGAGACGGCTTTACGAACGTCGAGGCCGGTCTCGAGGATCGCGATGCCGTGACCCGTTTGTTCGCCGAACACCGGCCGCAACGGGTCGTGCACCTGGCGGCCCAAGCCGGCGTGCGCTATTCGCTCAAGAATCCGCACGCCTACGCGGACAGCAACCTCGTCGGGATGCTCAACATCCTTGAGGGTTGCCGCAACAACGCGGTTGAGCACCTGGTCTACGCCTCCAGCAGCTCGGTCTACGGCGCCAATACCAAGATGCCGTTCTCGGTGCATGACAACGTGGATCACCCCGTGAGCCTGTACGCCGCGACCAAAAAGGCCAACGAACTCATGGCGCACAGCTACAGCCATCTCTATGCGCTGCCGACCACGGGGCTTCGTTTCTTCACGGTATACGGTCCCTGGGGCCGGCCGGACATGGCCTATTTTTCGTTTACGAAAAAGATCCTGTCGGGCGAACCCATCGACGTCTTCAACTACGGCAAGTGCCGGCGCGACTTCACCTACATCGACGATATCGTCGAGGGCGTGATCCGGACGCTCGATCGCGTGCCCACGGCCAATCCGGACGGTTGCGACCAGACCGATCCTTCCCGCAGCCACGCCCCCTACCGGATCTACAACATCGGCAACAATCAACCCGTAGAGCTGCTCTACTTCATCGAGGTCATTGAAAAGGCTTTGGGGAAAGAAGCGGAAAAGAATCTGATGCCGCTGCAGCCGGGCGACGTGCCCGCGACCTACGCCGACATCGACGATCTCACACGCGACGTGGGCTTCAAGCCGTCGACTCCGATCGAGACCGGCATAGGCCGCTTCGTGGAGTGGTATAAGGAGTATTACGGGGTGTAAGGGATACCCGATACGCGTAGGGGCACGGCGCGCCGTGCCCTTGTTCGGGATTCAGCGGGTGGGCACGGCAC
This sequence comes from Gammaproteobacteria bacterium, assembly GCA_016124415.1. Lineage (GTDB taxonomy): Bacteria > Pseudomonadota > Gammaproteobacteria > SZUA-140 > SZUA-140 > RI-283. The sequence continues at coordinate 14,173 of WGNS01000078.1, read as the reverse complement.
GCCGTGCCCCTACGTTTCTGCTCTGCCTTACATGGTGTGAGTCATGCGCTCGGACTTCTGGGTTCCCGCCAGATACGTCTCGATCTTGTTGCGCACGACCTCGCAGTCCTTGTCGACGAAATGCACGCCGATGCCCGGGATCCCATGGCCCTGAACGCCTTTGGGATTCATCCAGGCCACTTGTCCGACGACGGGCATTTTTTCGGTCTCATCCATGAGGGTCAGCAGGATGAATACCTCGTCGCCGAGCCGGTAGTCCTTGTTGGTAGGGATGAAGATGCCGCCGTTCTTGAAGAAGTTGATGTAGGCGGAATACAGCGAGCCCTTATCCTTGATGGCAAGCGAAAGTATGCCTCGTTTGGCGCGGGCCGTGTCTTGTTGCTGATCTTCTTCCATATCGTTGTCCCCACATCGTTCGTCCGGCGTCTCACGCCAATGCCGTTGTCTGCTCGTCCCCGCACGCCCAACAGACGGCCAGCTCCTCAAGCAACAGCTGCTGACTGGCTTGGCTGGTCAGCAGGCGGATCGCCCGAGTGATTCGGTCCAACTGCCCGTATAGCGCGGGAACGCTCCACTGCCTGAGCAGGGCCGTATCCCGTTCGGGGTAGGAATCGAGTCTGCGCGCCAGGCGCTTGGCGTGGCTGCTTTCCGGCAGGGCCGCGACATAGTCGTGGGCCGATGCCAGGACGATCAGATCCGCTACGCAGGTGTACATGGAATATAGCGATGTTTTCGGGTCTGACTTTAGCCAGGCGTCGGCCACCGAGAGCGGATCCGAGTCGCCGCGAACGAGATCGGCGATCTGCGCGAGCATCTCCCGCCGGCTCGGTCCGGCCAGATCGTCCTGATGCAATGCGAGGGCCTCGAACGGCGCGCCGTTGGCCAAATCGAGCAACGAGGCGCGGCGTTCCGGGTCGCTGATCCATTCGGACAGCCAAGTCTCGGCGAGTTCCGGGTCGGGGGTATGGAAGGCGATGCGCTGACAACGGCTGGCGATGGTCGCGGGCAACCTGGCAACGTCATTGAGTACCAAGACAAAGACCGTGGGTCCGACCGGTTCCTCGATGGCCTTGAGCAGGCTGTTGGCGGCCGCCAGGCTGAGTCGTTCCGCGGGCTCGATGATCACGACACGATAGCCTTGGCTCTGATTGGCAAGCGTCAACGACCCCGAGAGCTCGCGCACCTGATCGACCGAAATCTCGTTCTTGTCCTCCAGCAGGGTCAGGACGTTCATGTCCGGATGGCTGTCGGCGGCGAACAACTGGCAGGACCGGCAGACGCCGCACGGCGACCCGGACTCCGTCGGCGCGGTACAGAGCAGGAGCTCCGCGAGCCGGCGTGCAAACAGTCCCTTGCCCAGCCCGGGTCGGCCATGCAGCATCAAGGCATGCGGCATCCGCCCCGAGGCGAGTGCGTTGCGGACGAAGTCCCACGGCCCTTCGTGCCAGGGACATTGCGCGTGAATCTCGAGAAGGCTCATAGGTCCTTCAGCCATGCCGTCACCGCCTCGTCCACCTGGGCGCGTACCGCTTCGATAGGCGGCGCGGCGTCGATGAGTCTGAAACGATCGGGATGACGCCGAGCAAGTTCGAGGTAGCCTCCTCGGACCCGCTCCCAGAACGACAGATGCTCCTGCTCGAAACGGTCGATATCGCCGCCGCCCTGATCGGCGCGCTTGGCGATTCTGCCCATGCCGATCTCGACCGGGAGATCGAACAATAGCGTCAGATCGGGCCGGAAGGCGCCCTGCAGCCATTCCTCGAGTACCCCCACGCGATCCATGCCCATGCCGCGCCCCGCGCCCTGATAGGCGTAGCTGGCCTCGGTAAAGCGGTCGCACACGACCCACTGTCCGGCCGCGAGCGCAGGACGAATGACACGTTCCAGGTGTTCGGCGCGGGCGGCGAAGATCAGCAGCAGCTCGGCGTCGGCATCCATACCGCCCTCGCGATGGGAAAGCAGCAAACCGCGAATCTCCTCGCCGAGCGTCGTACCGCCCGGCTCGCGGGTGACGACGACGGACTTTCCGGCTTCGGTCAGGCGCTCACGCAGATGTTCGATATGGCTGCTCTTGCCGGCACCCTCGATCCCCTCGACGGTGATCAGGCAACCTTGCCTCTGCTGGTTCATGATTCTTCTCCGAGTTGATAACGCCGAACGGCCTTCAAATGGTCTTTCAAGGTATCGGAAAACTGGTGACTGCCGTCGCCTTTGGAGACGAAATAGAGGCTCTCGCCTTCGTCCGGATGCAACGCGGCGTCGATGGAAGCCAGGCCCGGCATCGCAATCGGCGTGGGCGGCAACCCCCTGTGGACATAGGTATTGTAGGGCGTGTCCGCCTTGAGGTCGCGCCGGTGCAGATTGCCGTGAAAACGATCGCCCAAGCCGTAGATCACCGTCGGGTCGGTCTGCAGGCGCATGCGGTGCTCGAGGCGGCGGACGAACACGCCGGCGATCCGAGTCCGCTCCTCTTCGAGCGAGGTCTCCTTTTCGATGATCGACGCCATAATCAGGGCCTCGTAGGGCGACTTGTAGGGCAGGCCCTCGGCCCGGCCTTGCCACGCCGCGTCCAGATGCACCTGCATGGCCTCCATGGCCCGCTGGAGGATCGAAAGGTCCGTGGACCGGGCCGTGAAATGGTAGGTATCCGGGAAGAACAGCCCTTCCGGATGCGCGCCCGGACGCCCCAACGCGGCCATGATCTCCGCGTTGGTGGCATTGGCGTAGCGATGGTCGATCTCGGGGTTGATATCGAGCAGTTCCCTGAGCTGTTTGAACGTGTATCCCTCGGGGACCGTGATCGGGTACTGAATGACCGCGCCGCTATGCAACAGCTTCAGCAACCGCCTGGGCGTAAGCCCGGGTTCGAGACGATAACGCCCCGCCTTGATATCGATCACATCGCCTTGCCAGCGCGCGTACCAGCTCAGATATCTGGCGTGGGTAAGGATGCCGTGCCGTTCGAGATCGGTGGCGATGCGGATGACGCCCATGCCCGGTCCGATCTCGTAATCCACACCATGCTCGGGCAGGGCCAGCGGAGTATCCACGAACTGGCGAATATCCATGAGCAGCCAGCCGGAGACCAGGCTCACAACGATAACGACCAATCCCAACAACCTGAAGAGACGATCGAGCATCATGCGGCTCCATAGAGCCTGGCGTCATACCCCGCCCGCGCCGCGAGCGCATTCAGGGCGGCCGCCATCTCTCCGACGACAAAGTCACGACCGGCCACCGATCTGACGGGCCAGATGCCGAAGACGCTGTTGCAGATCAACACCTCGTCCGCCGTCATGAGATCCTCGAGCGTCACGACGCACTGATCGATCGTAAGCCCGCTCTGCTCCGCCTGCTCCAACAGCTCGGCGCGCAAGGTGCCGGCCACGCCGCAACCGTCCAGACGCGGTGTTGCGATCCGATCCCGGATACGCAGGAAGACATTGCTCATCGTGCCCTCGACGAGACGTCCCCGGTCGTCGCACATGAGCCCCTCGGCGGTTTCGTCGTCACGCCACTCATTGCGTGCGAGCACCTGTTCGAGCCGGTTCAGATGCTTGATGCCGGCCAGCGCCGGCTGACGCGCCAACCGCGTCGCGCAGACCCGGACATGCACGCCCTCGAGCCAACGGCTCGGCGGATAGTCCGGCCAATGATTCAGGGTGACGATCCTGAGCGGTTCGACAGGGTCCGGAGCCCGGTACCCTCGCCCGCCGCTGCCGCGCGTGACGATGATCTTGACGACGGCACGACGGTCCGCAAGCTCCAGCGCCCGTTCAAGTTCCGCGGCCAGCGTCGCACGGTCGGGGATCGGTATGCCCAGACGGTCGCAACCCGCCAGAAGGCGCCCCATGTGGCGCGCCCAAAGCAGCGGCGTCCCGTCGATGACGGCCATGGTTTCGAACAAGCCGTCACCGTAATGCAGCCCGCGATCGAGGGCGGACACCGATCCTTCGGGCAGGCCGTTGACCCAAAATCGCGTCATACCGCCACCCCTACCGCTGCGAGCAAACCCTTGGCCTTGGCGCGCGCCTCGGCGAGTTCCTTTTCCGGCACGGAATCGGCGACGATGCCGGCCCCGGCGCGCAGGCGCAAAGTCTCGGCGCCCCGTTCGAGCGTCCTGATCAGGATGTTAAGGTCCATGTCGCCGTTCAGGTTCAGATAGCCCATGGAGCCAGTATAGGCGCCGCGCTGCGCTTCTTCGAGTTCGGCGATGATTTCCATGCAACGCACCTTGGGGCAACCCGTGATCGTACCGCCGGGAAACACGGCGCGAATGACCGCGCCGGGAGAGGTTCCGGGACGCAGCCTTCCGGAGACGTTGGAAACGATATGGTGCACGTGCCGATAGCTCTCGAGGGTCATGAGCTCGTCGACGTGAACCGTGCCCGTCTGACAGACTCGGCCCAAGTCGTTGCGTTCAAGGTCGATCAGCATGATGTGTTCCGCGCGCTCCTTGGGGTGCGCCAAGAGCGTCTCGGCCAACCGGCGGTCATCGTGGTCGTCCCTCCCCCTGGGGCGGGTCCCGGCGATCGGACGCGTTTCGACGCGGCCGTCCCTGACCCTGACCAACCGTTCGGGCGAGGAACTGATCACGCAGAGACCGCCCAGGTCGGCGAAACCCGCAAACGGGGCCGGATTGGTCTGCCGCAGGCGGGCGTACAACGCCTCATCCTCAGGCAAAGCCCCCGTAATGGTCCATTGCCGCGAGAGGTTGACCTGAAAGACGTCTCCGTCGCGGATATAGTCGTGAATCCTGTCGACCGCGCCGAGGTAACGCGCCTCGGCGTCCTCGTTGATTAGAAGTTCGGGACCGGGATCGGCTTCGACATCGCTTTGCCTGCCCGCTGCCTCCGCAATGTCCGCCCGCATTGCGTCCGTCAGTCCGTTCCTGCCCGGTTCGGCAACCAGATAGCAGCAATGTTCTCGATGATCGCGAATGACGGCGGCGGGCGTCCGGATCGCGGTCGCGAGCGGCCCCGACATCGGGTAGGAAAACGCCTTCACGAGACCCGGTTCGACCTGGGCCGCCAGTTCATATCCGAGATAGAGAAACCATCCGCCCCGGAAAGGCAGGTCTACTGCCTCCGAGTCGACGGCACTAGGTTCCCTAGCGACCCAACGGTCCAGGGCCGCCAGGAAATCCGCCTCTGATTCAGGGCAACGCCGGCCGTCGGCGTGAATACGCTCAAGGGAGTGCAGATCTTCGAGAACGAGACGATCTTCCGGAAAGGCGAACAGGATGTCGTAAGCGGCCTCGCCGCCGTCGCCCCGTGCGACGCTCTCGAGCAGACAGGGATAACGCTCAGGACGCAGGCGCCGAAGCGCCAACAGATCGGGGTAAGCATCCAAACGCATCACGATGCTCGTACCGGCGGGCGCGCCCGGGCGGGTTGCGACACCCGTGTTCATATTCCTAGTGGTCCAGAATCTGTCTCAACACGTCGCGAGCGCAGTAGCTTTGAGACAGGTCCTGCTTATTCCCCGAAACGACGGAAGACCAGCGTCGCGTTGGTACCGCCGAAGCCGAAGGAGTTGGACATCGTGACGTTGACCGTCATCTCCCGGCACTTGTTCGGGACGTAGTCCAGATCGCATTCGGGATCGGGGTCATCGAGGTTGATCGTCGGCGGAATGACCTGGTCGCGGATGGCCAAGATGGAGAAGATGGCCTCGACACCGCCGGCGGCACCCAGCATGTGGCCCGTCATCGACTTTGAGGAGCTGACGACGATCTTCCTGGCGCGGTCGCCGAAGGCGCGCTTGATGGCGCGGGTCTCGGCAACGTCGCCCGCGGGCGTGGAGGTACCGTGGGCGTTGACGTAATCGACGTCGGAAGGGCCCAAACCGGCATTCTTGAGGGCGTTGACCATGCAGCGCGCGGCCCCCTCGCCGTCCTCGGGCGGAGAAGTCATGTGATAGGCGTCGCTGCTCATGCCGTAACCGCTGAGTTCGGCGTAGATATACGCGCCGCGAGCGCGGGCGTGCTCGAGCTCTTCGAGCACGACGACGCCGGCGCCGTCCGACAGCACGAAACCGTCGCGGCCGCGATCCCAGGGCCGGCTGGCCCGTTCAGGGTCGTCGTTACGCGAGGACAACGCCCTCGCGGCGGCGAATCCGCCGAGCCCGGTCGGGGTCGTCGCCATTTCGGCGCCGCCCGCGATCATGACGTCGGCGTCGCCGTATTCGATCAGGCGCGCGGCCTCACCGATGTTGTGGGTACCGGTCGAACAGGCCGTGACGATCGCGAAGTTCGGCCCCTTGAGGCCGTGCATGATGGAGAAGTTGCCCGAGATCATATTGATGATGTTGCTCGGGACGAAGAACGGCGAAATCTTGCGCGGACCGCCGTTCATGTAAGACTCGTGTCCCTTTTCGATGCCGCCCAGGCCGCCGATGCCGGAACCGATCGCGACACCGATGCGCTCGGCATTGGCTTCGGTGATCTCGAGACCGGAATCCTCGAGCGCCTGACAACCCGCCGCGATGCCGTAGTGGATGAACGGGTCCATCTTCCTGGCTTCCTTGCGCGGCATGTAATCCTCGACGTTGAAACCCCTGACCGACCCGCCGAAACGCGTGCTGAACGCCGAGACGTCCCAGTCCGTGATCGGACCGATACCGCTCTTTCCGGCAACCAGATTCTGCCAGGATTCAGACACACTCAGGCCCACGGGGGATACCATCCCCAGGCCTGTCACAACGACTCGACGGGTACGACTCATGGAGTTTTCCAACGAAAAAGGTAGGGGGACGATCCAGCGCTCGGGGCAACCAGGTTCGCGAATAATGCAACAGTCGCCCGTTCTGGGCGCATCCCGGAGGACCAGCCAACCGGGATTCGGAGCGTCCTACGATCAGGCAGACTGGTGGGCACTAATGAAGTCAATTGCCTGCTGAACAGTGGTGATCTTCTCGGCATCCTCATCGGGAATCTCGCACTCGAACTCCTCTTCCAACGCCATCACCAGTTCGACGGTATCGAGAGAGTCGGCACCCAGATCGTCCACGAAAGACGCCTCGGTGGTCACTTCCTCTTCCTTAACGCCCAACTGCTCCACAACAATCTTCTTAACGCGCTCTTGAATATCGCTCATGGGTTTAACTCCTGCCTCCTTGAAAAACCAGTCTTCTAGTTGAATAAGTGCGGTATTTTATTGGAATGGCATGCGTTATGCCACCATTAAATCCACCCAATGAAATGCCGCCAGCCAATACCACTTTTTCTACATATATAACAAATAATTACTCGTTTTTCCGATCACCCGGATAGGACATTACGGCATGTACATACCGCCATTTACGTGCAATGTCTCGCCCGTAATGTAGGCCGCCGAGGGCGAAACCAGGAAGGCCACCGCCTCGCCGATATCGTCCGCCGCACCCAGCCGACCGAGCGGAATCTGCTCGGCCAGGGCCTCGCGCTGACGCTCCTCGAGCTGGCGGGTCATATCGGTATCGATAAATCCCGGTGCGACGACGTTGACCGTGATGCCGCGTCCGCCGACCTCGCGGGCCAGCGACTTGGCAAAGCCGATCATACCGGCCTTGGCGGCCGCGTAATTGGCCTGCCCGGGATTGCCCGTCACACCCACGACCGAGGCGATGTTGACGATCCGCCCGTGCCGCGCCTTGACCATCTGGCGCAGACAGGCCTTGCTCATGCGATAGACGGAGGTCAGGTTCGTGTCGATGATATCGTCCCACTCCTCCTGCTTCATACGCAGCATGAGGTTATCGCGGGTGATGCCGGCGTTGTTGACGAGGATGGACGGCGCGGAATAACGCTCGGCGATCGCATCCAGGGCCTTGTCGATCGAATCCTGATCCGTCACGTTCATGCAGAGGCCCATGCCTTGCATGTCGTGGTCGCGCAGATAGGCGCTGATGTCCTCCGCACCCTTCTCGGAGGTCGCGGTTCCGACGACGATCGCGCGCTTGCGTCCCAACGCCAGGGCAATCGCCTTGCCGATACCCCTGCTCGCCCCCGTGACGAGGGCCACTTGTTCATTCAATGCCATGACTCACAAACCTCTACTGATATTCGTTACGGATCGACGGGCTTACGCCAACGTCGCCAGCGCCTTGTCCAGGCTGGCTTCATCCAACACCGGCATGCAATCCAGCGCCTTGTCGATGCGCTTGCAAAGTCCGGCCAGGACCTTGCCGGGTCCGGCTTCGACCACCGTCGCACAACCGGCGTCGCGAATATTCTGCACGGTGTCCACCCAGCGCACGGCGCCGTAGAGCTGATGGTACAGGGCTTCGCGTATGGCGGCGACATCGGCGGCGGGACGGGCGTCCACGTTGTGGAAAACCGGAATCGCGGGCATCGCGAACTCGACCTTGGCCAACTCCGCCTTCAATTGCTCGGCGGCGTCCTTCATGAGCGCGCAGTGCGACGGCACGCTGACCGGCAACGGCAGCGCGCGCTTGGCGCCGCGCTCGGAAGCCAGCAGGTTGGCGCGTTCCACCGCACCCCGGCTGCCGGCGATCACGACCTGACCGGGCGAATTGAAATTGACGGCCTCCAGCACCTCGCCGTCCGCGGCATCCTGACAAAGCTGCCGAACGTCATCGTCGCTCATGCCGAGAATGGCCGACATCGCGCCCTGCCCTTCGGGCACGGCGTCCTGCATCAAACGGCCGCGCAACGCGACCAGGCGAACCGCGTCCGTGAACGACAACGCACCGGCGCAAACCAGGGCGGTATATTCGCCGAGGCTGTGGCCGGCCATGAACGCGGGCCGGGCGCCGCCCTTGGCCAGCCAGACCCGCCAGACGGCCACGCCGGCCGCGAGCATCGCGGGCTGGGTGTTGACGGTGCGGGACAGTTCAGCCTCCGGACCCTCCTGGGTCATGCCCCAGAGGTCGAAACCCAGGACCGACGACGCCTCGTCGAAACAGGCGCGCACCTCGGGAAAGGCGCTCGCGAGCCCGGACAACATACCGATCGATTGAGAACCCTGGCCGGGGAAGACAAAGGCCAGGGCGGAATTCGTTTGTGTGCTCATGGAACCGTTGTGAGTCGATTATTCAATAAGTGATGAGGGCCGAGCCCCAGGTGAACCCTCCGCCGAAGGCCTCCAGGAGGAGCTTGTTGCCGCGCTTGATCCGACCGTCGCGGACGGCGACGTCCAGCGCCAGCGGGATCGAGGCGGCCGAAGTATTGCCGTGGTCCTCGACGGTTTGAACCACATGGTCCGTCGACAGGCCCAGCTTTCTGGCCGTGGCGTTGATGATGCGGATATTGGCCTGATGCGGCACGAGCCAGTCGATGTCGGCCTGGTCGAGACCGTTTTTCTGCAGCGTCTCGTCGACGATCTGCCCCAATGTGTTCACGGCGACGCGAAAAACTTCATTGCCGCGCATCTGGATAAAGGCTTCCTTACCTTGCATGGCGCCGTAGCCCTGCGAGATGCCGGCGGGCACCGTCAGCAAATCCTTGTACGCGCCGTCGGCATGCAGGTGCGTGGCGATAATGCCGGGTTCATCCTGGGCCTTCAGAACCACGGCGCCGGCGCCGTCGCCGAACAGGACGCAGGTCGTGCGGTCGGTCCAGTCGATGATCCGGGACAGGGTCTCAGCCCCGACGACCAGCGCGCAGCGATGACTGCCGGACCGGATGAACTTGTCCGCAATACCCATCGCGTAAACGAATCCCGTGCAAACCGCCTGCACGTCGAAGGCCGTGCAGCCGTGGTTGCCTAGGCGCTCCTGGAGCAGGCAGGCCGTGCTCGGAAATACCCGGTCGGGCGTCGTCGTCGCGACGATGATCAGGTCGATGTCTTCGCCCCTGACGTGGGCCTGGGCCATGGCCGAACGGGCCGCCGCCTCGGCAAGATCGCAGGTCGTCTCGCCTTCGGCCGCGATGTGTCGTTTACCGATCCCGGTACGCTCGCGTATCCAGGCATCGCTGGTATCGACCATCCGCTCAAGGTCGTGATTGGTTAGGACCTTTTCGGGCAAATAGCTCCCGGTCCCGGCGATTCCCGCATATATCACCCTGTCTGCCTCACACCCAAAAATTGTTGCAATTGTTCGCCGATTCGCTCCGGAACACGGTGCGCCACTTCACAAACCGCTTCATGGATCGCATTGGCGAAGGCATGACAGTCGGCGCCGCCATGACTCTTGATCACGATACCCCGTAAACCCAGCAGGGTCGCGCCGTTGTAGTTGCGCGGATCCATCTTCTTCTTGAAGCCTCTCAGCACCGGCTTGACGAGAACCCCAAGCAAACGCGTCCAAAGATTGCGCATGAAGGATTCACGCAGGTAGTAGGCAATCATCTTGGCGACACCCTCGCTGCTCTTCAAGGCGACGTTGCCGACGAAACCGTCGCAAACGACAACGTCGACGGCGCCCGAATAGATCCCGTCACCCTCGATAAAGCCCTTATAATTGAGATGGCTCGCGGCGAGAAGCTGGGCCGCGGCCTTGACGCCTTCGTTGCCCTTGATCTCCTCCTCGCCGACATTGATCAATCCGACCGTCGGCCGATCGATACCGCCGACCTCCGCGGCCAACACCGACCCCATCACGGCGAACTGAAAGAGCTGCTCCGGCGAAGAATCGACGTTGGCGCCGAGATCCAGCACGCGCGTCGTCCCCTTGATCGTGGGCAGTATCGTACAGATGGCCGGCCGCTCGATCCCGGGCAGGGTCTTCAAGACGAACTTCGAGGTCGCCATGAGCGCGCCGGTATTGCCGGCGCTGACGCAGGCCTGGGCCTCGCCTTCCTTCACGAGATTGATGGCCACGCGCATGGACGAGTCCTTCTTGGAGCGCAATGCCTGCGATGGAGGTTCGTTCATGGCGACGATTTGGGAGGCATGCACGACCCGCAGGCGAGCCCTGATTTCAGGGGCCTGTCTTTCCATCCACGGTTGCAGGATCGCCTGATCGCCAACCAGGATCAATTCGAGCCCGGCATCGGTTTCCAATGCCTTGAGCGCGGCGGGCAAGGTGACTTCGGGGCCAAAATCTCCGCCCATGGCGTCCAGGGCGATGATGTGACTCAAAGAAATAGCCTGTTACTTGTCGATGACTTTGACGCCGCGATAGTAGCCGTCTGCGGTTACCTGGTGGCGACGATGGGTCTCACCCGATGTCTTGTCGACGGAGAGGGTATTGGCCTCAAGCGCATCGTGGGAACGACGCATGCCGCGGCGGGACGGTGTCTTTCTGTTCTGTTGGACTGCCATAGTAGTGCTCCTACATCAAATACCTGTCGGTTCCGAACGGGAAGGGCCCCGTCGCCGCCAGTCAAGTTAAATCTCTTCCCGCCCGCCCTTCTGTTTGGCCAACATCTCGGCCAACCCCGCGAAGGGCCGCTGGGTTTCCTCTTTCGGTTCATGATCGGCGATCAGAACGTCTTTCTTGTAATCTTCGCCCACGGCGCACTCATTCAGAGGATGCATCGCCACGATGGGCAGGCCCAGAATGATTTCATCCTCGGCCAACAGAAACAGATTGAGCCGTCCGTTTTCGGTCGGCAACGGGTCAACGCCGTCCGCCAGCTCGTCTTCGCGGCCAACCTTGCAGGCGGCCATTTTGATACGCACGCGAACGGGGTATCGCATCATACGGAGACAGCGCTGGCAAGGCAAGTCCACGCAGGCCGCCATCTCGCCTTCCATCAGGCACTGCCCGCGCTCGTTGAACGAGAAACGGAGATCGACTTCCACGGCGGAATCCCCGGTGTTGACGATCTCCGCCAACCGGTTCATCTGCTGCATGGGGATCACGCCTTTGATCACCTGACCGGTCCGGGCGAACCGGATCGGATCAATCATTTCAGGCAATAGGCCGGACATGGACGCGAATCATAGTCGCTGTCAACGCAGTTGTCAAAGCGAATCAATCAGATACGGGCAGATACGGGGTCCGGGGCCTCGCGTACCGCGTTTCTGCCCATGACGTTGCGGTACAGCAGCGGAATGACGAACAGGGTCAGTACGGTCGAGAATCCCAAGCCCCACACGATCGCGGACGCCACCGGCCCCCAGATCAGTGACTCGCCGGCCAGCCCCGTCGCCAGCGACAGCAAGCCCGCGATCGTGGTCGCCGAGGTGATCAGGATGGGGATGACCCGACGCCGCGCCGCGTACACGGTGGCGTGCAGCACGCTCATACCGATCTCCAAGCGATGATTGGCGGCATCGATCATGACGATCGCCGAATTGACGGCGATGCCGATCAGGGCAATGACGCCGTACAGCGTGAACAGACTCAACGGGTTGCCGGTCGCGATGAGCCCGAAGATCACGCCCGTGAAGGCCATCGGGACGGTCGCCAGGATCATGAACGGCTGCCAATAGCTGCGGAACTGGGTTCCCAGGATCAGGTAGATCAGACCCACGCCGAACAGCATCAGCACCGCCATGGAATCGAGGCTCTCCTGGATGTCTTCGAGTTCGCCCGTGAAGTCCAGATCCACGTCGCGATACTGCATCCGGATCTTCTTCCAGCCCTCCTTGACGAGATTATTGGCCTCAACCGTATCCATCTTGGTCTTGTCGAGATCGGCCTCGACCGTGATCGAACGCCGGAAGTTGTAGTGCCGGATGTTGCTGCGGCTGTAGCCGGTTCCCGTCTCGACGAGCTGACCCAGGGGGATCGAACCCTTGCCGTCGGGCAGGGCCAGCGGCGTCGCCAGCAATTGACCGATGTCGTTGACCACCTGGCTCGCGGCCTGCACGCGCACCTCGACGCGCTCGCCCTCATGCTGCATATAGGTCACGACCTCGCCGTCGAACAGCATGCGGATCGCATTCGCAACCTTGCCCGCATCGAGCCCGGCGCGTTGCACGGCGTCGTCGTTCAGACGCAATTGCAGCTCCTGCTTGCCCGGGCTGTTGTTATCCGAGATATCGGTGACGGCCGGGATGCCGCCGAGGATGCCGCGCAAGGCCTTCACCGCCTCGCCGAGCTCCTCGAAATTATCGCCGCGCACCTTGATGCTGATGGGTTTGGTCACCGGCGGCCCCTTGGAGAGCTTGAGCATCGAGACGTTGGTCGGGCCCACGGTCGCGACGACGTCGGGACGCATCTCGTCGATCACTTCGGCCACGCCGCGCATGCCGTCGCCGGCCGGGTTCAGGCTGACGAAGACCTGGCCGTACATATCGCCGAAGAACGGCGCGGTATCGGTGAACATCTGTCCGGCCGTGGCGCTGACCGTGCGCATTTCGCCGGGCTTGAGATGCGTACGCGCCTTTTGCTCGATGCCGGAAACCACCCTCATGGTCTCCTCGAGCGAGCTTCCGGGCGGCATCTCCACATTGATATAGAAGCTGCGCATCGGGTCGAAGGCAAAGAACTCCAGACGCACCATGCCCACGGCGACGGCGCCCATGGCGATCATGAACAACCCGACGACGGCGGCCAACGACGCCCGCGGCCGCCGCAACACGCGGATCAGCATGCGGCTGTAACGGATCCGGACCGAATGGGTAAAGCGCTCGCGCCAGCGCTGCATGCGTCCGCCCGCCTTGAGGTCGGGTTTCACCATCGCGATATGCACGGGCAACAGCCAGTAGGCCTCGAGCAGGCTGATGGCAAGCGCCATGGACACCACGAAGGGCACCACGAACATGAACTTGCCGACGATGCCGGGCAGCAGCATCAGCGGTAAAAAGGCCGCCAGCGTCGTGAGTACCGAGGCCGTGACCGGCGAGAAGACCTCACGCAGGGCCCGGATCGCGGCCGACATCGCATCCGCGCCGCGCTGCAGGCGATAATAGATCGCCTCGACCACGACGACGGCGTCGTCGACGAGCATACCGAGCACGATGACGACGGCCAGCAGCACGTTCTGATTGAGCGATGAGTCGATGGCATTGAGCACCCAGAAGGTCGCCGCGAGACTGAACGGAATGCCGGCGCCCACGAAAAAGGCGATCCGCGAACCGAGAAGTAGTGCCGCTACCTCAGTATTGTTTTTGCACATCCTGTCGCAAAAACGCTTCGCCTACGCGGCAGCTATTCCTTTTGCCGGGACCGTCCCGCGTACACAACCCTCCTCCCCCTCCCTACGGTACGCAGAACAAGATTGCTCCCACAATGACTCTACGGCGCATATAGCTGAATTTAGATGATCTACACCCGTCAGGCTCCGCCCTCCGGATTCCGACATCTAAATCCAGCTGCACCTATCCCGGTCTACTCG
>WGNS01000020.1 GCA_016124415.1 Gammaproteobacteria bacterium | reverse complement strand
GCTTGGGCAATGGGTCTCCCAGCTTTTCCAATAGATCAAGACGCTCTGCGTGGTCAAAAAATCCCGGTTGCATGTCCTATACCCGTTTTTTATCAATGCGATATTATCTCAGATCAGCATGGGTTTTTAGAGGTTCCCTTGAGGATAAATGAGTAGGAACGCGGGTTCGTTCGGTACCGTACTTGCGAAGGGCGTTAAGGGCGCGCCAGCTCCGGAAGGTGGCCGTAACGTCCCAGGTGATACTGCAGGATCAGGTCCTTGGCGGGGGAACAACGATCGGTAATATCGAGGCCGACGTTGCGGACCGCGCTCAGCAGCGGATTCCTGGTTCCGAACAGACGTTTGAATCCTTCCATGGCGGCGATCATGCGCGTGTTCTCGGCCCTACGCCAGCGTTCGTAGCGGCGCAGCGCCCGGGTATCCGCGATATCTAGTCCGCGCGCATGAACGTCGCCAAGGATTTCGGCAAGCGTGACGGCATCTAGGATCCCCAGATTGGCGCCTTGCCCAGCCAGCGGGTGAATCGTATGCGCGGCATCACCGATCAGGGCTAACCGGCCGGAAACATATTGGGTGGCGTGCCTGAGTCTGAGTGGAAACGCGGCTCTGGGCCCTGTCTCGAGAATCCGTCCCAAACGGTGATCAAAGGCCTCGGCAAGCTCGGTACAGAAGTCCTCTTCCTCGCTTTCCAGTAGATGATCCGCGTGTTCCGGACCGGTAGACCAAACGATTGAACACTGCCCGTCCCGCAGCGGAAGAAACGCGAGAGGGCCGTCCGGCAGGAAACGCTGCCAAGCGGTTTCCGCATGATCGAGTTCAGGCCTAACGGAGGCGACCACGGCTTTATGGCCGTATGACCAACCATGCAGGCTGATCCCGGCCAGCTCGCGAACCTTGGAGCGCCCGCCATCGGCGGCGACGACAAGACTCGCAGTGAGCACCCGGCCGTCGTCAAGCGCAAGACTCGCCTCGTTCTCCGTTAGGGAGAGTCCCTCGATGCGGGACGGACAAATCAGGTCCACGGATTCGTCGGCATCGAGCAATTCGAGTAAGGCGCGCTGCACGACACGGTTTTCGATGATGTGCCCCAATACCGGACTCGCCACCCGGACGCTGTCGAAATGGATGGACCCTGCGCCCGCGGCGTCCCACACCCGCATTTCGCGAAACGGGCTCACACCAAGCCCCGCGATCGTCTCCCAGGCGCCCAATCGCGCCAGAATCCGTTCCGTTACCGGAGTGATCGCGGAGACCCGCAGATCCGTGCTGCCCGGCTCCCATGACCGTTCAGGCATGTTTGCCTCTACGAGCGCGATCCGCAGCCCACGCTCAGTTCGAACACATTCGAGTAATGCACAAGCCAGAGTGGCGCCGACCATACCGGCGCCGACAATGATGATATCGTAGTCTCTAGGCGACGACATGGCCTTTCCTCCGCGAAGCTCCGTTCAAGGGTACGCCGCGCAACAACTTCGGCGCCTCGCCTCCGAGCCCCATGGTTCGATGCATGAATCCGTGTCTGAGCGCGGAACAGAGGTCCATACCGATCAAACCGAGATCTCGAGCCACGCTCAACGGCGCGTAGCTATTCGAAAAAATACGGACCAAGCTGTCCGTCAATCCGCCGGTACGGGCCAAATCTCCCTTACGAAGACGCGCATACGCATCCAGCACCGCCGGCGCGCCGATATCTTCGCCCTTGCGGCGGGCGCGATCGACCTGCTCGGCCAACACCGCAACGTCGCGCAACCCCAGGTTGAATCCCTGACCGGCCACCGGATGCAACGTGTGCGCGGCGTTTCCGATCAAAGCGACGCGGCCACGCGCGTATTGTCTGGCGCGCAGAAAACTCAAGGGATAGGACTGGCGAGCGCCGACCCGTTGGAACCTTCCCAAACGGTAACCGAAAGCCTCCTGCAGCCGTTCCAGAAACGCCCCATCATCGAGCGCCACGACACTGTCTGCCTCATGATCGGGATGCGTCCAAACCAGGGAACAGCTGTCAGGCGTCAACGGAAGTAGCGCCAGAGGACCCGTAGGCGTGAAACGTTCGAAGGCCCTCCCGTCATGCCGGAGCCCCGGTGTGACGTTGGCGATGACGGCGGTCTGTCCGTAGCCATGACGCTCGATCTCGATGCCGACCATGCGCCTGACTTCGGAATTCATGCCGTCGGCGCCCACGAGAAGACGGCAGGACAACGTTCGCCGGCCGTCGGCCGCCTCGATATCGACCTGGACATTGTCCCCTGCTTCGGAGAATCCGGCCAGGGACGCCGGCGTGATGATCTCTATCGTCGGCACGGGGCCTATGCGCTCCATAAGCGCGTGACCGAGGTCCCGGGCCAAGGCCACGTAACCCAATGCGTCGTAACCCACCTCGCGACTACTCATGCGCATGGCGCCGAAACCGCCCCGGTCCGAAACATGGATGCGCCGTATCGGCTCAGCCACGGATTCGAGACGGGGCCAAACTCCGATGCCCGCGAAGATCTGGCGACTTCCGTAGGCCAGGGCGATGCCGCGATCGTCGTAACTCGGTTGCGACGATGCATCGGGGGGTACCGCCTCTATCAGGCCGATACGAACGTCGCTGTCCGCAAGCGCGGCGGCGAGACTCGCACCGGCAAGTCCTCCACCCACCACCAGGATGTCGTAATCGTCCCGGGTCATCTCAATCCGCCGCCATCATGGCCTCGATTTCGGCCACCGATTTGGCTGCGGCCGCCGTCAGGATCTCGTGACCGTCGGCCGTGACCAAGACGTCGTCCTCGATTCGTATGCCCATGCCCCACCAGCGCCGGTCGACGCCCTTGGTCCCATGAGCGACGTAAATACCGGGTTCGACCGTCAGCACCATGCCCGGCTCGAACACCCTCCACTCGCCGTCGACCTTGTAGGCGCCTACGTCGTGAACGTCGATTCCGAGCCAATGCCCGGTACGATGCATGAAATACGGACGATAAGCCTGATCTCGAATCAGGACCTTCTCGTCGCCCTTAAGGATACCGAGGGCGCAAAGCCCGCGCGTGATTTCACGAACCGCCGCTCTGTGCGGGGCATCCCAATGCCGGCCCGGCCGTACCTGTTTGATCGCGGCCAGCTGGGCGCGTAACACGATCTCATATAGGGCGCGCTGGTCGGGACTGAAACGCCCGTTGACGGGAATCGTGCGCGTGATGTCGGCAGCGTAACCGGCGTGTTCCGCACCGGCGTCGACGAGCAGCAGGTCGCCGCCCCGGAGCGGCGCATCATTGTCGGTATAGTGGAGAATACAGGCATTGTCGCCACCGGCCACGATCGACGGATAGGCCGGACTGCGGCAACCGCAACGCGTGAATTCGTGCAACAACTCGGCCTCGAGTTCGTACTCCATCTGTCCGGGACGGCAAGTCCTCATCAGGCGATGGTGCGCGGCTGCCGATACTTCCGCCGCGCGGCGCATCAGGACAAGCTCTTGTTTGTCCTTGATCAAGCGGGCCTCGTGAATCAGCGGGTCCAGGCTACAGAGATCGTTCGGCGCAGCGACGCCCGCGCGCGCCTGGGCGCGCAGCCCCTGGAGCCAGGAGATGATCTTGCGGTCGAGCGTCTCGTTCAATCCGGTGTTGTAGTAAACCCGGTCGCAGCCCTTGAGCAGGTCCGGCAACAGTTTGTCGAAATCGCCGATCGGATAGGCCTCGTCGGCACCGTAGATCGAAACCGCCCCTTCACACCCCGCCCGACGGCCGGTCCAGACTTCCTGTGCCGGATCACGAGGACGGCAGAACAGGATATAACGATTGCGCCGCTGTCCCGGCAGCAGGACCATGACGGCCTCGGGCTCATGAAAGCCGGTCAGGTAGAGAAAGTCGCTGCCGGCGCGATAGGGATACTCGGTATCCTGATTGCGACGGCTCACCGTTGCGGTCGGCAGGATAGCGATGCCGCCCTCCCCCATGGCGTCACACAGGCGCCGCCGGCGACCGGCATAGTTCGACGCAAGCTTCTTGGTGGACATTAGGCTCCCTCGGTAACGATCGACCCATGATACTTGATTCGCGAGTTCTCGCATAAGGGGCGAGGGATGGCGACGCATCGTTCCGTTGACGAGGTTTCCGGGGCGTTCTATATTCTCGCAATGAGCGGATCATCCCGACATATCGAGCTACCACCGGAATTCGAAAGCTTCGCGGCCAGCGTGGAATCGCTGGTCGATCTCTGCGCACGCTTGCGTGAGGAAAACGCTGAGTTACGCGCCCGCTGTCAGCAACTGCAGACAGAACGCGTGCACTATCAGCAGGTTAATGCGCGGTCCCGGGAAAAACTCGATGCGACCATCCATCGTCTCAAAGCCCTGGAGCTTGAACTGTGAGCGCCCCGTCAATACCCGTAACCGTCTCCGTCCTCGATCAGGAGTTCCGCATCGGATGTCCGGAGGACGAGCGCGACGCGTTGATCGCTTCTGCCGCCTATCTGGACAAGAAGATGCGGGAGATCAAACGGTCGGGGCGTATCATAGGTATGGATAAAATAGCCGTGATGGCGGCACTGCATATCGCACACGAACTTTTGCAGTCCCGGTCGGGCGGCGAGGGTGAGGCCTTATCGCGCACTGTGGATATTCTGCCGGCCCAATTCAAACAATTGCAAAAACGGGTCGAAGAAGAACTCGGCAAGAGTCGGCAAATAGCGTTATAATTGGACCGAGCATTTAGTGAGTTGGACACCCCCTGCGGCGTTCGTGAGCGAAACAGAAAGCTCTTGGGCCTAGTACTTTGCCCTGGGAATGAATGTGAGCACCTCTTTGTGCACGTCCGCATTGCGCGGAAAGCCTGTGAGGTGACCCTCGTACCCACCTGAACCATTGGTTCAAGGGCGCGTATACGCCACGGCGTTTGCGGAGGGTGTCCCTTTTACATGACCCAACCCATTACCTCCATCCCGGATATTCGTCGAGCCATGCGCCAGCGGCGCCGCGCGCTCTCCTACCACGAGAGAACGTTGCGCACCGCGGCAGTCTGCCGGCACATCCGCGCCAGTCGTCCGTTTCGCAAGGCAAAATCCGTGGCCTTGTTTTTACCGAACGATGGCGAAATAGACCTTGGCCCGTTGATCGATACGGTTTGGCGTCAGGGCAAGGTTTGCCTGCTGCCGATACTAGACCGGCTTATCGAACGCCGCCTGTTTTTTGCCCGCTATGTGACGGATACGCCCCTACGGCTCAATCGTTATTCGATTCCCGAGCCGGAGATCCATCCCCGACGTCTCGTCAGGGCCATCGATATCGACCTCATCCTGATGCCGCTGGTTGCCTTCGACCGGCTCGGCAACCGCGTCGGCATGGGCGGCGGATATTATGATCGGACCCTGTCTTTTCTGCGCCATCGGCGACACTGGCGACGTCCGACGCTCATGGGCGTAGCGTTCTCCTTCCAGGAAACAGGCCCGCTGAGCGCCCGGCCCTGGGATATCCCGCTCCAATATGTTGTCACCGACGCAGGACTCATAGAGACCGGCAAACGATGAGGATGAGATGAACTACTGGTTGATGAAATCGGAACCCGAAACCTTCGGCATCGAGCACCTCGGAGCCATGCCGGGGCAAACCGAGCACTGGGACGGCATACGCAACTATCAGGCGCGCAATTTCATGCGCGACGCGATGAAGGTCGGGGACCTCGTCTTTTTCTATCACTCCAATTGTGCGACGCCGGGCATTGTCGGGATCATGGAGATCGTCCGCGAGGCCTATCCCGATTTCACCGCACTGGATCCCGAAAGCCGTTACTACGACCCCAAGTGCACGGCCGACAACAACCGTTGGTGCATGGTGGATGTCCGGCTCAAACAGGTCTTTCCGCATACTATCGAACTCGCCGAACTCAAAACCGAGCCCGCGCTGGCGGACATGCCGGTGCTCCGCAAGGGCAACCGGCTGTCCATCACACCCGTCAGTGCCGGCGAATGGAAGCATATCCTGTCCATGATTTGATGACGGCCGCGGATACCGACACTCAGGAAGGCGTGCGCCTGGACAAATGGCTCTGGGCCGCGCGGTTTTTCAAGACCCGCTCGCTGGCCCACAAGGCCATCGACGGCGGCAAGATTCGTCTGAACGGCCAGAACTGCAAGCCATCGCGTCTCGTCGCCCAGGGCGATGTCCTGCGCATACACCGTGACGACGGCGAATACACGGTAACGATTCTCGGTCTGAACGAGCAACGGCGCCCCGCCAAAGAGGCACGATTGCTCTACGAGGAAAGCCCGGAGAGCCTCGCGCGACGCGAACTCGAACACTCTCAACGTCGACTGCACGCCTACTCCGCCCCCCATCCCGAACGCCGTCCGGACAAAAAGGCCCGCCGTCAGCTCATACGAATGGGCAGACACGATCACGACTGACGATTTTCATTGCCTCAAATCTCGCCCGATCACATGCTGGTACGGCGATTGGATAAGGGGTTAGAATAACCCGGTCTTAAACCGTAACTGGAGAGATTCATGACCTTTGTAGTCACTGACGAATGCATCCGTTGCAAGTACACCGATTGCGTCGAGGTCTGTCCCGTCGACTGCTTTCACGAGGGCCCCAACTTCCTGGTGATCGATCCCGATGAATGTATCGATTGCACCTTATGTGAGCCGGAATGCCCGATCGAAGCCATCCATGCGGAGGACGACGTTCCGGAACATCAGCTGCAGTTCATACAGCTCAACGCCGAGCTGGCGAAGGAATGGCCGGTGATCACGGAAAAGAAGGATCCCCTGCCCGACGCCGAGGAGTGGTCCGAGGTCAAGGACAAGCTGGATTATCTCGAACGCTGAACCCTCATCCCGGAGGCGGATGTCGCGCCCGCCTTCGCGCCTTCTAAACAAAAAGGGCGATCACAAGATCGCCCTTTCATTGCGTAACTGAAAGTGGTCCGCGGATCGATTATTTATGCAGCGTGCTCAGATAAGCGGCCAAGCGCAGAGGTTCCATGTATCCGGGCAGGATGGAGCCATCGGCCAGAACCAGCGTCGGCGTTCCGTCTACGCCGAATTTCTGCCCCAGCTCGTACTCCGATTTGACGGGATTGTCGCACTTATTATGCTCGACCTTCTCCCCGTTCTTGGCCATCGTCAGCGCCGCCTTGCGATCCTTGGCGCACCATACGTCTTCGGCCTTCACGTAAGACGGACTGTCGATGCCGGTGCGCGGAAAGGCGAGATATCGGATCTCGATGCCCATCGCGTTGTAGTCGGCCATCTGACTGTGCATGCGCCGACAGTAAGGACAGTCGATGTCGGTGAAGACATAAACGACATGCTTGGTCTCTTTCGGTACGAAACTGATGGCCGTCTTGGGATCAATATCATCCAGAAGGTGTTTACGGTAGACGTTACGCCGGTCGTCGGTCAGATTCTTCCGACTGTCAACGTCCAGCAAATCGCCCTGAATGAGATATTTGCCGTCGCCGCTTAGATAAAACACCTGCGCCCCGTAAGACACCTCATACACCCCGGAGATCGGGGAAACTTCGACGCTGTCCGGCGCCTTGTCGGGGATAATCTCTGAAAGGCGTTTCTGGATCGCTGCAGGGACGTCCCCGGCCGCCCAAACGGGACAACCGACGGACAATAACAGAACAAGCCCGTAAATGGGCCGTCTTATACTGATCAACATGGGAAAGTACCTTCGCAGTGGATTGCTGTCGGGCAATAGTGATTCGATCACGCGAAATTGTCAAGGACGGACAATAAATATCGCAAAAATTCAAGTTGTTACAGTTTCATGACTGGTAGCGCGCATCGCTATCGGATGAAACTATATGCCCCCGTTGACGACCTTGCGTTTCCCCCCGTCGCCGTACAGACGCTGGATCAACTCGACCTCGCTCCGAACGAGTCCGCATTCGGCCATAATCCGTTCCACGCTTTCTCCAGAGGACAGCATTCTAATGGCGAGATCGTATTCGCGATCGACGCCACCCTCGCGCAGCCCCAGTCGCTCCTGTTGATCGATGACCTGTTGCAACTGCCGCTCCAACGCGGAAAGATGGCGACCGATCTTGCTGACACAGTCGCTGAGCACAGTGGAATCCTCAAAAATGACGTCCAATTGGCGATCTCGTTCAGCCTGCTCGCGCCTCGCCGTGCGTACCACACGAAGCAGACTGAAGAGCAAAACCAGGACCCCGACCAGCAAGGCGATTATGATTTGCGCCATCATCGCGTCCACCTCACGCTCCGCCCGGATTCAGTCTTTCCAAGACCAGTACCTGCGCCACGACATTCCGGATCGGATCAAGCCACGTGTTCTTCGGCTTGGTCTTCGGGAGTCAGCATCTGATCGACGTCGACCAGGATCAGGAGTTGATCACCCTCGCTGTGCACGCCGCGAATGAACTTGGCCCCTTCCTCGTTGCCGACGTTCGGCCGTACTTCAACCTCGGAGGCCTTGAGGTAGACCACTTCGGCGACACTGTCGACCAAGAGCCCCACGACCTGGTCGTTGGACTCCGAGATGATGATGCGGGACTGATCCGTCAAATCGGCCGGCGGCAACGCAAGCAGGCGATGCATATCCAGGACGGTTACGACATTTCCCCGAAGATTGATGATCCCGAGAATATGCTCGTCCGCTCCGGGCACGGGCGTGATATCGCTGACGCGAATGACTTCTCTGACCTGCATGACTGCGATGCCGTAGGTCTCATCGCCGATACAAAACGTGACCCACTGAATGACTTCATCTTCTGATGCAGCACTTACCTGTACCATGGGCAACCTCCCCTCTCTATTAAGGACTGATTTAGCGTGACTTCCCCGTCACCGTCCCGTCACGTCAAAAAATGGACGGTACGAAACGACACATCCAACGGAATGCATTCCTCATGCCAACTTTTGTCAGCGAGGCACGGCAATCGGTAATTTAATCGGTGGCGGCAGGCGAATAGGCGGCGGCATGACATCGCCCTGAGTGATCGTCGAGGGCGTCGGACCGGACCCGCCCCCCTCGGAAGCATTGGACAGGACTCCGCCTTCGGCGCCCCCTGCTACGATATTCGCAGACTCGTTCTTCGCGATCTCCGCACCCTTGAGGTCCGGTGATTCGACGCCGTTGCCGCCGTTAGCGGCGGTCCCTGCCTGATCGCCGTTCATTTGCTGCTCGGTCTCGGCCGATTTCTGTACGTCGTAGTCGGCTTCGGTGGCGTGCGAGGCCATGATGATGATGGCCACGCGACGGTTCTTCGCCCTGCCTTCCGCCGTGGAATTGCTGGCGTCTGGGCGAAACTGTCCGTAACCCGTGGCCGACATGCGCCACGACGCAATGCCGTTATGTTCGAATTGCTTGATGACGGTTACCGCACGCGCCAGCGAAAGCTCCCAGTTCGACGGATACAGATCACTGTGGACGAGTTGATCGTCCGTATAGCCTTCTACACGCATCGGATTCGTTACGTCGTGAAGCGCAACGGCGACTTTGTCCAACATGGATTGGGCTTGAGGCAGAATATTCGCGGTACCGGCCGAAAACAGAAAGCTGTCCTTGATTACGACTTCGACCCAGTTCTTTTTGCGATGGATGACCACGAGTCCTTCATCGATCAATTTCGCCATGACGGCTGCGACCTTTCGGGATAATTTATCCAGCCCCCCTCGTCCTTTGGACGTCGTCCCCGTGTCGTCGTCAATGAGACCGCCGCTGGCTGCCCTCATATTCGCCGGCGTCGAAATCATCTGGGGCGACCGCATGAACTCCGGTGCGGAGGCGCTGCTCGACGGCGATTTGACGTTTTGACCGACTTGAATCGGCATCAGTGACTTCTGAGAACTTCGAAAGGCCGAGACGAGCGCGTCTGAAAGGACGCGATACTTGCCCTCGTTTACGGAAGATATGGAATACATGACCACGAAGAACGCAAACAGCAGCGTGATAAAGTCGGCGTACGACACCAACCATCGCTCATGGTTTTCATGTTCCTCGTGCGGCTTTTTCCTGGCCATGATTTAGGACCGCCCTACCCGACATAACCTTGCAGTTTTGTCTCGATGTTGCGGGGGTTCTCACCTTCGGCGATGGAGACGATGCCTTCCACGATCATCTCCTGGTACTGGCTTTTGTGATGGATGATGGCCTTGAGCTTGTTGGCCATCGGAAGGAAAAGCAGGTTGGCAAGTCCGACACCATAGATCGTGGCGACGAACGCCGTTGCGATACCGCTACCCAACTTGCTCGGATCAGCAAGGTTGTTCATGACGTGGATCAGACCCATAACGGCACCGATAATACCGATGGTGGGACTGTAACCGCCCATACCCTCGAAGACCTTGGCGCTCTGCGTAGATTCGTATTCCGTCGTCCCTACCTCGACCTCGAGGATGGCGCGGATGGTCTCCGGCTCGCTGCCGTCGACCAGCAATTGCAGACCCTTGCGCGCGAACGCGTCCTCTTCGGCTTCGGCAACGGACTCCAGACCCAGCAGACCTTCCTTACGGGCCGTGTTGCTCCATTCCGCGATCTTTTCGATCGTTTCCGCCGATTTGATCTTGGGCGGGAAAAACAGCCACAGCGCCATCTTCAGGGCGCGCAAAAAAGTCTTCATCGGTGATTGGACCATGATCGCCCCAACCGTACCGCCGAAAACGATGATGAAGGCAGTCAGCTGGATCAGCGACCCGAGATGCCCGCCTTCGATGGCGTTGCCACCGAGGATCGCGCCGAAAGCGAGAAGGACACCGACGACGCTCAGGATATCCACTAGCCGCGCTCCCTACCCAACAATTGGCAGATACGGTCCAGCGACAGGATTTCGTCGACCAATCCCGCCTTGGCCACGGCCATCGGCATTCCGTAGATAACGGAAGATGCCTCATCCTGCGCCCAAATCTTGGCGCCTTCGCGCTTCAGTGCGCGGGCGCCTTCCCTACCGTCCGCGCCCATACCGGTCATGATGATCGCGCAGGCTCCGCGACCGATCGAGGCGGCCGCCGACGACAGCGCGATGTCGATACAGGGCCGATAAATCTGTTCGGCGTTGGGCTCCCGAATCACGGAGCGAAGCTGTCCGCCGCTGTTGGCAACGGTCAGTTGCATACCCCCCGGAGCGACATAGGCGTGCCTCGGCAGGAGTGTCATGCCGTCCTCGGCGTGACACACGGAAATCTCCGACTGCTCATCGAGACGACGGGCGAACGGCGAGGTGAAACCCGCAGGCATGTGCTGAATGATCACGACGGGAACGGGGAAATTGCCCGGCATACAGGGAATAACCTTCTGCAGGGCGGCCGGCCCTCCGGTGGACGCGCCGATCAACAGCAGGCTGTCGTTCTCGAAATTGTGCGCGCTGGCCTGGCGTGCACTGGTTCCGACTCGGGCCGATCCGCCGGCGGACGGCACACCGTCCGCAGCGGATAGTTGCGCCTTGAGTTGCGGAACGCTCAAATGGTGTATTTGCCTGAGCTTGGTCAGCAACGCATCCGTAAAATTGTCGGACACGATTTCACTGCCGCGGATATCCTTCGTCAGGAAATCCACGGCTCCGGCGTTCAATGCATCAAGCGTAAACTGGGCGCCCTTTTGGGTCAGCGACGACAGCATCAGGATCTTGGCCGGAACACGGGCCAGGATCTCACCGACGGCGGCGATTCCGCCCATGACGGGCATCTCGACGTCCATGGTGATGACGTCGGGTTTGAGCCGCGTAGCCATCTCGACGGCCTCGGCGCCATTTTTGGCCTCGCCTATCAGCTCGAACGTGGCGTCCTTGGCCAGGATAGAACGAACGATCCGACGGAAGAAGGATGAATCATCGACGATCAGTACACGAATCGACATTTGTGACCCCTACATGTTGACCGCGTACTTTTGCACCAAACCAGGTATATCGAGGATCAGAGAGACCTTACCGTTACCGGTAATGGTCGCCCCGGCGACCCCCTTGAGGCCATGCAACCCCGCGCCCAACGGCTTGATGACGACCTCCTCCTGTCCGAGCATATGATCGACCACGAGTCCGACACGTAGGGTTCCGAGATTCACGATCACGACATGCCCGCCATGCGGAGGATCGCAGCGCTTCCCGGTCAACCAGTGTTGCAGGCGAATGATGGGCAGGGGGTGCTGGCGAACCATAATGACCTCCTGACCGTCAACGGTGATGATCTGAGTCAGATTCGTCGTCTCGACGATGCTCCCCAGAGGCAGCGCGAAGACCTGCCCGGAGACGACAACCATCAAGGTGGGCATGATGGCCAGTGTCAACGGGAGGCTGATCAGGATCTTCGTCCCGACGCCCAGTTCCGAAACGACGTCGAGTCTGCCGTTGAGTTGATTGATCTTGGTCTTGACGACGTCCATGCCGACGCCGCGTCCGGAGATATCCGAAATCTGTTCCTTGGTGGAAAACCCGGCCGCGAAGATCAACTGGTAAGCATCGTGATCGCTCAGCCGATCGGCGGTATCGCGATCCAACAGACCGCGCTCTACGGCAAGGTTCTTCAGCCGATCGGCATCCATACCGCCGCCGTCGTCCTCGATCACCAGCAAAATGTGATCGCCCTCCTGCTGAGCCGAAAGACGCAGGACACCGCAACGCGGCTTGCCCTTCTTTTCACGCGCATCGGGCATTTCGATACCGTGATCGAGCGCATTGCGAACCAGATGGACCAGAGGATCCGCAAGCGCCTCTACGAGATTCTTGTCGAGATCGGTCTCTTCGCCGAGCATCTCCAGGCGCACTTCCTTACCGAGGCTACGGGAAAGATCACGAACGACCTTGGGGAAACGACCGAAGATCTTCTTGACCGGCTGCATGCGCGTCTTCATGACCGACGCCTGAAGGTCCGAGGTCACGAGGTTGAGGTTGTCCACGGCATGACCGATCGCTTCGTCGGTTGAGCCGGTACGCAAAGTCTGCAGACGATTGCGAACCAGTACGAGTTCGCCGACGAGATTCATGATGTCATCGAGGCGCCGGGTATCGACGCGAACCGTGGCCTCGGACGCGGCGGCATTGCCCGCGTCACGTGTTTTCTTGGCGGCGGCCGCTTGTGCGGCGGAAGCGGATTCGGTGACTGCGGGACGCGCTTCACGCACCTTGACCGGAGCTGACGCGACCACCTTCGGCTCGACGGCCTCGGGCTCGGAGATGAGACTCCAACTGACGGAGGAATCCTCGGCCGGTGCGTCCAACTGAACCGTTTCCGCCTCGTTGGACCGCTCTACCTTGACCGCACCTGGGATGCCGCCGCCATGCAGATCGTTCAACAAGGCTTCGAACTCGTCATCGGAGATTTCGTTGCCGCCGGCAGCGACAACGGGTTCGGCTGCGGGCACTTCTATAGATTCTTCCTCGACGATGGCAACCGTTTCCTCGACTGTCTCGGTTTCGGAGACAACATCGACCGTTTCCGACGCTATTTCCGGTTGTTCGGCCGACGCTGACGGTGACTCGTCGGACAATAGTTGTTCAAGCTGGGAAATCAGCGCTTCATCGACGGGTTCGGGTTCGTTGCCGCCTCGAATTTCGTTCATCTGTTCCAGCAGATTGTCGTAGGCGCGCAAAATCACGTCCATGAGGTGCGCGTCGACATCGCGGCGCCCTTGGCGCAGCGCGTCGAACACGTCCTCGGCGCGATGGCAGACGTCCACGAGCGTCTTGATCTCGAGGAAACCCGCGCCGCCCTTGATCGTGTGAAAGGCCCGGAAGATCGCATTCAACAACTCGGAGTCATGAGCGTCGTGCTCCAGCTCAACGAGTTGTTCGCTGAGCTGCTCGAGTAGTTCTCCCGCCTCAACCAAAAAATCCTGCAGCAGTTCTTCGTCTTGTACAAAGGGCATATTCAAAAACCCATGCTCGACAAGAGGTCGTCAACTTCCCCCTGGTCTTTCAACATTTCCGGGTTTTCAAGACCCGGAATCCTCGGACCGTAGGGTTCCGTTCCCGCCTCACCTCTGCGATCAACGGAACCCTCGCCTTCTAAAGTGCGATCTTCGTGCGCATTGTGGTTCAGCAACTGAACCATGTAGCGCTCAATACCACCTACCATATCGATCACGCGGGACAACACCTGTCCGCTCAAATCCTGAAAGGATTGCGCGAGCAGGATCTCGTTCAATCCCTGACTCAAATCGTGCGTCTGCGCCTTGAGATCGTTCAGAACCTCGGCGCTCGCGCCCGCCTTCACTAATTCACATGCCTCCAAGCACCGTTCCACATGATTTAGCGTCTTACTCGCCGAATCATTGATCATATCGTCGACATAATTGAGGCGTTCGATGATCTCGGGTATTTCCTGAGTCAGGATCTGCCCGAGCGTGGCATCGAGCTTGTTTGCGCTCGGCGCCTCGTCCATCAGCGCGATCAATCTGTCCAATGCCTCGTAGCTCGCGTTCTTTCGCAGCCTCGTGATCTCTTCGAGCGTGCGCTCCGCATCGTCGCACTGCCCTCTTTCGAGATCGCTGACCAATGAACGCGCCAACGCCAAGTAATGCTGCTGATCCATATCGTCCATCATGAGACGTATCCTGCTATGAGGCTTGGATGCGCTCAAAAATCTTGTCGATCTTTTCTTTCAGCGTTGCCGCATTGAACGGCTTTACGATGTAACCGTTAACCCCTGCCTGGGCGGCCTCGACGATCTGATCCTTCTTCGCCTCGGCGGTCACGAGAAGGACCGGCAGCGTCGCGATCCCGGGATCCGCGCGCACGTTGCGCAGAAGATCGATACCCTGCATCCCCGGCATATTCCAATCGGTGATCAGGAAATCGAAACCACCGCTCTTCAACATAGGCAATGCCGTATTTCCGTCATCCGCCTCGGAGACATTGCTGAAGCCTAATTCCTTCAACAGGTTTTTAATGATCCGTCGCATCGTGGAGAAATCGTCCACGATCAGGATTTTCATTGCCTTATCCAAAGCTGTCGCCTCCAGATGTCAAATATCAGATTTCCACTGACTCATTCTCGACCTCAAACGGATCAAGGCCTGACTATGAATCTGACTGACACGCGACTCGCTGACACCGATAATCGAACCGATCTCGCGCAAGTTCATGTCCTCGTCGTAGTAAAGGGATAAAACCAAACGTTCCCTCTCAGGTAACCCAGATATCGCCTCCGCGAGATTTTTCTTGAAATCATCGAACTGAACGCCCTCGAGCGGCCCGGCCATGCCGCGTCCGCCCAATGAGGACGGAATGGCGTCGTCGGTGATGCCCATTTCCTCGAAGCTCAGCAATTTGCAGCCGTTCGCGTCCTGCAACGTCTTGTGATATTCCTGCAAACTGATGTCCAGGGCCTTGGCCACTTCATGGTCCTTGGCATCACGGCCGGTCTTGTTTTCGATCGCCCTGATCGTATCCGCCACCTCGCGCGCCTTGCGATGCACGGATCGCGGCGCCCAATCGCCTCGTCGGATTTCGTCGAGCATCGCACCGCGGATTCGGATACCGGCATAGGTCTCGAAACGCGCGCCCTGAGAGGCATCGTAGTTCTTGGCGGCCTCGAGCAGCCCGATCATTCCAGCCTGAATGAGGTCATCCACTTGCACGCTTGGCGGCAGTCGACTCATGATGTGATAGGCGATTCTTTTCACGAGCGGCGAATACTGAACAACCAGATCCTCGTCCCCCTTCCCATCCGACTGCACGGTCATATACATAGCCACACTATCCATCGCAGTTCCCACCATTAATTTTAGTAAGGTAATTATTCACTTCACCGCTCAGAAACCGTTCCTGGCATGTATATAAATAGGTATCGGTCCGGATGCCCTTTGCCTTCAATAACCTATGAACCGGGATCTTCATCCCCCGGCCCCTACCTCGGCCGCAGCCTCGGAGTTGAACAAGCTCTCTACAAAAAATTCGATACAACCGCGGGCGGCCTCGGGCTGAGGCCATTGCCTGACCCTGGAAACAGCCTTTTGAAAGGCCATCGCCGCCTTACTGCGCGGATACAGGTCCACCACCGCGCGCTGACGTTGGATGGACTTCCTGAGATATTCGTCGAACGGGATCGCGCCCATATAGTCCAGCGTGACGTCCAGGAAACGGTCCGTCACCAGCAGCAGCTTCCGGTAAAGGTCCATGCCTTCCTGACTGGAACGGACCATGTTCGCCAGAACCCTGAAGCGATAGATGCCGTGGTCGCGGTTCAGAACCTTGATGGTCGCGTAGGCGTCGGTGATCGAAGCGGGTTCGTCGCATACCACGACGATGACCTCGTGCGACGCCCGCGCATAGGTCACGACGTCGGTCGAGATCCCCGCAGCCGTGTCAACCAGCAGGATATCGGGGTGAAAGGAAAGTTCGCTAAATGCGTTGATCAGTCCGACGTGGCCCGTCTGGCTGAGATTGGCCATGGCCTGAACACCGGAGGATGCGGGAATCACGCGTATACCGGCGGGTCCCTCTACGATAATGTCCGCGAGCGCCCGGCTTCCGTCCATGACATGGGACAGGTTGTAACGTGCGTTCAAGCCCAATAAGACGTCGACGTTGGCCAGACCCATGTCGGCGTCCAGCAACAGCACCTTTTGACCGCTGTTCGCCAATGCGACGGCGAGGTTGGTCGAAATGCTGGTTTTACCTACCCCCCCCTTGCCGCTGGTCACCGTGACCACTCGGACCCGTTGTTGGGTGTTGATTGAATAAAGCCCCATGGCCTGATTCGCCCTTAACTCAGATGCGAGCATTGACCACCTCTCGTGTGCCAGTCAGTTCGGAAAATTCGAAGGCGTCGGCCTCCGGCGCGGTCTCACCGAGCTTCACGCAACGACTCACCAGTTCTCCGGCATCGGCCGCCTGGATGTCCTCCGGGACGTTTTGTCCGTCGCAGCTATAGATGATCGGCAGTTCGTTCAAGGCCGCCGCCGATACGGCACCACCCAACGAAACCGCCTCGTCGATCTTGGTTACAATGCAACCGGCGGGCCGGTAGCGGGAAAATGAATCCGCGACATCCATGAGGCCGGCAAGGCTGGTGGTCGCCGACAACAACAGGAACGAGCGGATCGATACGTTCTGCCCCTCGAACATCGCCATGTGTTCCGAAAGAGAAGCGTCGTGCTGATTCATACCCGCACTGTCGATCAGGATCAGGCGACGGCCTTCAAATTCCGCCAATGCCTTGGCAAGGGATTCGCGGCTCGTCGCGTGACGCACCGGTACGTTCAGAATGCGGCCGTAGGTACGCAATTGCTCATAGGCACCGACACGGTAGTTGTCGATCGTGATCAGGGCTACCTGGTGACGCCCGTAGCGCATCGCGCCCCGGGCTGCGATCTTGGCGGTGGTCGTCGTCTTGCCGACTCCGGTGGGTCCGATCATGGCGAACACGCCACCCTCCGCCAGCCAGTCCCGGCGAGCGACCGGAATCAATCCTGCCAGCACATCCAGCGCTTGATGCCAGAGTTCGTCCCGATCGGCCCACTGGTCGATGTGGGACAAGACACGTTTGCAAAGACCGGCGGACAAGCCGACGCGAAGCAGGCGACGAATGAGTTCGGCCCGATAGGGATGAGACCGGGAGGCCTCGTTCCAGGCAATAGCGGAGAGCTGATCCTTCAAGAGCGATTTGACGCCTTCGATTTCGTTGCGCATTTCGATCAGCAAGGGATCCTGGCTCCATTGGATATCGAACTGGTTTTTCTTATCTTTCTTGCTATCGACATCCGCGGGACGAAACTTTGGCGCATCGTTGGCGGCGTTGGTCGGGACCGAGGGGGTCGCTTCGAGACTCGTCCGCCGGCTGGGTTCCGTCATCTTCGAAATGGCATGTTCGTCGTAATCCGTCGCCGCCACGATCTCGACGCCGTCCTGCGTACGCTTATTGGAGAGGATGACGGCGTCGGGGCCCTGTTCCTCTCGAATGAGTCGCATGGCCTGACGAATGTCCTTGGCGTAATAGCGCTTTATTTTCATCTGCCGACTACCCTTCGTTAGTGGGCTCCGCCAACGGTGGCGACGACCCGAATATTCCGCTTGTCAGGGATCTCCTCGTAGGAGAGAACATGTATGTCCTTAACCACCTGACGGGCAAATGATGCCAGGTAGGGACGGAGCCCCGGGGCGACCAGCAGGACCACGGGTTTCCCCATCGCCTCCTGACGTCGCGCACATTCGATCAGGGACTGGCACATGCCTTCGGCAAGGCCCGGCTCGATCACCAATCCTCCGACTCCTGGCGTCACATTCGACTCTTGCAAAATCCGCTCCAATCCTGCGTCCAGGGCAAGAACCTCGATCTCACCTTTCATGTCGTTGATTTGACTGGTAATAAATCTACCGAGCGCAACTCGAACAGCCGCTGTCAGGACGGCGGGATCTTGACTCCGCTGAGTTTCGGACGCCAGATTTTCAGCGATGGTCCGCATATCCCTGAGCGGGATCTGCTCATCGAGCAGGTTCTTCAGGACGCGGTGCAGACCACTCAGAGAAATGCTGTCCGGGACCAGGTCCTCGACCAATTTCGGATAGGTTTCGGCGAGTTTGTCGAGCATGCGCTGGACCTCCTCACGGCCCAGCAATTCGGAAGCGTGCTCGCGCAGAATCTGGCTGATATGGGTCGCGATCACCGTGCTGCAATCGACGACCGTGTAGCCCTGCATCTGCGCCTGATCGACCTGATGGGCCTCGATCCAGACCGCGTCCATGCCGAAAGCGGGATCCTTGGTATGAATGCCGTCCAGAGGCGCGCCAACGATTTCGCCGGGGTTGATTGCGAGACTGCGTTCGGGATAGACGTCCGCCTCGGCCATCGTGACGCCCATGAGGGTCACCCGATAGCGATTGGGCGAGAGATCCAGGTTGTCCCGAATATGGATCGAGGTGACGAGGAACCCCAACTCCTGGCTGAGCTTCTTGCGCACGCCCTT
>WGNS01000018.1 GCA_016124415.1 Gammaproteobacteria bacterium | reverse complement strand
GACTCTACGGCGCATATAGCTGAATTTAGATGATCTACACCCGTCAGGCTCCGCCCTCCGGATTCCGACATCTAAATCCAGCTGCACCTATCCCGGTCTACTCGCCTTCGCGTCGCTCTCCATGGCTCGCAGTAAATGAAGCCCAACGCTGCCCATGACATGACGTTGGGCTTCGTGCCTCAGCCCAACCTACACCCAATCACAACGGAAAAAGAAAGGGCGACCGGCCGGTCGCCCCTACGTGTTCTATACCATTCTTTGCTGCCGACTTAGCAACGGCTTCGCAGATACTGCACCAGCAACGGTACGGGACGACCCGTGGCGCCTTTTTCCGCGCCGTCGAGCCAGGCCGTGCCGGCGATGTCGAGGTGGGCCCAGTGGTAGTCCTTGGTGAAGCGGGACAGGAAGCAGGCCGCCGTGATCGTGCCGGCATCGCGGCCTCCGGAGATATTGGGGATGTCGGCGAAGTTGCTCTTGAGCTGTTCGTCGTATTCCGTCCAGAGCGGCAAATTCCAGGCGCGGTCGCCGGACAGTTTGCCGGCTTCGAGCAGGTCGTCGACCAGGGCCTCGTCGTTGCCGAGCAGGCCGCTGGCGTGCTTGCCGAGCGCGATCACGCAGGCGCCGGTCAGGGTGGCGATATCGATGATCCGGGCCGGCTTGAAGCGGGCGGCGTAGGTCAGGGCGTCGCAAAGGATCAGTCGACCTTCCGCATCGGTATTCAGGATCTCGATGCTCTGGCCCGACATGCTGACGACGACGTCGCCGGGTTTGGTCGCGCTGCCGCCGGGCAGGTTCTCGGTGGCCGGGATCACACCCACGACGTTGATCGGGAGTTTCATCTCGGCGATCGCAACGATCGTTCCGAGCACGCTGGCCGCGCCGCACATGTCGTACTTCATCTCGTCCATGGCCGGTCCCGGTTTGAGCGAGATGCCGCCGGAGTCGAAGGTCACGCCCTTGCCCACGAGGACCTGGGGCTGGTCGCCCTTGTTGCCGCCGTTGTATTGCAGCGTGATCAGTCGGGGTTCTTCATGGCTGCCGCGCGCGACGCTCAGGAAGGAGCCCATCTTGAGTTCCGTGATGTCCTTCTTGTCGAGCACCTTGACCTTGACGGCGTCGTAATGCTTTTCAATCCGTTTGGCCTCGTCGGCCAGATAGCTCGGCGTGCAGATATTACCGGGAAGGTTGCCGAGGTCACGGGCGAGCGACTGGCCGGCGCCGATGGCCTGGCCGACCGCGACGGCGTCCTTGGCGGCGGTCACGTCCGATTTGTCGGCGCAGTAGACGGCCTGTTCGTGGAGCGCGCATTCCTGCGGATCTTTCTTGAAGCGATTGAAACGATAGGCCTGATGCTCGGCATTGCGGACCAGTTCGGTGACCTTCCAGGCGAGGTCGCGGCCCTTCACGGGCAGCGTGGCCAGGGTGTTGACGGCGCGCTTGATGCCGGCGGCGTTCATCGCGGCACCGGCGGCGGTCAGGATCTTGCCGTAGACGTTCGGTTCGATTTCATGATCGTTGCCGCAGCCGACGAGCAACAGTCTTTGACAGGCCAGCCCCGGGACCTGGCGGAGCAGCAATGTGTCGCCGGGTTTCCCTTTGATGTCGCCATCCTTCAGAATGGCGTGGATGAAACCACCGGCCGCGCCGTCCAGCGTCTCCGCGACGGCGCTGAGCCGCTTGCCCTCGTGGACGCCGACTACGAGACAGTCCGTGCTCAGTTGGGTGATTTCAGCCTGTTTTGTCGTAAACTTCATAAGCGCTCCTGGTCTGGCTTGGTGTGTCGTGGGGGTTCGTCCGTTTCGCCGTTGGCGCAGGACGATTGGAATGAGTGTAACGCATATTTCGGCACTTGCCAGGGGAAGCTCAATTGATCATTTTTGACCGACAATCGACGGATATCGCACTCGCGTGATACTGGGCCGCTACGTCATCCGGGAAATCCTCAAGACCATGTTGGGTGTCCTGGCCGTGCTGTTGCTGATTTACGTCAGCAACCGTTTCGTGCGTTTCCTGGCCGACGCCAGCGCCGGAGAACTTGCGGGACAGCTGATCTACCAACTGCTCGCCCTCAAGACGCTGAGCGCGATGACGGTGCTGCTGCCGCTGTCGATGTTCTTCGCGACGCTCCTGACCTTCGGGCGTTTCTATCACGATCAGGAAATGGCCGTGATCCACGCTTGCGGCGTCAGCAGCGGGTGGCTGGTCCGGCGGGTGCTGACGCTTGCGCTCGGCGTCGCGGCCGTTGTCGCCTGGATTTCCCTGTTCGTTTCGCCGTGGGCGGAATCGACGAGCGACCGCCTTATCGACGGCCAGAACAAGACGCCGGAAACCATGCTCGTAGCGCCCGGTCGGTTCCACGAGATTCGCGACGGCCGCGGCGTCGTCTATGTCGAACGCCAGAGCAGCGACGGTCTCGCGGTCACCAACATCTTCATGAACGAGACCCGGCGGAACGGCGAGCAGGTCATCGTTTCGGCGCCTCGCGCCCACTTCGAGCAGAATGCCGAAAACGGTAACGACTATCTGGTTATGGAGGACGGCTATCGTTACGAGTCCGATCCGGTCAGGGACCGGTTCTCGACGATCGAGTTCGCCGCCCACGGCATCCTGATCGAGGATCGTCCGACCACGCCGAATGTCGTGCAGACGCGCGAGATTCCGACGCGCGATCTGCTCGTGGGCTACGGGCCGCATCAGGCCGAGTTGCAGTGGCGTTTCTCCGAGCCGTTGTCGGTGATCCTTCTGGCGCTGCTCGCCGTGCCCTTGAGTCGCAGCCAGCCCAGACAGGGCCGCTTCGCGCGCATGTTCATGGCCATACTGATCTATGCGATTTACAGCAATCTGCTCGGGGTTTCGAAGCACTGGGTCTCGCAGAGCATCGTGTCGCCGTTCGTGGGCATGTGGTGGGTGCATCTGCTGATACTCGCCTGGGCGTTATTGATGATCGCCCAACAGTCCGGGCGTCTTCAGTCGATTCGGCGCCGCTTCCGGCGCGAGGCGGTCGCGACCTCATGAGACTGCTGGATCGCCACATTGGCCGCACCGTCATCACGACGAGCCTGATCGTGCTTTGCGTGCTGCTCGCCCTTTTTACCTTCATGACCTTTCTGGCGGAACTCAAGATGGTCGGGCGCGGGCACTACGGCTATCTTCAGGCCCTGATTTACGTGCTCATGGCCATTCCCGGCCTGTGCTACCAGCTCATGCCGATCGCGGCCTTGCTCGGTGGCTTGATCGGGCTCGGCATGATGGCGAATCAAAACGAGCTGACCGTCATTCGCGCGGCCGGCGTCTCGAGGGCGCGCATCATCCAGAGCGTCATGCAGGCGGCGCTCGTGCTCGTGGCGCTGGGCTTCGTCATGGGCCAGTGGCTGGCGCCGCGCAGCGAGGTTCTGGCCCAGAACAAACGTGCGGAGGCGCTGGGAGAGCAGCCGACTTTGCAGACCCGGTCGGGGCTTTGGTATCGCGACGCCGACAGCTTCGTGCACATCCGTTCCATGGAATCCGTCGACCGTCTGGTCGGCATCGATATCTACGTGCTCGACGGCCACCATCACCTGCGCGAATACCGGCACGCCGCCGTCGCGACTTACCGGAAAGGCAGTTGGGCGTTGCACGATGTCCTCCGTCGGACCCTGGAAGACGAGGGTGTCCACGAGGAACAGGTTGACGGAATGGCCTGGAACACCACGATCGAGCCTGATCTGCTCGACGTCGTCGCGGTGCGTCCGGAGAGCATGGCGATCTGGGAGCTCTACGACTATCTGGATTTCCTGCACGCCAACGGGCTGGACGCCGGCAGGCACGAGCTGGCCTTCTGGCGTCAGATCCTGACGCCGGTTACGACGCTGGTCATGGTCATGCTGAGCATTCCCTTCGTGTTCGGTTCGTTGCGTTCGGTGAGTTTGGGGCAGCGGGTCATGGTCGGCGCCTTGCTCGGCATCAGCTTCTATCTTCTCGATCAGATGAGCGGTTACGTCGGCCTCGTCTATGACCTCAGTCCTTTGTTGTGCGCCCTGGCCCCGAGTCTCGTCTTTCTCGTCATGGCCTGGGCCCTGCTGCGCAGAGGAACCTAGTCCTTCAACGGGGCCGCCTTGCTCCCGGATTTCCTCCTTACGACCCCGTTCACGGCCCCGGATCTTGATCCGGGGGTTCACTTTGCGAGGCCAAATGCCGATATGCCCGAAGTGAACATGAACAAATAACGGATTCCGGAAACCCATCATGATGTCATTTTGGAGGCTCAGAGAGTCTGCTTCGGCGTCGCCGTTTTGTCGGCGCGTCGCCATCGGCCGTGCGTCCGCGTCCGCGGGCGGAGGAGCGATCGGTTGAAGCGTCACCACCATCAGCGCCGCCGCATGGTCGAACCTGAGCTGTTGGCGCGTTTCGAGCCGATGTCGCGTCTTCGGCAGGACGAACGGATCGTACTTGCCAGTTACGCCGGGCTCGTCCGTCTGCAGGCGGGGCGTCACCTGTTTCGATCGGAAGATGAAGATCCCTGGACCTATTTCCTGCTCGCGGGCCGTTTGCGGCTGACTTCGTATGCCGGCGAGAGCTTCCTCGTCGAGTCCGGCGACGCCAATTCGCGTTTGGCCCTGAGTCAACGCTCCTATCAGCAGTACAAGGCCGTGACGTTGACCGCCACCGAGATCGTGCGCATCGACTCGAGAATCGTCGAAGGCATCTCGGGTCTTGCCGGTATGGTGGCGCCGCCGCATATCGATATCCGGTGTGACGACGGTCTTCCCGATTGGCTGAAAGGGCTTTTCGAGGACGTCAGGGATGCGATCGAGGACGATCAGCTGATGTTGCCCGTTCCGCCCGCCTTCGGCGAACAGGCCGCCCAGCTCGTTGCCAACGAGCATATCGACGATTCGCGCCTGATCGAGGTGATTGCTTCGGATCCTTCGATCTGCGCCAAGCTGCTTCGCGTCGCCAACGGCCCCTTGTTTCACGAGCGGCCGCCGGCCCTGGATTGCCGGGCGATCATCCAACGTCTCGGCAAGCGCGCGACGCGGCACCTCGTCATGACCTATGCGATTCGCGATCGCTTGCGCGATCCCGACAAGCACGTCAGTCAACGCCTGAACGAATATTGGCTGACCTCCACCTCGGTAGGTGCCATCAGCGCCGTGCTGGCGGGGCGCCTGCCGGCTTTGCCGGCTTCGCGTTGTCGGTTGGCGGGTTTGCTGCACGATATCGGCACGCTCGCGCTCCTCGCGTTCGCGCACCAGTTCCCCAGCGCGCTGCTGGATCAGTCGGTCTTGGATGAGGCTATCGATGCCTTGTCGCGTCCCCTGGGGGCGTTCCTCGTCCGGAGTTGGGGGCTGGGAGACGATCTGTTGCCCGCGATGGGCGCGGGCGGCGATTGGTACCGCACCGAAGGCGATTCGGAGCTCGCCGATCTCATTCTCGTGGCCAGGGCCCACAGCCGTATCGATCCCGCCCGCGGGAGCGAACATTCGCCGGATCCCGGCGCGATGCCGGCCTATGAGCGTCTCGGCCTGACCACCATGGCCACCGACGACGGCCTTTCCATCCTCGTGCAGGCCCAGGAATTCCTGGAAGCGGCCCAAGGCTTTCTGAAGGGAACCTAAAAAAACGGCGCCTCAAGGGCGCCGTTTTCGTTTGTGGATCGAGTGTCGCGTCAGCCGCCCAGGGCCTTGGCGATGCGGGCCACGCCGGCTTCGATGAGATCCAGGCTGGTCGCGAACGACAGTCTCATGTAACCCGGCATGCCGAAGGCGGAACCCGGCACGACGGCGACGCCGGCGTCGTTGAGCAGGTATTCCCCGAAGGCCACGTCGTCATGGAAGCCGCGGTTCGCCATGGCTTCGCTGATTTCCGCGAAGACATAGAACGCCGCCTGCGCCGGCAGGCACTGGACCCCCGGGATCGCGTTGAGCGCGTCCACGATCACGCGATGGCGTTCGCGGAAGGCCTCGTTCATCGTCGCGATGAAGGACTGGTCGCCGCGCAACGCCGCTTCGGCCGCCGACTGGGCGATCGAGGTCGGGTTTGAGGTGCTTTGAGACTGAATGTCCTTCATGGCCTTGATGACGCTGACCGGCCCGGCGGCATAGCCGATGCGCCAGCCGGTCATGGCGTAGGACTTCGAGACGCCGTTGAAAACCACGGTGCGCTCGTAGAGGTCCGGGCAGGCCATGAGGATATTGCAGAACGGCTCGTCACCGAGCTGGATGTGTTCGTAGATATCGTCGCTCGCGATCAACACCCCGGGGTGTTGACGCAGCACGGCGCCCAGCTCCTTGAGTTCGTCACGGCTATAGGTCGCGCCGGTGGGGTTCGACGGGCTGTTCAGGAACAGCAGGCGGGTCTTCGCCGTGATGGCCGAGTCAAGCTGCTCCGGCGTCATCTTGAAGCCCTGGTCGATGTCGCAGCGGACGAACACCGGCGCGCCGTCGGAGAGCCGCACCATGTCCGGGTAGGAAACCCAGTAGGGGGCCGGGATGATGGCCTCGTCGCCCGGGCTCAAAAAGGCCTGGGTCAGGTTGTAAAGCCCGTGCTTGGCGCCACAGGAAATCAGGATCTGCTGTGGCGTGTAGTCGAGCTGGTTGTCGCGCTTGAACTTCTCGGCCACGGCCTGCCGCAACGACAGCGTGCCTTCCACCGCCGTGTAGCGCGTGAAGTCGGCGTTGATGGCGTCGATGGCCGCTTGTTTGATATGGTCGGGGGTGTTGAAGTCCGGTTCGCCGGCGCCGAAGCCGATGATGTCCTTGCCTTCCGCGCGCAGAGCCGCCGCCTTGGCCGTGATGGCCAGCGTCGGCGAGGGTTTGATCCGGCTGACACGTTGCGCTAATTTCACTGCTGTTTCCCCATGGTCATAGTAGCTTGCGCTACTATACAGGACTACCTGAATACGAACCAAGATGCCCCCGTGGAAAATTTATCTCCGGACATGACGAATCGCGGTTTTCGCGTGCATTCCCCGTTTGCCCCTTCCGGGGACCAGCCGGGCGCGATCGAGGCCCTGAAAGAGGGTCTGGAAAGCGGTCTCGCGCGGCAGACGCTGCTGGGCGTCACCGGATCCGGCAAGACCTTCACGATGGCCAATCTCATCGCCGAGGTCCAGCGCCCGGCGATGATCCTCGCGCCCAACAAGACGCTGGCGGCGCAGCTCTACGCCGAGATGCGCGAATTCTTTCCGGAGAACGCCGTCGAATATTTCGTTTCCTATTACGACTACTACCAGCCCGAGGCTTACGTGCCGTCCAGCGATACCTTCATCGAGAAGGACGCCGCGATCAACGCCCAGATCGAGCAGATGCGTCTGTCCGCGACCAAGGCGTTGCTCGAACGGCCCGACGCGATCATCGTGGCTTCGGTGTCCTCGATCTACGGTCTCGGCGACCCCGGCACCTATCTCGAGATGGTGCTGCATCTCGTCCAGGGCGACGCTATCGGCCAGCGCCGGATCCTACGCCAGCTCGCCGATCTCCAGTACACGCGCAACGACGTCGAGTTGCGGCGCGGCACTTACCGCGTGCGCGGCGAGATCATCGACATCTTTCCCGCCGAGTCCGATGCCGAGGCCGTTCGGGTCGAACTGTTCGACGACGAGATCGAGCGCCTGAGTTATTTCGATCCGTTGACCGGTGCGGTGTCGAGGCAGGTCAAGCGGCTCACGATCTATCCAAAGTCGCATTACGTGACGCCGAAAGAGATCCTGATGCACGCCGTAGACGCCATCAAGATCGAACTCAAAGAGCGGCTCGATGAACTCTATGCCAACAACAAGCTTGTCGAGGCGCAGCGTCTCGAGCAGCGCACCCGTTTCGACATGGAAATGATGCTCGAACTCGGCTATTGCTCGGGCATCGAGAACTATTCGCGCCACCTGTCCGGGCGCAAGGCGGGCGAACCGCCACCGACCCTGTTCGATTATCTGCCTGCAAACGCCCTGCTGTTCCTGGACGAAAGTCACGTCACGGTCCCGCAGCTGGGCGGCATGTACCGTGGCGACCGCGCCCGCAAAACGACCCTGGTCGAATACGGCTTCAGGTTGCCTTCCGCGCTCGACAACCGGCCGCTGTGTTTCGAGGAATTCGAGGCCCTGGCGCCGCAGACGATCTTTATCTCGGCGACGCCGGGTGACTATGAGCGTACCCACAGCGACGCGGTCGTCGAGCAGGTCGTAAGGCCCACGGGGCTGGTCGATCCGGAGGTCGAGATCCGCCCGGTCGCGACCCAGGTCGACGACCTCCTGTCCGAGATCAACCTGCGTGCGGCCAGGAACGAGCGCGTGCTGGTCACGACGCTAACCAAGCGCATGTCCGAGAACCTGACCGAGTACCTGACAGAGCACGGCGTACGGGTGCGCTATCTGCACTCCGACATCGATACGGTCGAGCGCGTGGAGATCATTCGCGATCTGCGCCTGGGCGCCTTCGACGTGCTGGTCGGGATCAACCTGTTGCGGGAGGGGCTCGACATCCCCGAGGTTTCATTGGTCGCCATCCTGGATGCGGACAAGGAGGGCTTCCTGCGTTCGGAGCGTTCCCTGATCCAGACCATCGGACGCGCCGCCCGCCATCTGCACGGCCGCGCCATTCTGTACGCCGACAACATCACCGGATCGATGCAGCGCGCGATTTCGGAGACCGAGCGGCGCCGAGAAAAGCAACTGGCCTACAACAAGGAGCACGGCATCATCCCACGCGGTATCCGCAAGGCCGTCATCGATATCATCGACGGTGTGCCGTCCGCCGCGCCGATGACTTCAAACGTCGCCAATGTCGCGGAACAGGCCGATTCGTACACCGCGCTTTCGCCCGAGGCGCTCGCCAAAAAGTTGGCCGAACTCGAGGAGGCCATGTACCGCCACGCCCGCGATCTCGAGTTCGAAGAGGCCGCCAGGATCCGCGATCAGATCCACGCCTTGAACGAAAATGCCCTGGGCTTGCTGTCCTAGTCCGGCGACTGCGGTCGCCGGGCCTTCAAATTACCCAAGGGAATTGATTGTCAATGACTATTGGCCTTAGAATAGCCGGACACATTTGCATGTGTCTGCATGCCGGGGGGGGCGGCTCAAGCTGCGCCGGAAGATAACAAGAAGGGTGCATTCGATGATTAACAAAAGATATTCCATTGTTGCTACGATAATTTTTGCTGTTTTTTTGGGGGGGATGACGGCCACGGCATGGGCCAAAGGGGGTGACCCGGTCGCCGGTAAGGACAAGGCCGCGCTGTGCGCGGGTTGTCATGGCGACGACGGCAACAGCTTGAGTGCGGAATTCCCGAGGCTCGCCGGCCAGTACGAGAGCTACATCGTCAAGCAGGTCCGCGATTTCCAGAGCGGCAAGCGCGCCAACAACGACACGATGGCCGGGATGGCCGCCATGGTCGCGAGCGTCGAGGACGCCCACGACATCGGTGCCTATTTCTCCAGCCAGAAGATGGCCAAGAAGCCGCTGACCGACGCCGACAAGGCGCTGGCCGTCAAGGGCGAGAAGCTCTTTACGGAAGGCAATCCGATGGAAGGCGTCTATGCCTGTATCAACTGCCATGGTGAGCGCGGCAAGGGCAAGTCGGCCAACATTTCGACCTTCCCGCGTATTGGTGGTCAGCATCGCGATTACATCATCAAGAACCTGACGGATTTCCGCGACGGTCGTCGCCAGAACGATCCCGCAGGCATGATGACCGATATCGCTCGTAAGCTGACCGACGACGAGATTAAGGCGCTGGCGACCTACCTGTCCGCGCAGCTCCCCTAATCGGGCCATTCAGTAAGATAAAGAAAGGGCCCGCAATGCGGGCCCTTTCTTTTTGGCTTCGAAGATTGGAATAGGGATCGAGAGATTGGGATAGTGGACAGGCCACGGTTTTCGAGATGACCCGTAGGGGCACGGCGTGCCGTGCCCTTGAAAGAGATTCGAATCACCTGCCGGAGGGCACGGCACGCCGTGCCCCTACAGGGGATCGTCGCAAGGCGGCGGTATGTCAGCCCTTGTGCAGGTGCTCCAGGGCGTAAAGCGTGTTCTCGAGCAGTGAGGCGATGGTCATCGGACCGACGCCGCCGGGCACCGGGGTGATCCAGCCGGCCTTTTGCTCGGCGGCTTCGAAGGGAATGTCGCCGACCAGACGGCCGTCATCGAGCCGGTTCATGCCGACGTCGATGACGATGCTGCCGGGGCGAATCCAGTCGCCGTTGACGACGCCGTGTTTGCCGACGGCGACGACGAGGATATCGGCCCGTGCGACGTGGTCGGCCAAGCCTTGCGTAAAGCGGTGGCAGGTCGTGACCGTGCAGCCGGCGAGCAGCAGTTCCAGCGACATGGGGCGGCCGACGATGTTCGAGGCCCCGACGATGACGGCGTGGCGTCCCTTGAGCGTCTCGCCGGTGCGGTGCAGCAGCGTCATGATGCCCTTGGGCGTGCAGGGCCGGAGTACCGGTACCCGGGCCGCGAGGCGTCCAATGTTATACGGATGAAAGCCGTCGACGTCCTTATCCGGGCGGATGCGTTCGATGATCCGTTCGGGGTCGATGTGGCGCGGTAACGGCAACTGTACGAGGATGCCGTCGATGTCGGCCGCGGCGTTGAGTTCGTCGATCAGCGCCAGCAGCGCGTCCTGGGTCGTGGTCGCGGGCAGGTCATGTGCCACCGAGTGAAAGCCGGCTTCTTCGCAGGCCTTGCGCTTGCCGCGCACGTAAACCTGGGAGGCCGGGTCCTGGCCGA
Organism: Gammaproteobacteria bacterium; assembly: GCA_016124415.1. GTDB lineage: Bacteria > Pseudomonadota > Gammaproteobacteria > SZUA-140 > SZUA-140 > RI-283. The sequence goes on along the minus strand of WGNS01000018.1, from coordinate 34,951 downwards.
TCAGGACGACGGCGAGGCCGGGGCGGCGTAGGCCCTTGGCGACGCGCTCGTCGACGCGTGCGCGGATGGACTGGCGGATTTCGCTGGCGATGGCCTTGCCATCGATGATCTTGGCGCTGGATGACATGGATGTGTCCCGGGTGCTGGTATTGATGGCCCGGTATTATATCAGGAGGCGTCGGGATTGCGCGGCGTTGTTGTGGGTTGGACCCGTATGCACGGAAAATCCGTGCTGGGTTAAGATAGGCGGATGTCATCGGGGTGCCGGCGGGAACGGTCCGGCGTTAGAAACTGTTAGGTAGCGATATGGCCAAGAATCTTTACGACAAGTTGTGGGACGCCCACGTCGTGCGCGAAAACGACGACGGGACCTGTCTCGTCTACATCGACCGTCACCTCGTTCACGAGGTGACCTCGCCACAGGCCTTCGAGGGTCTGCGCATAGCCGGCCGCAAGCCCTGGCGTCGCGACTCCATCCTGGCCGTGCCGGACCACAACGTGCCGACCCTGGGGCGCGCCGAGGGTATTGCCGATCCCGTGTCGCGGCTTCAAGTCGAGACCCTGGACGAGAACTGCCGCCATTTCGGGCTGACCGAATTCACGATGGAGGACCCCCGCCAGGGCATCGTCCACGTCATCGGCCCCGAACAGGGCGCCACGCTGCCCGGCATGACGGTCGTCTGCGGCGATTCGCATACCTCGACCCACGGCGCTTTCGGAGCCCTGGCCTTCGGCATCGGTACCTCCGAGGTCGAGCACGTGCTCGCGACCCAGTGCCTCGTTCTGAAGAAGTCGCGCAGCATGCTGGTTCAGGTAGACGGCTTGCTTGCGCCGGGCGTCACCGCCAAGGACCTGGCGTTGGCCATCATCGGCGAGATCGGCACGGCCGGCGGCACCGGACATTGCATCGAGTATCGCGGCGAGGCCATCAGCGCTTTGTCGATGGAGGGCCGCATGACGCTCTGCAATATGGCCATCGAGTCGGGCGCCCGTTCCGGCATCGTGGCCGTCGACGATGTGACGATCGATTATCTGGCCTCGCGTCCGTTCGCGCCCTCAGGCGCCGAATGGGATGCCGCCGTATCCGCCTGGCGCGAGCTGCACAGCGATGACGGTGCGGACTTCGATGCGCTCATCACGATCGACGCCGCGAGCATCCGGCCGCAGGTCACCTGGGGCACCTCGCCCGAGATGGTCGCGACCATCGACGGCCGTGTGCCCATGCTCGAGGATATCGCCAACCCGGATCGGCGCCACGACGTCGAGCGCGCGCTCGAATACATGGGGCTCAAGCCCGGCCAGGCGATCCGCGATATCAAGGTGGACAAGGTCTTCATCGGTTCGTGTACGAATTCGCGCATCGAGGATCTGCGCGCGGCCGCTGCGGCGATTCGCGGCGGGCACGTGGCCGCCAAAGTCCAGGCGCTCGTCGTGCCGGGTTCCGGCCTCGTCAAGCAACAGGCTGAAAGCGAAGGGCTCGACAAGGTGTTCATCGCGGCCGGTTTCGAATGGCGCGAGCCGGGCTGCTCGATGTGTCTGGCCATGAACGCCGACCGGCTCGAGCCGGGCGAGCGTTGCGCCTCGACCTCGAACCGCAACTTCGAGGGCCGGCAGGGCGCCGGCGGCCGGACCCGTCGCGTGGGTCCGGCGGTGGCGGCCGCCGCTGCGATCGCGGGTCATTTTGTCGATGTGACGGAGGAGGTTGCCTGATGGAGCGTTTTGAAACCTTGGAAGGCGTGGTGGCGCCGATCGATCGCGCCAATGTCGACACCGATGCGATCATCCCCAAACAGTTCCTGAAGTCGATCAAGCGTTCCGGCTTCGGTCCCAATCTGTTCGACGAGTGGCGTTACCTGGATCGCGGCGAACCCGACGTGGACAACTCGACGCGCCCGGTCAATCCCGATTTCGTCCTCAATCAACCGCGTTTCCGCAACGCCCGTATCCTCGTGGTGCGCGAGAACTTCGGCTGCGGCTCGTCGCGCGAACATGCCGTTTGGGCACTCGAGGATTTCGGCATCCGGGCCGTCATCGGTTCGAGCTTTGCCGACATTTTCTACAACAACTGTTTCAAGAACGGCGTGTTGCCGATCGTGCTGGACGCGGCTCAGGTCGCCGGGATCTTCGATCTCGTCGCCAAGCATGACGGCCTGACGCTCAAGATCGATCTGCCGGAGCAGGTCATCGAACTGCCGGATGGCGGGCGCATCGAGTTCTCCATCGAGCCTTTCCGCAAGGAATGTCTCTTGAAGGGGCTCGACGAGATCGGTCTGACGCTCGCCCACGCCGATGAGATCAAGGCCTATGAGGCGCGCCGCCGCGAGCAGGCGCCTTGGTTATTTGCTGCTGGAGAAAAATAATGAAGAAGGTACTGATTTTACCCGGTGACGGCATCGGCCCCGAAATCGTGGCCGAGGCCGACAAGGTCCTAAGCCGGGTCGCGGAGCTGCACGGGCTCGATATCGAAAGAGACTACGGGCTCATCGGCGGCGCCTCGATCGACGAACACGGCATTCCGCTGACCGAGGATACGCTCGAACGCGCGCGCGGGTCCGATGCGGTGCTGCTCGGCGCCGTGGGCGGTTACCGTTGGGAGTCGCTCGACATCTCGGTGCGTCCCGAGAAGGGGCTGCTGGGACTGCGCGCGGGGCTCGATTTGTTCGCGAATCTGCGCCCGGCCATCCTCTATCCTCAGTTGGCCGAGGCGTCGACACTGCGTCCCGAGGTTGTCGCCGGACTCGACATCATGATCGTCCGCGAACTGACGGGCGGCATCTACTTCGGTCAGCCGCGCGGCATCCGCACGCTCGACAATGGCGAGCGCCAGGGTTTCAACACGCTGGTGTATTCCGAGTCCGAGATCGAGCGTATCGGCCGCGTGGCCTTCGAGACCGCGCAGCGCCGCCAGGGTCGCCTGTGTTCGGTCGACAAGGCCAACGTACTCGAGTGTACGGAGCTCTGGCGCGAGGTCATGACACGCTTGAGCGCCGAGTATCCGGACGTCACGTTGTCGCATATGTACGTCGACAACGCGGCCATGCAGCTCGTCAGGGCGCCCAAGCAATTCGACGTCATGGTGACGACCAATATGTTTGGCGATATCCTGTCCGATTGTGCGTCCATGTTGACGGGTTCGATCGGCATGTTGCCCTCGGCCTCGCTGAACGCGAACGGGCAGGGCATGTACGAGCCGATCCACGGATCGGCGCCGGACATCGCGGGGCGGGGCATCGCCAATCCGCTTGCGACGATCCTGTCGGTGGCCATGATGCTGCGTCATTCGTTGGATGCCGCCGGGGCCGCGGAGGCGATCGAGCGGGCGGTATCGCGCGTGCTGGATCAGGGGCTTAGGACGGCGGATATCCATAGTCCGGGCACGCAGAAGGTTTCGACGGCCGAGATGGGCGCCGCGGTGGTCGCGGCGCTCGGTTAAGGTTTAACGAGCAAAGGGGAGCGGGCGTTCTCCTCTTTGGAAACGCCAAGGTGCTAAAGGGGCCGCGGCAAGCAGCGGGACTCCTGTAGAATCAACATTACATATTGAGTATTCGGGTAACGAAGAGATGAGTCAGAAAGTAGATGTCGCGGTCGTAGGGGCAACCGGAGCTGTCGGTGAGTCCATGATCTCCATCCTGGAGCAGCGCAACTTTCCGGTCGGGACGCTCTATCCCCTGGCCAGTGCGCGTTCGGCGGGGAAAAAGGTGGTTTTCCGCGGCGAGGAGATCGAAGTCCAGTCGCTCGACGATTTCGACTTCAGCAAAACGCCGATCGGCCTGTTTTCGGCCGGCGGCAGCGTTTCCGCCGTGCACGCGCCGCGCGCCGCCGCGGCCGGCTGTATCGTCATCGACAACACCTCGCACTTCCGTTACGACGACGACATCCCGCTGGTCGTGCCCGAGGTCAATCCGCATGCGCTGGCCATGTACCGTAACCGGAACATCATCGCCAATCCCAATTGCTCGACGATCCAGATGCTGGTGGCATTGAAGCCTATCCACGACGCCGTCGGGATCGCGCGCATCAACGTTTGCACTTATCAGGCCGTCTCGGGCACGGGCAAGGACGCCATTGCCGAGCTGTTGCAGCAGAGCGGGGATGTGCTGGCCGGTCGCGAGGTCGAGTGCAACGTCTATCCCAAGCAGATCGCCTTCAACGTGTTGCCCCATATCGATGTCTTCGAGAGCAACGGCTACACCCGCGAAGAGATGAAAATGGTATGGGAGACTCACAAAATTCTCGAGGATGACGCTATAGCTGTTAACCCTACCGCTGTTCGGGTGCCTGTAATCTACGGTCATTCGGAAGCGGTGCATATCGAAACCAGGGAAAAGATCGATGTCGCACGGGTACGGGAACTGCTGGCGGCGGCACCTGGCGTGGTCGTAATGGATGAACGGCGCGACGGTGGATATCCGACGGCGGTGACTGAGGCAGCCGGGATGGATCCTGTCTTTGTCGGGCGGATACGGGAGGACATATCCCACGACAAGGGCATCAATCTCTGGGTTGTCTCTGACAATGTGCGCAAAGGCGCAGCTTTGAATAGCGTACAGATTGCTGAGTTGTTGTTGAACCGGCATCTGTCCTGAGTCTTGTCGATTTGGTGAACTTTACACGCCAATTCGGCGTGTAAAGCTTTCACCTGGATTGAGGAGTAGGAAGGTTGCCAAAATTTGCACGAATTACCGGGGTCATCGCCCTGTTATTGCCGACGGCAGGTATTCCTCTGGGCTTGGGGGACATTGAGCTCCATTCCGCGCTCAATCAGCCTCTGAACGCCGAAATAGGCCTGCTGGATGTCAGTCCAACATCGCTGGATCATGTCCAGGTCAGTCTCGCCAGCGGCGACGAATTCGAGAAGCTGGGCCTCGATCGGCCCTCCTTCCTGTCATCGCTCACGATGGAGGTGCGCAAGGACAAGTCCGGGCGCCAATTCATCAATCTGACCTCTTCGGAAGCGATCCGGGAACCCTTTATCGATCTGTTGCTGGCGGTCTCCTGGCCCCAGGGACGGTTGGTCAAGGAATACACGATGTTGCTGGATCCTCCGGTATTCCTGGATACCACGGCGGCGCCGGTGAGCGCTCCGGCCACGACGGTTCCGTCAACGGTTTCCGGCGGCGCTACGCAACCCGCTGCCGAGACCGCGATGACGCCCGCGGCCGTTTCCAAGACCGCACCCGATTCATTCGATTCCTCCCGCCCCGCCGGTTTCACGCGCGAGGCCGACGGCACGCTGAGCTATGGTCCCGTACAGCGTTCCGACACGCTTTGGAGCATTGCCCAGACCTACAAGAGCGAAGACGAGGTCTCCGCGCCTCAGATCATGATGGCGTTGCTGAGAGAAAATCCCGAGGCCTTCTATAACAGCAACAGCAACGAACTCAAGGCCGGCTATGTCTTGAGAATCCGTCATCCCGAAGCGGTCAGCGCCATGAGTCAGGCGGCCGCCGAGGCCGAGCTTCGGCGCCAGTATTCCGCTTGGCGTGCTGCCAAGGAAGGACGGCCCATGAACGTGACGCCCGAAGCCGGGGCGTCGGCAGGCGCCGGTCAAGGTGGAGCCGTGGAAGGCGCCGCCGGCGGACCTCATCTCGAACTCGCTTCGGCAGAGGCCGGTAAAGAGGGCGCTGCCGCAGGGGTCGACAGCGAAGGTTTGGGTGTCGGAACCGCATCCCGAGCCGATGTCCTGGCAGCGATCGAGGCGTCGGACGTCGCTCAGCAGGAAAACAAGGCCCTGCGCGATCGTTTGGCCATGCTGGAGAAGCAGATTGCAGATATGCAGCGGCTGCTGGTCCTCAAGGGAGATACCATGACCGCGCTGCAGGCCAAAGGCGCCGAGGTCATTCAGCCGAGTACGACTGATGCCGGCGCTGCAGAGGCCGCGCCCGCTCGGCCCGAGGCGAAGGGCGACGCCACGACCGTGGTCGCCGTCGCGAAGCCCGAGACCAAGCCCGCGCCGGTCGCCAAACCTGCTCCGGCGGAAGAGCAGAGTTTCCTGGACGAACTTCTTGGGGACAACTTGTGGTACGTGGTTTCCGGAGGCGGTGTGCTGCTCCTGCTCATGGCGCTGCTTGCCAAGCGCCGCCAGGGCATGAAGGACGCCATCGATCTGGCCGCAGGCTACTCGGATGACGACGAGTCCGTGTTCGAAATTTCGGTGCCGGCTTCCAATGTGGAGGATTCCGCCGTTGCCGCTACCGCTGAAGCCGTAGCCGAGGGCAACGAGGCGACCGCCGAGTCCCTGCTCAATGAGGTGCAGGGCGGCGAATACGCCGGCGCCGGTATTGCTGACGATGATATCGACACCCTGTCCGAGGCGGATGTTTACCTCGCCTATCGTCGTTTCGATAAGGCCGAGCAATTGTTGAAAGACGCCCTTCAGCATGAACCCGATCGTCGCGATCTCCAGCTCAAGCTGCTCGAGGTTTATGCCAAGAGCGAAAACAAGGATGCCTTTGCCGATCGTGCCGAGGCCTTGCATGTCATGCTCAACGACGACGAGTCCGAAGTTTGGCAAAAGGTGATGAGGCTCGGACAGCCTCTGCTTGGCCGTCACCCGCTGTTCGGGGGCTCCGGCGGCGACGTTGCCGAGGTGGTTGCCGAGCCCGAGGCGCACGAAGAGGCCGTTTCGGATGACGTGTTTGCCGAGGAGGCCGAGCCCGAGGACGATATCGGACAGATTTTCGCCGACGAGGTTGTCGCTGCGGACGAAACCGATGAAGTTGCCGACACCGGCCTTAAGGAGACCGCTGTGACCGCCGGCGATGAAGTCGACGAACCCGAGGCCGAGGTCGCGGTGACCGAAGAGGACCGGAAGGCCGTCGATCATCGGGATATTCCGCTGGAGTATGAGATCGCCGCACTCGAACAGCGCTTGGACGGGGTTCAGGAGGACGACGCCGGTGAGGTCGCCGTTGACAAGGGTGACGCCGCCAATACCGTCGAGTTCGATGCCGTTGCCTCGACGTCGGCGGATGATGCGTCTGTCGCCCAAGCGGAGGAAGAACCGGTGGCTGAGGCAGCCGTCGAGACGGAAGCCGAGCGCGAAACCGAGGTGTCTGAAGCCAAATCGAAAGAGGTCAAGGACGGCGATATCAACGACGAGGACATGGCATGGCTCGACGAGGTCGTCGATGCCGATCTCGATGATCTGATCGGGGGCGGTGGTGACCTGATGAACCTGAACGAAGACGATATGGACTTCTCCGGCCCGATTTCGGGCGAAGATAACTTCGCCACCAATTTGGATCTGGCCCGGGCCTATATCGATATGGGTGATATGGAAGCCGCCCGCACGATTCTGGAAGGACTGGACGGTTCGCTGACCGATATGCAGCGGTCGGAGATCCAGGAACTCATGAAACGGATCGCCTGAAAGGATGGCTAGGGTGACAAAACGGCAGGCGGCTTCGGGTTGCGGATACATCCACTGACCTGCATCCTGAGCTTCCTGCTGTTCAGTACATCGCTCGCGCTCAACCCGCTCTCGTTTTCAACCCTGGGAGCGGGTTTTCTGTTACTGGCGTTCGGCTATTTGCTGGCAGGCGTCGGACATCTCTCCGCCGCCTGGCATAGGATTCGCCGACTACGTTGGTTTTTTCTCTCGATCGCGTTGTTCTACTTCTGGGCGACACCGGGGATTGGGCTGTTCTCCGTTCAGGGTGAAGACGTGCCCTGGTGGATGCCCACCCTGTCCGGGATCCAGGCCGGATGCTACCGGGCGCTCGTCCTGGTGGCGATCATGATGGGCGCCAATCTCGTGCTCGGATATCTGGATCGCGGCCAGATCGTTTCGGCGATCTCCCGCCTCTTGAGGCCGCTTGGCTGGCTGGGGTTCCCGCACGAACGATTCTCGGTGCGGGTGTCGTTGACGTTGGATGCATTGACGAGCGTGCAGCTTTTGGCCGACCACGAACTTGCCAATCGGGATCGGGGGGCGCATCCCCTCATGCAGATGGGGCGCGTATCGGCGCGCGTGTTCCACGACGTGATGTTGCATTCGAACACGGCGCCTTGCCGTGCGGTCGAGATCCATCCGCTGGCCCCCATGCCCGTCTGGCAATGGGGGTTGCCGATCGCCGTGGCGATATTGTTCCGGGTGATTTAGTTCTTCCGGAACGATTTCACGCCTGACCGCTAAGGCTCAATCATCAGTATGATGCCCGCAAGGGGAGGCAGATCGATGGCGATAGACTGCTGCATGCCGTTCCAGGGCACTCCTTCCGAAGAAAATACGTCCGACTTCATGTAGCCGCTTCCGCCGTAGACCGGATTGTCCGAATTGATCAGGATCCGGAACCGTCCGTGGGCCGGCACGCCGATGCGGTAATGGGGTCTCGGAACGGGCGTGAAATTCATCGCGACGACGAAGGTTTCCCCATGCTGGCCCTTGCGCAGATAACTCAGGACGGATTGCTCTGAATCGTGGCAATCAATCCACGAGAAACCGGCCTGCTCGAAGTCGAAATGATGCAGTGAGTTGAAGTGCTTGTAGCAGTTGTTGAGATCCTTGACCAGATGCTGCAGTCCCGAGTGCAGAGGGTATTCGAGGACATACCAATCCAGCGCGGCTGCCTGATTCCACTCCGGGCCCTGTCCGAATTCGCACCCCATGAACATGAGTTTCTTTCCTGGATGCGTGTACATATAGGCGTAAAGCAGGCGCAGATTGGCGAACTGCTGCCATTCGTCGCCGGGCATCTTGTAGCGCATCGATTGTTTGCCGTGAACCACTTCGTCGTGCGAGAAAGGCAGGATGAAGTTTTCGGTAAAGGCATAGATCTGGCTGAAGGTCAGCATGTCGTGATGATACTTGCGATGGACCGGATCCTCTTCCATGTAGCTCAGCGTGTCGTTCATCCAGCCCATGTTCCACTTCATGCTGAAGCCCAGGCCGCCTAGCCATACGGGGCGCGACACCATGGGCCAGGAGGTGGATTCTTCCGCCATGGTCAGGGTGCCCGGTGCATGCTCATGGGTGATCTGGTTGAGCTCGCGCAGGAAATCGATAGCCTCCAGATTTTCGTTGCCGCCGTAGATGTTCGGCGTCCAGTCGCCGTCCTCGCGGGAATAGTCGAGGTAGAGCATTGAGGCCACGGCGTCGACCCTGAGGCCGTCGATATGGTATTCGGACAGCCAATACAGCGCGCTCGAGAGCAGGAAGTTGCGTACCTCGTTGCGGCCGTAATTGAAGATCAGCGTCCCCCATTCGCGATGTTCTCCGCGGCGAGGATCGGCGTGCTCGTAGAGCGCGCTGCCGTCGAATCGGGCCAGGGCGTGGGCGTCCTTCGGGAAATGCCCCGGTGCCCAGTCGAGGAACACGCCGATACCGTTCCGATGACAGTGATCGACGAAGTAGCGGAAATCGTCGGGGCTGCCGAAGCGGCTCGTCGGGCTGAAGTAACCCGTGGTTTGATAGCCCCAGGAGGCGTCCAGGGGGTGCTCGGTGATCGGGAGCAGCTCGATATGGGTATAACCCATGTCGATGACGTAGGGCACAAGGCGTTCCGCGAGTTCGCGATAGCTCAGGAAACGGCCGTTTTCGCCGCGCTGCCATGAACCGAGATGGACCTCGTAGATCGACATGGGGGCGTGCAGCCAGTCGAGTTTGGCCCGCTGTTCGACCCACTCCGCGTCCCGCCATTCGTGTTGAGAGGGGCCCGCAACGATGGAGGCGTTGCCGGGGCGAAGTTCGGTCTGTCGGGCATAAGGATCGGCCTTGGTATGTATGCCGCCGTCGCGATTGCGTATCTCGAACTTGTAGAGTTCGCCCGGTTCCATGCCTGGAATGAAGAGTTCCCAAATGCCCGAGCTGCCGCGGGCACGCATCGGATTCGTTCTACCGTCCCAGTGGTTGCGGTCGCAGATGATGCTGACACGTTCGGCGCTGGGCGCCCACACGGAGAACAGCACGCCGTCGATTCCGGCGACCGCTCGTGGATGCGCGCCAAGAAAATCGTAGGCCTTAAGATGCTTCCCCTCGCCATAGAGGTGAAGGTCGAAGTCGGTCAGCTGGGGCGGAAAGGAATAGGTGTCGTAATGCGTATGCGTCTCGCCGGCGTGGTCGGTCCACTGCAGCCGGTACTGGGCGGGCAGACCGTTGGCGCCGCCGCGCCATTCGAACAGATCCGTCCCCTCGACGCGCTGAAGAGATTGTCCTGACTCCAGGACGATGATATGTTCCGCGCGCGGATTGAAGACGCGGATCAGAGTCTCTCCATCGGCATCGTGACGACCCAGGAAGTGAAAGGGGTCATGGTGCCGTGCGGCGAGGATCCTTTGCGCTTCTTCCGGGAGATCGGTTGGGTATGTTTGCGATGAAGACTCTGAACTCATCATAGTTTTCTTTTTCTCTCGATTGATTCCATGAGGAATGTTAGCATAGCACGTGAGTATGAAATCCCTACTCCACAATCTATGCATAGGGTCTGAAGAACCCTGGCTAAAAGCCATCATAATCAAAGATCTGGCCGTATGCCTAGAGAAAATTGATGCCGCCTAAGGAGGGTGTTATGAGTATTCAATCCGGCCAGCAAACGTCTCGCTTCGTCAGTCGTCTGACCAGGGACAGTATTGCATTGATTCTTGCCGGTGGACGGGGGTCCCGGCTGAAGGAGCTGACGCAGTGGCGCGCCAAGCCGGCGGTCCCTTTCGGCGGCAAGTTCCGCATCATCGATTTCCCGCTTTCCAATTGCGTCAACTCGGGGATCCGTCGCGTCGCCATCCTGACGCAGTACAAGTCGCATTCCCTGATCCGTCACATTCAGCGGGGTTGGGGGTTCATGCGCGCCGAATTCGGCGAGTTCGTCGAGATCGTGCCTGCTCAGCAGCGGACCTCCGAGGGTTGGTACGCCGGAACCGCGGACGCGGTGTATCAGAACCTCGACATCCTGCGCAGCTACAACTCAAAGTATGTCGTGATTCTGGCCGGCGATCATATCTACAAGATGGACTACGGCCCGATGCTCGCTTTCCATGTCGAGAACAAGGCCGACATGACCGTGGGTTGCATTGAGACGCCGATCGAAGAAGCGCGCGCCTTCGGCGTCATGAGCGTCGACGACCAAAAAGCCATCACGGCCTTCGCCGAGAAGCCGGAAAACCCGCAGCCCATGCCGGGGAGGAATGATGTCGCACTGGCCTCGATGGGCATTTACGTCTTCAGCACGAAGTATCTTTTCGATCAGTTGCTCAGCGACGCTGACAGCGTGTCGTCGAGTCACGATTTCGGCAAGGACATCATCCCCCAGGCCATCGGCCGCGACCGGGTATTCGCGTATCCGTTCCGCAACACGGGTTCGGATGCCCAGGGCTACTGGCGCGACGTCGGTACCGTCGACGCCTTCTGGTCAGCCAATTTGGAGCTGATCGGGGTCACTCCGGAACTCAATCTCTATGACGACGTGTGGCCGATCTGGACCTATCAGGAACAACTGCCGCCGGCGAAGTTTGTGTTCGATGACGAAGAGCGCCGCGGCACGGCCATCGACTCCATGGTATCCGGCGGTTGTATCGTATCGGGCGCGACGATCAGGAACTCTTTGTTGTTCTCTCGGGTGCACGTCCATTCCCATTCGGAAGTGCGGGATTGCGTCATCATGCCGGACGTCGACATCGGCGAGCATTGCCGCCTGACCAAAGTCGTGGTCGACAAGGGCTGTCAAATCCCGGAAGGCATGATCATCGGCGAGGACCGCGAGGAGGACGCCAAACGATTTTCGGTGAGTCCGGGCGGCGTGGTGGTGGTGACCCCGGAGATGTTGGGGCAAGACATCCATTGATGCGGTACCGCGCCGTCCTCATGACGGGGCGGTGGCCGCCAACGAGCCACGCGGGGTCCTGTTTATCGGCAAGCGCAGCCCGGGAAAGTATCGTTTGCCGGCAATAGAGTAAAGAGCGGATTATTAAGATCATGGACACGCCGTTTTCCCGTCGACGGTCCGGGGTATTGCTTCACGTCACATCGCTGCCCGGGCGATGGAACCAGGGCGATATCGGACCCGAGGCCTATCATTTCGTGGATTTCCTCGCCAGCACCGGTCAGACCGTTTGGCAGGTGCTGCCGCTGACGCCTCCAGACCACTGCGGGTCTCCATATCAATCGCTGTCCGTCCACGCGGCTGACACCCGTTTGATCAGTGTGGACCGTATGATCGAATGGGGTTGGCTTTCCGACGCCGACGTTGCCGGTCGGGAGGACAACAAGCAGGCCCTTCTTGACCTTGCGTTCAAGGGGTTTGCGAAGGAGGGCAGTGATGCCGATCGCGCTGCGCTTTCCCATTTCATCCAGGAGGAGTACGGCCGTTGGCTTGACGATTACACGCTGTTCCTGGCACTGAAGCAGCAACACAGCGGCAAGCCCTGGCATCAATGGGCGACACCCTATCGGGATCGGGATCCTGAGGCGTTGGCCGCCGCCCGGAAAACGCACCGATCGCTGATCGACCAGATCGTCTTCGAGCAGTTCATTTTCGCGCGGCAGTGGAAGGAACTGCGTCATTACGCCAATGAGCGCAGTGTCTTGATGTTCGGCGACATGCCGATCTTCGTCGCGCACGACAGCGCCGACGTATGGGCCAATCGCGACTATTTTTCTTTGGATGAGACGGGGCAGCCGATCACGGTGGCAGGCGTGCCGCCCGACTACTTTTCGGCGACCGGCCAGCGTTGGGGGAATCCGCACTATCGTTGGGACCGGATGCAGATCGACGACTTTAATTGGTGGCGGGAACGCATTGCGAGCGAGCTGAACCGCTTCGACGTCATTCGCATCGATCATTTTCGCGGCTTCGAGGCCTTTTGGGAGATTCCGGCCAGCGAGGAGACCGCCATCGCCGGGCACTGGGTGAGCGCCCCGGGCGACCGTCTGTTCGCTAGCCTGAAACGCCATTTCGGCTATCTTCCCTTCGTCGCGGAGGACCTCGGCGTCATCACGGAGGCCGTAACGCAACTGCGCGAACGCTACGATATGCCGGGCATGAAGATCCTGCAGTTCGCCTTCGGCAGCGGCACGAACAATCCCTATCTGCCGCACCATCACGAGCACAATAGCGTCGTCTACACCGGTACGCACGACAACGATACGACAGTGTCATGGTATGAGGACCTGTCGCCGGAGATGCGAGGGCATGTCGACGACTATCTGGGGGATTCGGGAGAGATCATGCCGTGGCCGTTGATCAGATCCGCGTTGGCCTCGATCGCCTGCCTGGCCGTCGTGCCCATGCAGGACATTCTCTCGTTGGGTAAAGGCCAGCGCATGAACACGCCCGGGACTCAGGAGGAGAACTGGACATGGCGTTTCCAGTGGCCGCAGCTTACGGAAGAATCGTGTCGCCGTTTGCAGCGGCTCACCGAACTGTACGGACGTAAGGAGTAAACGAAAAAGGGCCGGGAAAATCCCGGCCCTTTTTCATTACGGCGAAGGCATCAGAGCCAGCGTAGCAAGCCCATCTCGAAGCGGCAGGTCAGCTCGTCGTGATGCGGGTAGACCCGGATCTTGAAGACCTGCTTGCCGGGCAGCGGAGAGACCAAGTCGAGCTGGTAGCGGTAGTGATTGCCTTCCTGTCCCTTGTTTTCCAACAGGAAGATTCGCTTGGCCTTGAACTCGGTGGTGGCGCTTTCGGTGCCGAGCAGGCATTCCACGATGACATCCTCGGGCGCCAGTCCATTGAGGTTGGCAATGACTTCGATGGTCAGCGGCTGTCCCGTTTGCATACAGACGTCGCGCGTCTGGCCGGAATCCAGAGACACGCCGGGCCACGCGGCCTTGACCTTCTTCTTCCAGGACGAAATCTGACGGGCGACCGCGAAGTCGTTGGCCGTATACAGTTTCCGCTGGCGGGCCGTGGGGCTGTAGTACTGTTTGACGTAGTCCATGACCATACGCTGCGAATTGAAACGCGGCATAAGCGTCCTGATCGAGGCCTTGGACATCTTGACCCAGCGCTCCGGGTAGCCGCGGCCGTCACGATCGTAGTACATCGGAATGATCTGGTTCTCCAGCAGGTCGAGCAATTCCTTCGCCTCTTCCTGATCGGCGAAGTCCTCGCTGAAGCGGCTCGAATGCGGAGAGATGGCCCAGCCGTTCTCGCCGTCGTAACCTTCGCCCCACCAACCGTCGAGCACGCTGAGGTTCAGCACCCCGTTAATGCCCGCCTTTTCACCCGAGGTGCCGCTGGCTTCGTTCGGGTAGCGCGGGTTGTTGAGCCAGACGTCGACGCCCGCCACGAGCTTGCGCGACAGGGCGAGGTCGTAGCCCTCGACGAAGATGATCTTGCCCATGAACTCGGGTTGATGGGCGTAATGGTAGATCCGCTTCATGAGCTCCTGTCCCGGGGTGTCCCTGGGATGGGCCTTTCCGGCGAAGACGAACAGGATGGGGCGCTCGGGATCGTTGACGATTCGGGACAGCCGCTCGGGATCGGAGAACAGCAGCCCGGCACGCTTGTAGGTCGCGAAGCGGCGCGCGAAGCCGACCGTCAGGACGTTGGCCTCTGGGTTGCTGATGTAGCGGGTCAGGCGCTCGATCTGAGTCGGGCTGTGACCGTTGCGCCGATACGTGTGCGTCACCCGGTTGTAGATGTCCTCGAACAGACGGGTCTTGAGCGACTGGCGCACGCTCCAGAAGCTGTGTCCCGGAATGTTGTCGATGCCGTGCCAGAACTCCTCGTTGAGCAACTGGTTGCGCCAGCCGCCGCCGAACTGCATGTCGAACAGGTTGACCCATTCGCGGGCCAAGAAGGTCTGGACGTGGACGCCGTTCGTAACCGAGTTGATAGGATTGTTCTCGGGCGGGATTTCCGGCCAGACGTAACTCTCCATTTTCGAGGCCACGGTACCGTGAATCCGGCTGACGCCGTTGTGGCGGCGCGAGCCGCGCAGGGCAAGGGCGGTCATGTTGAACAGGTCGGGATAGCTCGGGCTGTTGCCCAGCCCCAGAAACTTCGTTTCGTCGATTCCGAGTTCGCGAATGTATTGGCCGAAATATTCGCGCATGAGTTCGTGGGAGAACATGTCGTGTCCGGCCGGGACAGGCGTATGCGTCGTGAACACGGTGCCGGAGGCGACGACTTCGAGCGCGGTGTCGAAATCGAGGATCTTCTTCTTCTTGACGTGGTCGTGGCAGCGCTCGAGGATCTGGAAGGCCGCGTGACCCTCATTGATGTGCCAGACCGTCGGCGACAGGTTCAGGGCGCGCAGGGCGCGAACGCCGCCGATACCGAGCACGATTTCCTGCTGGATGCGGGTCGTGATGTTGCCGCCGTATAGCTGATAGGTGATGCGGCGGTCCTCCTCGCTGTTTTCCGGAGTGTCGGAGTCGAGCAGGATCAGTTGGATGTTGCCGGCCTTCGCCAGCCAGACCTTGAGGGTGATCTTGCGGCTCGGCATCTCGACAGTGACTTGAACCTCGCGGCCGTCGTTGTCCAGGGCCGGTGAGATCGGCAGGTCCGCCGGGTTGTTCCGCGTGTAATGGGCGATCTGCTGACCTTCGCCGTCGACGGTCTGTTGAAAATAGCCTTCTCGATAGAGCATGCCGATACCGACGAAGGGCACGCCGAGGTCGCTGGCGGCCTTGCAGTGATCGCCGGCCAGGATGCCGAGGCCGCCTGAATAGATCGGAAAGCTTTCATGGAAACCGTATTCGGCGCAGAAATAGGCGACCAGATCCTCGTTGGGCTTGAACAAGGTTTCGATGCCCGAACTGATTTCATTGCGGTAAGTCTTGTAAGCCTCGCAGGAGGAAATGATCCGGTTGTAATCCTGCATGAAGATGTGATCTTCGACGGCGTCGTCCAGTCGCTTTTGCGAGATCTGGCGCAGAAAGACCTTGGGGTTGTGTCCGGTAGACTCCCAGAGTTTAGGCGACAGGCGGACGAAGAGTCCCCGCACCGAGGCATCCCAGCTATAAAGCAGGTCATTGGCCAGGTCTTGCAGGCCTTGGAGTTCCTCGGGGATGACGGGATTGATCTCGAGAGAATATGAAGTGCCGGTCATATGGGTTTGGGTTTCCTGTGTCGTTGAATGGCAAAATCTTCCCGGGCCGCTGTCGCATGACCGGAAAATCGATAATCGATTGTCAGTAAATTAAAATACGGTGTCAGGTAGAAGTCGTCAGACCTAAACATCGGCTGCTCGTAATTCGGATCCGGTTCCAGAGACATCGATCGGCGGATTATTGTTCGGTCTCTCATCGGTGACGATGAGGCCGCGCCTGATCGGGACGTACGCCTGTGCTCCCCCGAAGGAACCGGACGGGTTTCCAATGGCCAAGGTCCTGCTGAAAGAGGACCACGACTACACATGGTGCCGGGAGAGAGAATCGAACTCTCACGGTCGCAAAACCACCGGATTTTGAGTCCGGCGCGTCTACCAGTTCCGCCACCCCGGCATGTGTGCCGTATTGCCTTGCGGCAAGTATACAAGTCGCTCCCCACGCCGACAAGCAAAGGCGTCATCGATTTGTTTGTCATTGCATTGAACGCGATCGGCCGCGAGCCGCCGTTGCGAATCGATGTCTTGCTCCGGCTACGACATTGCGGTTGCCGGACCGGCTCGGCGCCGTTACATTGCGCATATTTTTGCGTAGGCATGCGTGCTCTGTAATATATCCAACAGTTATGAAACGCTCTGATTTCCATTTTGAACTCCCCGAGGACCGCATTGCCCAGTTCCCCCTGGCTGAGCGTGTCCGGAGTCGTTTGTTGGCTATCGACCCTTGCGACGGCCGACTTGAGGATGGTCTGTTTTCCGATTTGCCGAGGTTTTTACGCGCAGGCGACTTGCTCGTGTTCAACGACACCCGGGTCATTCCTGCGCGCTTGTTCGGGCGTAAGGAAACGGGTGGTCGAGTCGAGGTCATGGTGGAGCGTTATCTCGGCGACGGGGAGTGTCTTGCTCAGTTGCGCGTCAGCAAGCCGCCGCGTGCGGGAAGCGATATCGAACTCGACGGCGGCTATGCGCTCGAGGTCGTCGAGCGCCGGGATGCCTTCTATCGCTTGCGCGGCCGCCACGGTGTGTCCATCGGAAGCATCCTGGCGGCGTGTGGTCATATGCCGCTGCCGCCCTATATCCAGCGTGCCGATGCGGACGAGGATCGCGAGCGTTATCAAACCGTCTATGCGCGCCGCGAAGGGGCGGTTGCGGCGCCCACGGCCGGTCTGCATTTTGATCGGGAGATGATGGCGCGGCTCTCCGAGCGGAATATCGAGACAGCCTTCGTGACGCTGCACGTCGGCGCGGGGACCTTTCAAAGTCCGCGTCACGAGGATCTCGGTTTGCATCGCATGCATCGCGAATTTATGGAAGTCGATGAGACGGTGTGCGAAAAGATTCGCGCCACGCGTGCCTGCGGCGGTAGGGTGATCGCAGTCGGCACGACGGCCGTGCGTTGTCTCGAGACCGCCTCGGCCGGAACGGGGGCGCCGGCGCCCTACCGGGGCGAAACGGATCTCTTTATTCTGCCGGGTTATCGCTTTCGGGCCGTCGATGCCTTGCTGACCAATTTTCATATGCCCGAATCGACCTTGCTGATGCTGGTTTCCGCTTTCGCCGGACGTGAACTGATCATGGCGGCTTATCGGCATGCGATCGATGCGGAGTACCGGTTTTACAGTTATGGAGACGCGATGTTTATAAAAAGCAGGGCCAATCACGATCTTGAGGGTATGGACGATGCGCTTTGAAGTGACCGCGCGGGACGGTCTCGCCCGGGCCGGACACATGACCTTCGCCCGTGGGCGGGTCAATACGCCCGCCTTCATGCCCGTGGGCACCTATGGGGCGGTCAAGGGCGTCTCGCCCGATGAACTCAGTGCGCTCGGCGCCGAGATCATCCTTTCGAACACCTTCCATCTGATGCTGAGACCCGGAGCCGATCTCATCCGTTCGCTCGGCGGCTTACACAGGTTCATGGCGTGGGACGGCCCGATCCTGACCGATTCCGGCGGTTTCCAGGTCTTTAGCCTAGGCGCGCTCAGAAAGATCCGCGAGGAAGGCGTGACCTTCCGCTCTCCGATCAACGGCGACCGCATCTTTTTGGGGCCGGAGGAATCGATCGCGATTCAGCAGACCATGGGCGTCGACGTCGTCATGAGCTTTGACGAATGCACGCCGTATCCCGCAACCTTCGAAGAGGCGGAATCCTCAATGGAACTCTCTCTGCGTTGGGCCAGGCGCAGCCGGGAAGCGTTCGTGCCGGATCGCGGCAGCCTGTTCGGGATTGTTCAGGGCGGTATGTACGAAGCGCTGAGGGATCGTTCGCTCAAGGGATTGCTGGAACTCGATTTCGACGGCTACGCCATCGGAGGACTATCGGTCGGCGAACCGAAGGAAGACATGATCCGGATCCTCAAGCACCTGACGCCGCAGATGCCGGCCGACCGACCACGCTATCTCATGGGCGTCGGCAAGCCGGAGGATATCGTCGCGGCGGTCGTGCAAGGCGTCGATATGTTCGACTGCGTCATGCCGACGCGAAACGCCCGCAACGGACATCTGTTCGTGCGCGACGGCGTGATCCGTATCCGCAACGGTCAATATCGTACCGACGACCGCCCTTTGGACGACCAATGCCAGTGCGTGACCTGTCGGAATTACAGCCGGGCCTATTTGCGCCATCTCGCGATCAATAAGGAGATGCTGGGCGCCAGGCTCAACACCATACACAATCTCTACTACTACCAATCGCTGGTGCGCGAGCTCAGAGAGTCCATAAGTCAAGGGCGCTTGAACGAATTTGTCGCGGATTTTTACAAAAAACGCGCCCAGGGCTCGGACCCTGTGGCATAATACCGCGTTTTTCGAGGCCGCTGCCCGGAAGTTATGTACGCGCGGCGCCGTTTTTGTTTTGACGATGTCCTATTTTGAGGAGGATATGATGGACTTTTTTATCAGGAACGCGTGGGCCGACGGAGGCGCCGCTCCGGCAAGCTTGAGCCAGGGCCTCGGGCAGATGGTGCCGTTGGTCCTGATCTTCGTGATCTTCTACTTCCTGATCCTCAGACCTCAGATCAAGCGCGCCAAAGAGCACAAACAAATGGTCGGTGCGCTGGCCAAGGGCGACGAGATCGTTACGAACGGCGGATTGCTGGCCAAGGTCGTTTCGGTTTCCGACGACGTGATCACGGTCGAACTCGCCGCGGGGGTCCAGGTCAAGATGCAAAAGGCCGCGGTCGCCTCATTGATCCCCAAGGGTACGCTCAAGGATAAATAGGGGAGCGGGCTTAAGTGCCGCAGCATGCCGGTCGACATGGAGTTTTCTGGCAGATTGCCGCGTTTCGTATGTTCGCAGCGATCGATTCCACTCAACAGCCTAAGTATTGAATCATGAATCAATATCCGCTCTGGAAGAATCTGTTAATCCTGGTCCTCGTCCTGGTAGGCGCCGTTTACGCGCTACCCAATCTCTACGGCAATCAGCCAGCGATTCAGATCTCCGCCGTCAGGGGCGCGGCCGTCGACGACGCGACGTTGAATTCGGCGCGCAACGCACTCGAAAAGGCCGGGCTTACAACGATCTCGGTCGGCATCAAGGATCACGGTATCGTGATCCGCTTCAAGGAGACCGAGACGCAGCTCAAGGCTCAGGACCTGTTGCGCGACACCTTGGGCGATCAGTACGTCGTGGCCATGAACCTGCTGCCGGCGGCGCCTGAATGGCTGGGCTCGATCAACGCGGAACCCATGTTCCTGGGTCTCGATCTGCGCGGCGGCGTGCACTTCCTGATGCAGGTCGACATGGTCGCGGCGATCGGTCAGGCCGAGGAACGTTACGTCAGCGATCTGCGCGGTCTGATGCGCAACGAGAAGGTGCGCTACCAAATGGTCACGCGCCGCAAGGGCGGCGGTCTCGAGATCAAGTTCAAGGATGCTTCGCAGCGTCAGGCCGGCGAGTCGGTGATCGCGAAGAACTACCCGGCGCTGTTGCTCCACGAGCAGGACGATCCTCACGTTCTGGTCGTCGAAATCGGCAAGAAAGAGCTCGACGATACGCGCAAGCTCGCGCTTGAGCAGAACGTCATCACCCTGCGCAATCGCGTCAACGAGCTTGGCGTTGCCGAGCCCATCATCCAGCAGCAGGGCAATGATCGTATCGTCGTGCAGTTGCCCGGCGTGCAGGACCCGACCCGCGCCAAGGAGATCCTGGGCGCGACCGCGACCCTTGAATTTCATATGGTCGACGGCAGCGGCGACGCCCAGGCCGCGCTGGCCGGCAAGGTACCTCCGGGCGAGCGCGTCCTTCGCGAGCGCAACGGCAATCCGGTCCTGCTTTACAAACAGATCATCGTGACCGGCAACCAGATCATCGACGCTTCGGCCGGCCTCGACCAGCAGTCCGGATCGCCCGCCGTATTCATTAGTCTCGACGGCAAGGGTGCGCGCAAGATGTTGGAGACGACCCGCGAGAACGTCGGCAAGCCGATGGGCGTCGTGTTCATCGAGAACAAGACTTCGAGCGAGATGGTGGACGGCAAACGCGTTCGCAAGAGTCACGTCGTCCAGGAAGTCATCAATATCGCCACCATCCGCAGCGAGTTCAGCAAGCGTTTCCAGATTACCGGTCTGGACAGTAGCGAAGAGGCGCGCAACCTGGCGTTGTTGCTCAGGGCGGGTGCCCTCGCGGCGCCGATGGAGATCGTCGAAGAACGTACCGTCGGTCCCAGCCTGGGCCAGGAAAATATCGAGCAGGGCTTCGTATCCGTCGTGATCGGTTTCGTCGTCGTGCTGGTATTCATGGGCGTCTGGTATAAGGTTTTCGGTCTCGTCGCCAACCTTGCGCTTGCCTTCAACCTGATCCTGATCGTCGCCTTGTTGTCGATGTTCCAGGCCACGCTGACCATGCCCGGCATCGCCGGTATCGTTCTGACCGTCGGTATGGCCGTGGACGCCAACGTGCTGATCTTCGAGCGTATTCGCGAGGAACTGCGTAACGGCAATTCACCGCAGGCGAGCATCAACGCGGGCTACAGCAAGGCCATGATGACGATCGCGGACGCCAACATCACGACGCTGCTCGCCGCGATCGTGTTGTTCGCGTTCGGAACCGGACCGATCAAGGGCTTCGCCGTAACGCTGTCGATCGGTATTCTGACGTCCATGTTTACGGCCATCCTGGGCACGCGTGCCGTGATCAATCTGATCTACGGACGTCGCCGTATCACCAAACTATCCGTGTAATCCAAAAGGACCGGGCGAGGATTTATCATGCGTCTATTTTCGAAGACGACCGAGTTTGATTTTGTAGGCAAGCGCTGGATCGCTCTGGGATTTTCTCTGACCCTGATCGTGATCTCGATCGCGGCGATCTCGGTTCGGGGATTGAATCTGGGGCTCGATTTCACGGGCGGTACCCTGGTCGAGGTCGGCTACGGGAAATCGGTGGAGCTCGACGATGTGCGCAAGCGCCTCACCGGTTCCGGGTTCGAGGATGCCCTCGTGCAGTATTTCGGGACCTCCAAGGACGTCCTGATACGTATCGCGCCGCATAAGGAGCTGAACAGCACGAACATCGGCACCCGGGTCATGGATGCGCTGCATTCCGGCGGTCAAGACGTCAACCTGCGCCGTGTGGAGTTCGTGGGTCCGCAGGTCGGTGACGAGCTGACCGAGGACGGCGGTCTGGCCGTGCTCTACGCGCTGATCGGAATCCTGATTTACGTCACGATCCGTTTCGAGAAACGTTTCTCGCTCGGTGCCGTGATCGCGCTGATCCACGACGTCATTATCACGGTCGGCGTGTTCGCGGTATTCCAGTTGCAGTTCGACCTTACCGTGCTGGCGGCGATTCTGGCCGTTATCGGTTATTCGCTCAACGATACCATCGTCGTGTTCGACCGCGTGCGCGAAAATTTCCGCAAAATGCGCAAGGCCGATGCGCCGATGGTCATGAACGTGTCGATCAACGAAACGCTGTCGCGTACCATCAATACCTCGTTGACGACCTTGCTGGTGCTGATCGCCCTGTTCCTGTTGGGCGGCGAGATCATCCACGGTTTTTCGACCGCCTTGATCGTCGGCATCGTCATCGGTACCTATTCGTCGATCTATGTCGCCGGTACGGCCGTGCTCGCGCTCGGCGTTTCGCGTGCCGATCTGATGCCGGTCGTGGTCAAGGAAGGTACGGAACAAGAGGCCGAGGGACGCGAGCCCCGCGGCTAAGACTTACGGCACGGGGCGCCCGGCGCAGCGCGGGCGTCCCATAGTCGCTAAAGATTAATCTTTTCGTTACCCTTGGGCAGGCTGATGGTCTCTATATCATCGGTCTCGATACGATTCCTGCCTTCCCGCTTGGCGCGATACAGGGCCTTGTCGGCGCGCTCGATCAGGCTGCCCGTCGTTTCCCCGGGCTTGTAGAGCGCGACCCCTCCCGAAAACGTCGGTAGCGGGATTTCCTGATTGTCGTTCTTACAGCGCGTCGATCGCGTCAGTCCCCGCACTTTTTCCAATGCCCTTTGCGCGCCTTCGATGTTGGTGTTCGGCAGCACGATGGCGAATTCCTCGCCGCCGTAACGGGCAACCATGTCGTGATGGCGGAAGGCCGATGTCACGCAGGCGCTGAATTTCCTCAGCGCTTCGTCACCCATGGGGTGGCCGTAGCGATCGTTGAGGACCTTGAAGTGATCAAGGTCGAGCAGCGCCATCGTCAGCGGATAGCCGTAGCGCTGGACGCGCGCCACTTCGTCTTCGAGCTGACGAATGAAGGCGCGGCGGTTCGGTAACCGGGTCAGTTCGTCCGTCAGGCTCAAATTGTGCGCGCGGGCGAGTTCACTGTTGATCTCCTCGCCCTCGCTCTCGAGGATCGAGACATACTTGCGTGTGTCCTCGAGCTTGCGTTGCAGGAGGTCGTGGCCGTTCATGAGGCGGCCGATCTCGTTGATCATGATCTGCTTGAGGGCTTCGAGATCGGTGACGTTGTTAAGCCGCTTCAGGGTCGTATGCTCGACTTCGAGCAGGCGCCCGAATTTCTCGTTCTGGTCGATGACCTCCGAGAGTTGACGTTCCAGTGTCTTTTGCAGCGTATGCAGGCGAAACGGAGAGCTTCGTCCGCCGTTGTTTTTGCTCGACCAGACCTTGGCCCGGTCTTCCCCCCGTTTGCCCCTGGGCATGGGTTCGGTCCACTTTTCAGTATCGGCGCGGGAGAGAACGGCAACGTTGGTATCGGCGTCGGTGTCCGTGTCCGTGTCCGCTTGATCATCCGCTATAGGCGACGCCTGTGGGGCGGCCTCCTCGGTGACGGGGCGCGATCGGGTTGCCGATTCGAGTTCCGAGATCAAATTGTTCAGGGACTGTTCGAGCGGAGAAATCTTTGGGGGCGTATCAGGCGCGGCAGCGTCGCCGTTAGGGGCGACCTGAGCGGTTGCCGCGAGTTGCCGGCATTGCGCGAGCAGGGAAGCCAACTCTTGGGATGACGGGCTCCCGGACAGCCGCATCCTGATGAGTTTCAGGTGCATCTTGCGGGTCGGATCGGGCGCGCCTTCCCGTTCCAGCTGTTCGATGAGCAGCCCGGCGAGTTCGGTGGCGGCGTCTTGGCGCGAGTCGCGCTCGCTATCTTGAAGTCGAAGCATCTCCTGGAGATGCGAAAAAAGGACCTCCCCCTCGGGGCCACCTTTCAGTAGCGAGAGTATAGACAGGATTCTAGCGGACAAAGAGCCGCTATTGGCCTCAGGTGCGTCATCTTGATGCAAAAGGGTGCGTCCTCTTTCAATAAAATATATATTTCATATATGTATATATCTAACTATATCTCACGGTTCAGGTCCTACCCCCGGAGTTGCCGCCAGCCTTGAATTTCTTATGGATTTATCGGCTCGGGCCCGCGTTTCCGAATGGGTGCGGCGCCCGGTCTGGAGTAAGTATGATCCTTACCCGAATCAGCGAACGATTATTGTATCGCATGCAGAAGACAATAATCCATAACAGATGTGACAGCCCTGTTGTCCAAAAGGCTTGTGCAGCAAGCGTTTTTATGGTTTTTTGGTTTCTTAATTAATTGAACTTTAAGGATTTCTTGGGCTCCCATCAGTCGATTGGGCGGCGCCCGATTGAAACTGCCCCGGACTATGCTAGTATTTGCCGTTCGAGTGAAATCGGTCCCGTGGTAGTCTGGGACTGTAAGGTATCAGGATAGATTTTATGCAAAGCACAATGCTGAAAGCCAAGCTTCATCGGGGATGCGTCACGCACTCGGAGCTGGATTATGAAGGGTCTTGCGCCATCGACGAGAACTTGCTGGATGCCGCCGGCATACGCGAGTACGAGCAGATTCATATCTATAACGTGACCAATGGCGAGCGTTTCGTGACCTATGCCATCCGTGCCCTGCGGGGCTCCGGTACGATATCGGTCAATGGCGCCGCGGCCCACAAGGCGAACCCCGGTGATCGGGTGATCATTTGCGCCTATTGCGTGCTGGAGCAAAGGGAGCTCGCGAACTATGCGCCCAAACTTGTCTATCTCGACGAACGCAACACCATCATCCGCCAGGCGCACAGCATCCCTTTACAGGCGGTATAATCCTCAATACCGTTCCGTGCTCGAAACGCCGTGGAGGCCTTTCGAAACACGGGCGGGTTTTGAAAGAGGAGTTCTTAGCGTTTCTCGTTGATCTTCAGGCAGTCCTCGCGCCACAGGCATTCCATCTGACCGCAGCTCGATACCCATTCGGTTCCGAAGCAGGGCTGATTGCCTTCGGTGACCTGCATGTCGTGAATGAGTTCGTCCTTCTTTTTCTTGCTGACCTTAATCCCTCGGGAACGGGCAATCTGCTTGACGGTTTCGAGATTCATGGTACTCCTCCTGTAAGATGCGAAACGAAGTCAGGCCTTATCGGCTAAAACGGGTTTTCATGTAGTCCTCGCCGGACAAGGACGGGTAGCTGTTCGGGAATGCGTGTCTTTCGCGCATGGTAAATCCGGAGGCGGGCACTGTGTCAATAAAAAAATTACCTTGGTCGTCCCTGGGATCATACCGCGGGTCCCGAATGCGCGCGCAGTATAACATCGAACGCCGGGTTTTCCAGTGTCGACCCCGGCGTTCGGTCTCGTGGCTATCCGGTGTTGCGCATACCGGCCGCGATCGCGTTGATGGAACGCAACAGCGGGTCGAGACAGGCATCCCTATCGGGACAATCCGGATTCCGATAACGCTCGAGCAGGGTCACCTGGATGTGGTTCAGCGGATCGAGGTAAGGCGCGCGGCGCGTTAGCGAAAGCGCCAGGCTCGGATTTTCCTCGAGCAGTTCCTGCGCCTCGACGATGTCCAGAATCAACGTCTTGCTAAGTTCGAATTCCCCTTTGAATGTGGCGTGAATCCGTTGGGCCAGATCTTGATCCTCGCACAGCGCGGCATACGCCTCGGCGATCGCCATGTCCGATTTGAACAATGCCATCTGGGTATTGCTGAGCAAGGCGCGGAAGAACGGCCATTGAGCGTTCATTTCCCGCAGGATGTGGCTCCGGTCGGGGTGGCGTTCCTGCCAGGATTTCAGGGCATAGCCCACGCCGTACCATGCCGGCATGGTATGGCGCGACTGTGCCCAGCCGAACACCCATGGAATGGCTCGAATCGACGCCTTCGAACGGTCGGTGCGCTTGCGATGACTCGGTCTTGAACCCATGTTCAGCAGGCCGATCTCGCGAACGGGCGTGGCTTCGTAGAAATAATCCATAAAGCCCGGCGTGCGGTCGACGAGGTCGCGGTAGCAGCGCTCGCCTTCGTTGGCCAGTTCATCCATGATTTCCGAGAACTCCGGGTTGATTTCCGGCGGCTCCTCGATCAAACAGCGGCTGGCCTTGAGCAGGCCCGTGATACCGACGCCAAGCTCGTACACTGCGGTCTCGCGGTTGCTGTATTTATAGTAGACCATTTCACCTTGTTCGGTGACCTTGATGCGGCCTCTGACGGTGCCGTGCGGCTGTGAAAGGATCGCCTCATGGGTCGGGCCGCCGCCACGGCCGATCGTGCCGCCGCGGCCGTGGAACAGAACGCATTCGACACCATAGCTCGACATCAACGCCATGATCTTCTGTTGCGCCCGGTAGAGTCCCCACGACGAGGACAGGATGCCGCCGTCCTTACAGGAGTCGGAATAACCGAGCATGATCTCCTGAGTGTTGCCGACGGAACGGATGAGTTCGCGGTAAATCTCGCAGTCGAGCAGGCGTTTGGTGACCGGCACGATGTGGGCAAGATCGTCGATCGTCTCGAACAGCGGCGAGACGCGGATGCGGCAGAAGCGGTCATCCGCATTGCCGACCAGGCCGGCCAGACGGGCGAGCCAGATGACCTCGAGGATGTGGCTCGCGTTGTGGGTCATGGAGATGACATAGCTGCCGAACGCGCGCGGACTGGTCTCTTCCATCATTGCGGCCATGACCTCGAAGACCTCGACGGTCTCCCGCGTCGGAGCCGAAAGGGCGGAACGCTCGAAGGCGATGTCTATGCCCGCAATATGTTCGGCCAGCAGCGCGATCCGCTTCTCTTCGGAAAGGCCGTCGTAATCGATGCCGAGGCTTGCCGAGAGGATCTCGGCGATGGCGGTGCTGTGACGGGTGGATTCCTGGCGGACGTCGAGACGTACCAGATAGAAGCCGAAGGTCTCCACCAGCCGGATCAGGTCCTGCAGTTCCATGCCCGCGGTGTTGGCGTCGCCGTGCGAGCACATCGAGTCGCGGATCAGGTGCAGGTCTTTGATCAGTTCATTTTCATCCTTGTAGGCGGATTCCGGGCGCTCGGGTTTTTTGCCTTCCAGGCGCGCCTCGAGATAGTGGAGCAGTTCGCCCAGGCGATAATTCACGTAATAAAGCTTGCGCCGATACGGCTCGTGCTGAAAGCGCTGGGGATTGTCGGGGAACACCTTGTCGCACAGCGGTTCGTCCCGTTCCAGCGAGTCGTAGAAGGCACGGGTCGGGCGGCAGAGTTGATCGGAGAACGTCAGGATGTTGCACAGTCCCTTGATGCGCGGAATGTATTCCTTAATGATCGTCGCGGCATAGAGGCGGATGGCCATGGCGGTCGTCGTCGGCGTGACGTTCGGGTTGCCGTCGCGGTCGCCTCCGACCCAGGAGCCGAATTGCAGGAAGGACGGGACCCGGATCCGCGGCGATCCGTCGTCGTTGAAGCCGTAGATGCCGTTTGCCGAAATTTCGAAATTCTTGTACATCTCCGGAACGGCGCGGAACAGGCTGTCCTGGAAATAATAGATGCTGTGACGGATTTCGCCGCTGACGTCGGGGCGCTGGGCGCGCACTTCGTCCGTCTTCCAAAGCGTCTGTACCTGGGCCTCGAGAACACCGACGAGGCGGGTGCGCTGATCCGGAGACAGGTTACTGCTGTCGAGCAGCTTGCCGGTCTCAAAGATGCGGCGATGCGTCTCCATGATCGTGTGGCGTTTGGCCTCCGTCGGATGGGCGGTGATCACCGGGACGTAACTTAGCCGGTCGAGCATGAACTGCAACTGGGCGGCGTCGATCCCGTTGTCTAAGAACTCTTTCAGCGTGTCCCGGAATCCGCCGCGCCAGGAAAAACCCGAACGCAGCATGCGCCGGCGTTCCTGATGAAGGTGATCCTCCTCGGCGATATTGACAAGACTGAAATAGGTGCTGAACGCACGCACGATATGGGTCAGGGTGATATGGTCGGTCTTCCTGATCAGGCGGGCGAGCTGTTCTCGTTTGGCGGGGGAATCCTTCTGACGCAAGCTGACATAGCCCTTACGAAGCGCCTCGACGGCGACGAAAACACGACCGCCGGCCTGGGAGCGAAGGATGTTGCCGAGCACGTTGCCAAGCAGTTTGACGCGGGCGCGAAGTTTTTTGTCGTTGGCCATGAGAAAAAATCGGTATTCCGTAGATAGTAGTGAACGAAGTGTGGGCTCAGACGGGCCGGGCGCGGGCCTTTTCATAGAGTTCATTATAGGCCAGGGCGCTGTTTTTCCAGCCGAAGTCCTGTGCCATGCCCCTCAGCACGATTTGCCGCCAGGCATCGGAATCACGATATAGGTCTATGGCGCGGCCGATCGCCGCCGCCAGCGCCTCGGTAGTGGGTTCGTGAAATACGAAGCCGGTGGCCGTGCCGTCGGCGAGCGTCTCCGCCGTCGAGTCGACGACTGTGTCGGCGAGCCCGCCGGTGTGATGCACGATCGGCGGCGTACCATAACGCAGGCTGTAGATCTGATTGAGGCCGCAGGGCTCGTAGCGTGAAGGCATCAGGAACATGTCGGCGCCGCCCTCGATCTGATGGGACAAGGCCTCCTGGTAGCCGATGTGAACGCCGATGCGGTCGGGATGCCGCTCGCGCGCACTAAGGAGCTCGGCTTCCAGCGTCTTGTCGCCGTTGCCCAGCACGACGAGTTGCAGGGGACGCGACAGGATTTCGTCGAGCGCGCCGAGAATCAGGTCCAGGCCCTTCTGGTGGGCGATGCGCGCGACCATGCCCGCTATCGGGATGTTCGGATCCTCCGGCAGGTCGAAATAGCGTTGCAGCGCCTGCTTGTTCGCCGCTTTGTCGTCGAGCGTGTCGGGACCGTACGCTCGGGTCAAGTGGGTGTCCTGGGCTGGATCCCAATGACAGTAGTCGGCGCCGTTCAGAATCCCGACGAGCCGATCGCGCTTGCTGCGCAACAAGCCGTCCAGACCGCACCCGAATGCCTCGGTCGTGATCTCCCTGGCGTAAGTCGGACTGACGGTCGTCAAGGCGTCGCTGTATACCAGGCCGCCCTTGATGAAACTCATTTGATGGTGGAACTCCAGTCCGTCCAGAGACCAGAGGCGGTCCGGCAGGCCGAGCCGCTTGTAGGTCTCGTGGGGAAACAGCCCCTGATAGGCCAGGTTGTGGACCGTAAAGATCGTTGCCGGCCGGTCGGCGTGGCCTGAGAGCAGGGCGGGCACCAGTCCCGTTTGCCAATCGTTGCAATGCACGACGTCGGGCCGCCAATCGATCTCGGGTACGGTTCCGTTCGCAATAGCGGCGATCGCATGGCAAAAAGCCCCGAACCGTTCGGCGTTATCGGGCCACTCCTGACCGGAGGCGTCCGAGTACGGGCCGCCGTTGCGATCGAAGAATTCCGGCGCGTAGAGGAGATAGGTCGCAACGTCGGTGCCGGGCAGCCGCCCTTCGAGGATTTCCGCCTTGCGGGTACAGCCCGGAAGGGCGATCTGGGCCCTGTTGACCCAAGGCCCCGAATCCGAATCGATGACGGAACGGTACGCGGGAATGATCAGCCGGACGTCCTTGCCGATGGAACGAAGCGCGGCCGGCAGACTGGCGGATACGTCGGCGAGTCCGCCGGTCTTAATCAGGGGATAGGCCTCGCTGGAGGCGAAAATGATACGGTCTGCCGCCATCTCAGCAGCGCCCCGTATACCGATTGATGCCAGATGGTCCGAACACGTCCGCACGACCCGCGATATGGGCAGTGGTCAACCGATTCGATATCAAGGTCATCAAGCCAAATCCTCTAAGATATTCCAATTCCCGGATCCGGGACGGGGCCGATCCGGAGACAATGCGTTCTTCGCCTACCGCCGATTAAGCCGAACGGCGAGTCGGCCGTTAAGAAGGTCGAAGTAAAATGCCGAAGGGATGATAGCCGATTACGGTGAGACAACGCCAGTTGCCGACCTTTTATAGGGCCTTTCAATCCGGGACCGCGGCTTGTTATGAAGAGTCCTTCGATGTATAAGACGACAGTATGGCTGGTCCGTGTTTGGAGCGAAACCGGGGGTTTATAAGGTTGTTTGTCCTGGGCCTTCTCTTCGACCTGAATGGTACCGGTTATGCGAAACGAAATTTCACTGAGGGGTTGACGGTTTTATGAGACTTGCAATGATTGGCCTGGGTAAGATGGGCGGAAACATGGTGCGCAGGTTGCGCCAGGGCGGCATCGAGGTCGTGGGTTTCGACGCCGACGAGGGTGTCCGCAGCACGCTCGCCGATGAGACCGGCATGATCAACGCGCCCACGATCTCCGGGGCCATCAAAAAGCTCGAGGCGCCCGACACACCGAAAATCGTCTGGATCATGGTCCCGAGCGGCAACCCCACGGAAAAGGTCGTTAAAGAACTCGAACGGCGTCTGTCCCATGGCGATATCGTCGTCGACGGCGGCAACTCCCATTATCAGGATTCGCAGCGGCGCCGAGCGATCCTCGCGCAATCCGGTATCGGCTTCATCGATGTCGGCACCTCGGGCGGCGTATGGGGCCTCAAAAACGGCTACTGCATGATGGCGGGCGGGGAAAAACACAATATCCAGACCATCGAACCCATCCTGAAGGTCTTGGCGCCGGCGCCCGATCGCGGTTGGGCGCATGTCGGTCCTGTCGGTTCCGGCCATTTCGTCAAAATGATTCACAACGGTATCGAGTACGGCCTCATGCAGGCCTACGCCGAAGGCTTCGCGCTCATGAGGTCGAAGGACGAGTTCGCGCTGGATCTGGCCAAGATCTCCGAACTCTGGCGTCACGGCTCGGTCATTCAGAGTTGGTTGCTCGATCTGACTGCGGGCGCGCTGGCCAAGGACCAAAAACTGAAGTCCGTGGCGCCTTTCGTTCCGGATTCCGGCGAAGGCCGCTGGACGGTGATGGAAACGATCGAACAAGGCGTTCCCGCGCCGGTTATCTCATTGGCCCTGCAAATGCGTTTTGCGAGCCAGGACGGCGAGGGTTACACCAACCGGATGTTGTCGGTCATGCGGAACGCTTTCGGCGGTCATTCCATGCAGGACGCCAAGGAGTAAGCGTAATGGATCCTTGCACCCTTGTAATCTTCGGTTCGACGGGCAACCTGTCCCGTCTCAAACTCATGCCGTCGCTGTTTTCGCTGCACCGCAACGGCCGTCTGCCCGAGAAGATGACTATTCTCGCCTTCGGCCGGCGTCCGTGGGGCCGGGACGAATGGATCCAGGACGTTCACGGCATGCTCGAGGAAAAGTATCCCGGCGGATTCGACGAGGAAGCGTTCCAGGATTTCAGCAAGCGCCTTTATTATCATCGCGGCGATCTTAACGATCCGCAGAGTTACGTCGGCCTTCGCGAAATGGTCGCCAACGATCCGGTGTTTTCGTCGAACATGGTTTTTTATATGTCCATCCGTCCGGCGGAATTCTCCGAGGTCATCGGCCATCTCGGCGAGGCCGGACTGCTCAAGGAGAACGAGGGCTGGCGCCGCACAGTCATCGAGAAGCCTTTCGGATATGACCTGCTGAGTTCGCAGATCCTGCAGCAGTCCCTGCTGCGCCATCTCAACGAACATCAGCTCTATCGCATCGATCACTATCTCGGCAAGGGGACGGTCCAGAACATCCTGGTGTTCCGTTTCGCGAACCTCATGCTGGAACCGCTCTGGAACCGCAATTACGTGGATCACGTGCAGATCACGCATTCCGAGACCCACGGCCTCAACGGCCGCGCCGATTATTACGAAGGCGCCGGCGCCTTGCGCGATATGTTGCAGAGCCATCTCATGCAGCTATTGGCCCTGGTCGCCATGGAGCCGCCGGCGCTCATGGACGCCGAGTCGCTACGCGACGAAAAGGTCAAGGTCCTGAAGTCGATCCGCCCCATTACCCAGAGCGCCGTCCACGCGCACGCCTTCCGGGGCCAGTACTCCGCAGGCACGATCAACGATCGTTCCGTACCGGGCTACCTCGAGGAAGAGGGCGTCGCCGAGCGCAGCATCACCGAGACCTACGCCGCGCTCAAGCTTTACATCGATAACTGGCGCTGGCGCGGCGTGCCGTTCTATTTGCGTACCGGCAAGCGCATGTCGGAGGCCAGCTCGGCGGTTTGCGTGCGTTTCAAGGAACCGCCGCATCACCTGTTCCGCGATACCCATCTCGGCCGCGTCATGCCGAACTGGCTGTTGATCGGTATTCAGCCCAACGAGTGCCTGAAACTCGAGATCCAGATCAAGCAGCCGGGTCTGCAGATGAAGACCCGTACGATCAGCCTGGACGCGACCTATCACAAGGGCGGTGAGGAAGAGGTCGATGCCTACGAAGAACTCCTGCTCGACGTCATGAAGGGGGATCATTCCCTGTTCCTGCGTTACGACGAGGTGGAATGGGCCTGGCGGGTCGTCGATCCGATCCTCAAGGTCTGGTCGATGGAGCGCGATTTCATCAACACCTATCCGGCCGGCAGCTGGGGTCCGCGCGGGACCTACCGCCTGTTCGATCGCGACGACCAGTTCTGGCGCCACTCCCTCGACGTCAAGGGCAGCGACGTCAGCGCTGAGGCCTACTGATCGCGAAAGCAACCGTCGCCGGGGAATATGGACTTTTTCCCGGCCGACCCTTAGTCTGACAACTCAATTCTAAAGAGCATGCAAGAGGTGCCGGTGCGGCCATTCTTGCAAACGGAGCATCGAGGGGAATCCATGTCCGAGCTGACCCAGTCACCCGCTTGGCGGGCCTTGCAGGCCCATCACGATCAGGTCAAGGACCTGCATATGCGCGATCTGTTCGCGCGCGATGAAGGACGCTTCGACCGCTTTTCCCTGCGCTTAGAGGACATTCTGCTCGACTATTCCAAGAACCGGGTGACCGAGGAGAGCATGGGCTTGCTGATGGCGCTCGCCCGGCAGGCCGGGCTCGAGCACGAGCGCGAGCGCATGTTTACGGGCGAGAGGATCAACTTCAGCGAGGATCGCGCCGTGCTGCATACGGCCTTGCGCAACCGCGGCAACCGCTCGATCGAAGTCGACGGCCGTGACGTCATGCCCGACGTGCGCGCCGTGCTGGATCAGATGCGCACCTTTACCGATGCCGTGCGCAACGGTGAATGGCACGGTTATTCCGGGCGGCCCATCACCGATATCGTCAACATCGGCATCGGCGGTTCCGATCTCGGCCCGGTCATGGTCACTGAGGCCCTGCGTCCCTACGTGCACGAGCGCCTGAATACGCACTTCGTTTCGAACGTCGACGCGACCCATATCAGTGAGGTGTTGACCCGGGTACATCCCGAAACCACGCTGTTCATCATCGCGTCCAAGACGTTTACGACCCAGGAGACCCTGACCAACGCCCATACGGCGCGCAACTGGTTTCTCGATGCGGCCGGCGATCCGAAGCGCATCGCGCGGCATTTCGTGGCCCTGTCGACCAATGCCGAGGCGGTCTCCGATTTTGGCATCGATACGGCCAATATGTTCGCGTTCTGGGACTGGGTCGGCGGCCGCTACTCGCTTTGGAGCGCAATCGGGCTTTCGATCGCACTCGCGATCGGCATGGACGGCTTCGAGGAACTGCTCGAGGGCGGCTATGCCATGGATGAACATTTCCGGAAGGCGCCACTGGAGGAAAACATGCCCGTGATCATGGGCATGCTCGGCGTCTGGTACGTCAATTTCTTCGGTTCCCAGACTCATGCGATCCTGCCCTACGACCAGTATCTGCATCGCTTTCCGGCCTACTTCCAGCAGGGCGACATGGAGAGCAACGGTAAACGGGCGGACCGCGACGGCCATCTCGTCGACTACGATACCGGCCCGGTTATCTGGGGCGAGCCGGGCACCAACGGCCAGCACGCCTTTTTCCAGCTCATCCATCAGGGCACGCGCCTGATCCCGGCCGATTTCCTGTTGCCGATGGTCAGCCACAACCCTGTCGGTCGGCATCATGAACTCCTGGTTTCGAACTGTTTCGCGCAGACCGAGGCCCTGATGCTCGGCAAGACGGCCGCCGAGGTGCGCGTTGAACTCGAATTCTCGGGCATGGACTCCGCCCGGATCGACGAGATCCTGCCGCACAAGCTGTTCCCGGGCAACCGGCCGACCAGCACCATCCTGTTCCATTCGCTGACCCCGAAGACCTTGGGCAGCCTGATCGCGCTCTACGAACACAAGATCTTCGTCCAGGGCGTGATCTGGCGCATCAATTCCTTCGACCAGTGGGGCGTTGAACTCGGCAAGGCGCTGGCCAAGGTCATTCAGCCGGAGCTCGGCGGCGATGCGACGATATCGAGCCATGACGCCTCGACCAACGGCCTGATCAACTATTACAAGGCCAGCCGGTCGCACACCTCCCTGACCTGATGTCGGGGGCCGTCGATTCCGTCTCACGTCCTTCCACGCGCATCGCCGTGGGCGTGGAATACGACGGCAGCCGTTTCTCCGGTTGGCAGATCCAGGAAGGCGCCCGTACCGTTCAGGGTGTCGTCGAAAAGGCGTTGTCCAAGGTCGCCAATCATCCTGTTCGCATCCATTGCGCCGGCCGCACCGACGCCGGCGTCCACGCCTGCCAGCAGATCATCCATTTCGATACCACGGCCGAACGCGCGTTGCATGCCTGGGTGTTGGGCGGCAACGCCAACCTACCGGGCGACGTCAGCCTGCTGTGGGCCGTGCCCGTCGCCGAATCCTTTCACGCGCGGTTTTCGGCGCGCTGGCGGCGTTACCGTTACGTAATCCTGAACCGCCGCATGCGGCCGGCCATCGCCGCGCCCTATGTCTCCTGGGAATACCGACCCCTCGACGCTACGGTCATGGCCGATGCGGCGCAACATCTCGTCGGAGAGCACGACTTTTCATCGTTTCGCGCATACGCCTGCCAGGCCAAACACCCGGTACGCACGATCCATGAACTGAGCGTGAGGCGCGATGGGGAGCGGATTTACATCGATGTGCGCGCCAACGCGTTTTTGCATCATATGGTGCGCAACATCGCCGGCGTCCTCATGACCATCGGCGCCGGTGAGCGTCAGGTATCCTGGGTCCGCGAAGTTCTGGCCGCCCGCGATCGTCAATGCGGTGGCGTCACCGCGCCGCCTGCCGGCCTCTATCTGGTCGACGTCGGCTATCCGGAGGAATTTTCCCTGTACTGCGAGCCATGGAGAGCGACGCGAAGGCGAGTAGACCGGGATAGGTGCAGCTGGATTTAGATGTCGGAATCCGGAGGGCGGAGCCTGACGGGTGTAGATCATCTAAATTCAGCTATATGCGCCGTAGAGTCATTG
>WGNS01000061.1 GCA_016124415.1 Gammaproteobacteria bacterium | reverse complement strand
TTGTTCTGCGTACCGTAGGGAAGTAGAGCAAGGTTGTGTACGCAGGACGGTCCCGGCAAAAGGAATAGCTGCCGCGTAGGCGAAGCGTTTTTGCGACAGGATGTGCAAAAACAATACTGAGGTAGCGGCACTACTTATCCCGCCCGGATGACGCCAATCTGTGGATGAATCTGTCCACGATCGTGCAATGTCTCGGGCAGCGCGATCTGGGCATTGCGTTTCAGACCCATGCCCTGGAAATGAAGAGGGTGTATACCTATCGCGCCGTTACCCGGCCCGCGCGCGCCCGGTTGCTGATCCTGGTGACGCCGGGCGATCTGTCGGACAACATGCCGCTCGATTGCCTGCTCGAACATACCGACATCGATCTGATCTTCTATTACGTCACGCCGGGGGCCGGGACGCCGTTTTCAGAGCCTTTGCCCGAGCACGATGCGGTGATCATCGGCATCGTCGAGGCGGATGCGAACCGGGCCTTGCTGGCCACGCTGGACCAGCTCCTGGAGGATTCGGCGCAGCCGGTAATAAACGCGCCGGGCAAGATCGCCGCCACGGAACGCGGCGTGGCGAGCGCGCTCCTGCAGAACGCGCCGGGCTTGTTGATTCCCCAGACCTTGCGGGCTTCGCGCGAGGATTTGCAGTCGATCGCCTCCGGCGGCGCCGCGCTTTCAGAGTTGTTCGAAGGCTGTGATTTCCCCGTGATCCTGCGTCCCGTGGGTTCCCACGGCGGTCACGGGCTCGAGAAGATCGACGGTCCCGAGGCCGTTGCCGGCTATCTCGGCAGGGTCGACGGCGGCGTGTTCTTCCTGTCCCGCTTCGTCGATTACAGTCGCGAGGACGGCCTGTTCCGGAAGATCCGCGTAGCGCTGATCGACGGCGAACCCTTTGCGTGCCACATGGCGGTTTCCACGAACTGGATGATCCATTACGTGAACGCCGATATGTACACCAACGCCGACAGGCGGCTCGAAGAAGCCGCGTTCATGGCCGACTTCGACGCCTTTGCCGAACGTCACCGCGACGCGCTGGCGGCGATTTGCGAGCGCACGGAATTGGACTACGTCTGCATCGATTGCGCCGAGACCCTCGACGGTGAGTTGTTGATCTTCGAGATCGATCACGCCATGGTCGTACATGCGATGGATCCGGAAGAGATGTTCCCCTACAAGCAGGTCCATATGCGCAAGGTCCGGGACGCGTTCCGCAACGCCGTCTTCAACCGGGTCGAGGGTGAAGATGTCAACGTATCGGTCGATCTTTCCGCTACGGTATAGCTCCGCCCGATAGATGAATCTTCGCAATCAGTTGAATTTTTCCGGTGGGCCGGGTGTGTTGCCGGAGAGCGTGTTGCGCCAGGTTCAGGAGGCGATCGTCGAGGTTCCCGGCGTCGGCCTGTCGATCCTGGGCATCAGTCACCGTTCGGACTGGTTCACGGGTGTGGTCGCCGAGCTCGAGGCCAATATCCGGGCGCTGCTCGCGTTGCCTCAGGACTATCACGTCCTCTTTCTCCAGGGTGGCGCCACGCAGCAATTCTCTATGGTGCCCATGACCTTGTTGCGGGGAAGAACGCAGGCGGCCGAGTACCTGCACACCGGCTATTGGAGTGGTAAGGCCATCCCCGAGGCCGGGCGCGAGGGACCGGTTCGCGTGGTCTGGAGCGGCGAGGACGAGGGTTTCCGTCGTCTGCCCGGCGAAGATGAGTTGGCGTTTGCCGCCGACGCGCCTTACATCCACTACGTTTCGAACGAGACTGTCGAAGGGCTTCAGTTCCATCGTGTCCTGGGACGGGACGACGTGCCCCGCGTTTGCGATATGTCTTCGGACTTCCTGTCGCGTCCCTGCGAGGCGGAACGGTTTTCCCTGATCTACGCCCACGCCCAGAAGAATATCGGGCCGGCCGGCATGACCGTCGTCCTGATCCGGGACGAGTTGCTGGCGAAGGCGCCGGACGGATTGCACGGCTTCCTGGATTATCGCAAACACGTCGAGGCCCATTCCACGTACAACACCCCGCCGGTATTCGCAATCTATGTCGTACTGCTCATGACGCGTTGGTTGCTGGATGAGGTCGGCGGCGTGGAGCGGATGGGTGAGATCAATCGCGGTAAGGCGGCCGCGCTCTACGAGCTTCTGGATCGTAGCGAGGGATTTTATAAGGGGCGGGTGGCGCCGAACGACCGCTCGACCATGAACGTCACCTTCCGTCTCGCGACCCCGAAATTGGAGGCGCGCTTTCTCGAACAGGCGCTCTCCGCCGGTTTCTACGGCCTTTCGGGGCACCGTTCCACCGGCGGCGTCCGGGCTTCTCTCTACAATGCCATGACGTTGCCGGCGGTCGAAAACCTCGTCGACTTCATGGAAACATTCAAACGGTCCCACCAGACGGCCGCCTGACCGGGCTGCCTGTCCCTTTTCTTTCCGCGTCCGTACACCTGCGTTCCAGCGCCCGGGTTACGTGCACTAATCTGGTGCAAATTCCCCGTCTTGTTCGCATGAAAATGCGATACCTTTGGTTATCCAACTGATCCCTATTGATTTTTTAATCGGCAGTTCCGTGGCTTGGATTTTGCTTGGAGTGTGGTCACTTGGGCAATGGGCGGGATCAAATGGCGCTACGGGTAATGCTGATCGATCAAAATCGCGGGCGGGTCGCGATTCTTGAGCAGGCGCTCCTGGACAACGGTTACGAGGTGGTGGCGCGTTCCTCCGTCGAGGAGGACCTGTTGCAGCGTATCGCCCAGGTGGCGCCGGACGTGATCATCGTCGACATGGAATCACCCGACCGCGATACCCTCGAATCGATGCGCAGCATCAGTCGCGACCAGCCCAGGCCCATCGTGATGTTCGCCGAGAAGAGCGACCGCATCAGCATCGGCGAGGCCGTCAAGGCCGGGGTCAGCGCTTACGTCGTGGATGGGATGAGCCCCGGGCGTTTGAATGCGATCATGGAGGTGGCGATCGCCCGTTTTCGTGAATTCCAGGCCCTGCGCAACGAACTCGAGGAGACCAAGAGCCGACTCGAGGATCGCAAGCTGATCGACAAGGCCAAGGGCATTCTCATGAAACAAAAAGGCATGAGCGAGGATGAAGCTTACAAAGTGCTCAGAAAAATGGCCATGGACAGAAATATCAAGATAGGCGAGGCCGCGCGAAATGTGATCATCGTGGCCGACTTGCTGGTCGGCGGATCATGAAGGGGGTAGATAGATGAAGAAGGCGAGGTTGTAATGGAGCGTGTTTCAAACGGCCGCGGCACGGATGCCCCGATCAAACCCGAAAAGACCGAGGTGACCCTGGGCATCATGGCGCTGACCGATTGCGCCGTGCTCGCGGTCGCCAAGGAGAAGGGCTTCTTTGCGCAACAGGGGCTCGATGTACGTCTGTCCAAAGAGGCCTCCTGGGCGAGTGTGCGCGACAAGGTCGCCGTGGGCGAACTCGACGGCGCGCAAATGCTCGCCCCCATGCCGATCGCGGCCACCCTGGGCATAGGACCGTTGAAGGTCCCGATGATCACGGCCTTTTCTTTGGGCCTCAACGGCAACGCGATCACGATTACGGAATCGCTCGCCCGGCGGATGAGCGAAGCCGACCCCAACGCGATGGACTCGCCGATTTCGGCGGCGTCGGCACTCAAGCAGGTCATTGCGGGGCTCGAACGCAAGCTGGTGTTCGCCCATGTCTATCCATACTCCGGCCATAACTATGAGTTGCGGTATTGGCTCGCTGCGGCCGGCATCGATCCGGACGAGGACGTCAGGCTGGTCGTGATTCCGCCGGCGCAGATGGTCAACCACCTCAAGGAAGGGACCATCGACGGCTATTGCGTCGGCGAACCCTGGAACGGCCAGGCGATCAGCTCGGACATCGGGCGTACGCTCGTCACGAGCTATGAGCTGTGGAACAACAAGCCCGAAAAGGTCTTCGGCGTCACGCAAGCGTGGCACGACAAATATCCCGGCACCCATCAGGCGATCCTGGTGGCGATGTTGAAGGCGGCGGAATGGGCTGACCGCATGGACAACCGCTGGGAGCTGGCCGAGATCCTGTGCGGCAAGGACTACGTCGACGCGCCACTCGGCGTGGTCAGCGCGTCCTTGCTCGGGAATCTCCGGGCGCTCTGTCGCCGTCCGGCCGAGCCCTTGTTCGATTTCAACGTCTTTTTCCGTTACGCGGCTTCCTACCCGTGGCGTTCGCACGCCGCCTGGTTTATCAGCCAGATGTATCGTTGGGGGCAGTTGGACGAAGCCGTGGACATCGTGCGGGCCGCGCGTGACGTCTACCGTCCGGACCTGTATTGCCGGGCCGCCGAGTTCGCCGGCGTTCACTGTCCGCACATCGATACGAAGACCGAAGGCAGTCATGAAACGAACTGGGTGCTGGACGGTATTGAGATGGGGCGGGATCTGTTCTTCGACGGCAGCTTGTTCGATCCCACGAAGGTCGTGGATTACATCCGTGGCTTCGAGGTCAACAGGCTGTGCGTCGATCTGAACGACCTGACGCGTATTAACAAAGCATCGGACGCACAATAGCGGTGCATTCCGGATTTTGCGTGCATCAGAACGAGGCGCGCGAAGGCTCGCGTCGATTGCCGGCGCAATGAAGGATGGTCTGCGCATGCAGTCAGGGATCCGCGAAACGGCTTTGATTTCTCGAATAATAGCAGATTGATTTTATTGGCTATTATCGATCATTCCGGTCAAGTCGATTGATGCCGCAAACGGACATTCGGACAAGTTTTGGAAACATGGCATACCGTTTGCTATGTAAGTGACAAGTGATTCGCCTGCCAATGGCGGCAGGTGACGTGATGTTGAAAATCTGAATCGGGTAATGACGCCCATATGCCAAAGCGGGAAAAGCCGTTTTGGCATATGGGCGTTTTTTTTTCACGCAATAAAGGGGAATGACAATGGGACAAGGTTTTTTCGGGTTTAAGAAAAGCACGGTGTGTTTGGCGGTCGCGGCGGTATTGGCGAGCGGCAATGCGGCGGCTGAAGAATTTGCAACGCTTGAAGAGGCCGTGACCTCGGGCAAGGCGAGTCTCGATCTGCGTTACCGCTTCGAGCATGTCGATCAGAGCGGCGTCAGCAAGAAGGCAAAGGCCTCGACTTTGCGCACCCGCCTGAATTACGCCACCGGCACCTACGAGGGCGTCGGCGCGTTTTTGGAAATGGACAACGTGAGCGTCGTCGGCAGCCTGCAATATAACGACGCGACCGCTTTGCCGGGCGCAAAGACCGAGTATCCGGTCGTCTCGGATCCCACCGGCACGGAAGTGAACCAGGCCTATCTGAGCTACCAGGGACTCACCGCCACCACGATCAAGTACGGACGTCAGCGCGTGATCTTCGACAATGCGCGTTTCATCGGCAACGTCGGGTGGCGCCAGAACGAACAGACCTACGACGCCGTCACGTTGGCCAACACCTCACTGCCCGATACGTCGATCGTTTACGGCTACGTCGCCAACGTGAACCGCATCTTCGGCGAGGAATCGACGAAGGGCGATGTGAAGACGCATGCGCAGTTGCTCAATCTCTCCTACAAGGGCCTGACGGCCGGCACGCTGACCGTCTACGGATATCTGCTCGACCTGGTCAATACCCCGACGTCTTCCAGTAAGACGTTGGGTGCGCGCTTCAGCGGCGGCGCCGATGTCGGTATGGATACCAAGGCCCTTTACACGCTCGAATACGCCAAGCAAAGCGACTACAAGGGCGGGGCTACGGCCATCGACGCCAAATATCTATCGGCTGAAGTCGGCGCGGCCACTCAGGGCGTAACGGCCAAGCTGGGCCGCGAGTCGCTCGGCGGTGACGGCGTCTACGGGTTCAGCACGCCGCTCGCGACCCTGCATGCCTTCAACGGGTGGGCGGACATGTTTCTGTCGACGCCCGCCAACGGCCTGATAGACACCTATCTGAACGTCTCGGGCGCCGTGTCCGGCGTCAAACTCGTGGCCGTTTATCACGACTTCAAGGCCGATTCCGGCGGCGCCAAGTACGGTACCGAAACCGATCTCATGGCCATGAAGAAGTTCGGCAAGTACAGCCTGATGGCCAAGTACGCCTCGTACTCCGCGGACACTTTCGCGACCGATACCAAAAAGTTTTGGCTGATGGGCCAAGCGAGTTTTTAAACATCTCGCGCACCTGACCTTGTAACCCATTTGATTTTACGGAGCAGAACAATGAATCAGCGATATGAAGAGCGATGCGGTCCGCGAGAACGGACCGTGATGAAAAAACGGTCGTTGCCCCGTTTGCTTGCCGGTGCCCTGGCGGGTGTTTGCGCAAGCCTGGTCGTCGGCGTCGTCCAGGCCTCGGGAGATATCGAGAAAGAGGACCTTAAATTCGGTTTCATCAAACTGACCGATATGGCGCCGCTCGCAATCGCCTACGAAAAGGGTTATTTCGAGGACGAGGGACTCTACGTCACGCTCGAGGCCCAGGCCAACTGGAAGGTATTGCTCGATCGCGTGATCGACGGCGAACTCGACGGCGCGCACATGCTTGCCGGGCAACCGCTCGGCGCGACGATCGGATTCGGTACCCAGGCCGACGTCATTACGGCATTTTCCATGGATCTGAACGGCAACGGCATTACCGTTTCGAACAGCGTCTGGGACGAAATGAAAAAACACGTCCCGATGGAGAACGGCAAGCCCGTGCATCCGATCAAGGCGGACGCCTTGAAGCCGGTCATCGCGAAGTACAAGGCGGAGGGCAAGCCGTTCAAGATGGGCATGGTCTTTCCGGTATCCACGCACAACTACGAATTGCGTTACTGGCTGGCCGCGGGCGGCATCAACCCCGGTTACTACGCGCCGGATAAGGGCGACACTTCGGGGACCA
Organism: Gammaproteobacteria bacterium; assembly: GCA_016124415.1. Classification (GTDB taxonomy): domain Bacteria; phylum Pseudomonadota; class Gammaproteobacteria; order SZUA-140; family SZUA-140; genus RI-283. Next base: position 30,844 of record WGNS01000061.1, on the reverse strand, counting down.
TCAAGGCCGATGCCTTGTTGTCCGTGACGCCGCCGCCCCAGATGCCTGCGACGCTCGAAGCCGGAACGATCTACGGCTATTGCGTCGGCGAACCCTGGAACCAGCAGGCCGTCTTCAAGGGCATCGGCGTACCGGTCGTGACCGACTACGAGATCTGGAAGGACAATCCGGAAAAGGTCTTCGGCGTCAGCAAGGCCTGGGCGGATAAATATCCGAACACCCACATCGCCGTGATCAAGGCGCTGATCCGCGCGGCCAAATGGTTGGACGACGACAACAACGGCAACCGTCCGGAAGCCGTGAAGATCCTGTCCCAGTCCAACTATGTCGGCGCCGACTACGACGTGATCGCCAACTCGATGACAGGCACCTTTGAGTACGAAAAAGGCGACAAGCGTTCGGTCCCGGATTTCAACGTCTTCTTCCGCTACTACGCGACCTATCCCTATTACTCGGACGCCGTCTGGTATCTGACCCAGATGCGCCGTTGGGGACAGATTTCGGACGCCAAGCCGGACAGCTGGTACATGGACGTCGCGAAGAAGGTCTATCGCCCGGACATCTATGAAAAGGCGGCCAGGGAATTGATCGCGGAAGGCAAGATGTCGGCGGCCGATTTTCCGGACTTCGCCAAAGAGGACGGCTTCCGCGCGCCGCAGACGCACTTCATCGACGGCGTGACCTACGACGGCCACAAGCCCAACGACTACCTGACGAAGTTCAAGATCGGTCTCAAGGGAAGCGAGAAGCCTTGATTTATTCCGTACGTAAGGAGAGGGCTGCGTCGTCGGTGATGACGCAGCCCTCGATATCAACGAACACAAATTCGATAGTCGGGACGATGTCATGAAGAACAGAATCATCAACTATCTCGAGATGGCCGGGGTGTCCTGGCTGGTGCCGGTGGTTCGCCTTTGCAGCGGAGAAAATCCTCGCGAGCAGTTTTCCGACCTGTTCTCCGGGATCGGTCTGCCCGTGATCGCCTTGGTCGCGTTCCTGTTCGTTTGGGCGGGCGCCGCATCGCAAGTCAAAACCAGTCTCGGCGATCTTCCCGGACCCGTAGCGGTTTGGGCGCAGGGCGAAAACCTGTGGCAGGAGTACAAGACGGAACGCGCCAAGGAACAGGCCTTCTACGAGCGCCAGGAGGAACGCAATCAAAAGAAGCTCGAGAAGGACCCCAACGCAGAGATCAAGGTGCGTGAATATACCGGCCGCGTGACGTTCATCGATCAGATCTGGACGAGTCTTATCACCGTGTTCACGGGGTTCGTGATCGCAAGCCTGATCGCGATTCCGATCGGTGTCGTGTGCGGCCTGAGCAGGAATCTCTACGGTGCGATCAGCCCGTTGATCCAGATTTTCAAACCGGTGTCTCCTTTGGCCTGGTTGCCCATCGTGACCATGGTCGTGAGCGCTGTCTACGTCACGGATAATCCGATGTTCGAAAAATCGTTCATCAACTCTGCCATTACCGTGACCTTGTGTTCGCTATGGCCGACTCTGATCAACACCGCGATGGCCGTTTCATCCATCGATAAGGATTTGATCAACGTCGGTCGCGTCATTCGTCTGAACTGGACGGCGCAGATATTCAAGATTGCGATCCCCGCGTCGCTGCCGGTCATTTTTACGGGCCTTCGAATTTCGCTCGGCATCGGTTGGATGGTGTTGATCGCGGCCGAGATGCTGGCGCAAAACCCGGGGCTCGGAAAGTTTGTCTGGGATGAATTTCAAAACGGCAGTTCCGATTCGCTGGCCCGCATCATGTTCGCGGTGCTCGCGATCGGGCTGATCGGTTTCCTGCTCGATTGGATCATGGTCGCGTTTCAACGTGTCCTGTCTCACGACAAAAATGTTTAAAGGGGGCCGTCATGTCGAAGGTATTCATGTTTAAAAGAAACGAGTTTGAAGTGGCGGAGACCATGATTCAAAGCGAAGCGAAAAACAATCCGGCGTTTTTGGAACTCAGCGATGTCTCCATCGAATTCCAAACCAAGAAGGGGCCGTTCAAGGCGCTCGACAACGTCAACCTGAAGATCGGAAACGGCGAATTCATTTCCATCATCGGCCACTCCGGATGCGGAAAGTCGACGGTGCTGAATATCGTCGCGGGCCTTCACAAGGCGACGACCGGCGGCGTGATCCTGAACAACAAGGAGGTGGATGAGCCGGGGCCCGATCGGGCCGTGGTATTCCAGAACCATTCACTCCTGCCGTGGCTGACCTGTTATCAGAACGTCGAATTGGCGGTGAAGGCGATCTTCAAGAAGCGCATGAACAAGGCGGAGATGAAATCCTGGATTGAACACAATCTCAGCCTCGTGCACATGGACCACGCCATGCACAAATATCCGGCCGAGGTCTCGGGCGGCATGAAGCAGCGCGTCGGTATCGCGAGGGCGCTTGCGATGCAGCCCACGGTCCTGCTCATGGACGAACCCTTCGGCGCGCTCGACGCATTGACCCGGGCGCATCTGCAGGATTCGGTCATGGAGATCCAGGCCGAGCTGAAAAACACCGTGATCATGATTACCCATGACGTGGACGAGGCGGTATTGCTGTCGGACAAGATCGTGATGATGACCAACGGCCCGGCGGCGACGATCGGCGAAATTCTCGCCATCGATCTGGAGCGTCCGCGCGACCGCATTCGGCTTGCCAACGACAAACGCTACAACGAATACCGCACCGAGGTGTTGAAGTTCCTCTACGAACGCCAACACCGTCCTTCGGAACATTAAAGGTGCAACCCGTGAGGAAATTGCAATGAAAGAAAAACTCGTACTGATCGGTAACGGCATGGCCGGCGTACGCACGCTCGAGGAATTGCTCAAGCTCGCGCCGGACGCCTACGACATCACCGTGTTCGGCGCCGAGCCGCACGTGAATTACAATCGCATCCTCTTGTCTCCGGTCCTGGCCGGGGAGAAGACGATCTCGGATATCGTGCTCAACGACAGGGAGTGGTATGCGTCGAACGGCATCACGCTGCACACCGGAAAGAAGGTCGTGGACGTCAATCGCGCCCGCCGTGAAGTCATTGCCGAAGACGGCACGATCGCGCCCTACGACCGGCTCCTGATCGCGACCGGGTCGACGCCTTTCATCATTCCGGTACCGGGTCATGAGCTCGAAGGCGTGATTGGTTTCCGCGATATCCAGGACGTCGACACCATGCTCGACGCGGCCAAACACGGTCGTCATGCGGTCGTGATCGGCGGCGGTTTGCTGGGTCTCGAAGCGGCCAACGGTTTACAAATTCAGGGCATGGACGTCACGGTCGTGCATCTGATGGATACGCTCATGGAACGTCAGCTCGATCCCGAATCCGGCAGGATGTTGCAGAAATCCCTGGAGGAGAAGGGACTCAAATTCCTCATGGCGACGCAAACCGAGGCGATCCTCGGCAAGGAGCACGTCGAGGCTGTGCGTTTCAAGGACGGGCCGGAAATCCCGGCAGACATCGTTGTCATGGCGGCGGGCATTCGACCCAACATCGAGCTCGGAAAGAAGATCGGGCTGCATTGCGAGCGCGGCATCGTCGTCAACGACACCATGCAGACCTTCGACCCCAGGGTCTATGCCGTCGGCGAATGCGTGCAGCATCGCGGCATGACCTACGGTCTCGTCGCGCCGCTGTTCGAGCAGGCCAAGGTCTGCGCCAACCATCTTGCCAGATACGGCATCGGTCGCTACGCGGGTTCGGTGACCTCGACCAAGCTCAAGGTTACGGGCGTCGATCTGTTTTCCGCCGGCGATTTTGTCGGTGATGCGGACAGCGAAGAGATCGTCCTCAAGGATGCCTCGCTGGGCGTCTATAAAAAGATCCTGCTCAAGGAGAACAAGATCCAAGGCGCAGTCATGTACGGCGATACCGTCGACGGCGCCTGGTATTTCCAACTCATGCGCGACGGTACCGATGTCAGCGGGTTCCGCGATTCGCTGATGTTCGGCCAGGCCCATCTCGGCGACTCGGGACACGGCGGGCAAAACGCCGCCGCGACCATGGGCGACGAAATGGAGGTCTGCGGCTGCAACGGCGTCTGCAAGGGCGAGATCGTCAAGGCCATTACGACCAAGGGTTTGTTCACGATCGAAGAGGTGCGCGCCCATACCAAGGCCTCGGCGTCCTGCGGCTCGTGCACCGGTCTCGTCGAACAGATCCTTGCCTCGACCGTGGGCGATTATTCGGCGACGCCGAAGAAGAAGGCGCTTTGCGGCTGCTGCGAGTACACCCACGACGAGGTGCGCAAGGGCATCGTGGAACATCGTCTGACGAGCCACCAGGCCGTGCGCGAATTCTTCGAGTGGGAGACGCCGGACGGCTGCGCGAGCTGCAGGCCGGCGCTGAACTTTTATCTCCTGGCCGCCTGGCCTCGTGAATTTCAGGACGATCCGCAGTCGCGTTTCATCAACGAGCGCGCCCACGCCAATATCCAGAAAGACGGCACTTATTCGGTCGTGCCGCGCATGTGGGGCGGTATCACGACGCCGCACGAATTGCGCGCCATCGCCGATGTAGCCGACAAGTACGCGGTCAAGACCGTCAAGGTCACCGGCGGGCAGCGTATCGATCTGTTCGGCATCAAAAAGGAGGATTTGCCCGATGTCTGGGCCGATCTGAACGCCGCCGGCATGGTCTCGGGTCACGCCTACGGAAAATCCTTGCGCACGGTCAAGACCTGTGTCGGCTCGGAGTGGTGCCGCTTCGGCACCCAGGACTCGACGGGGCTCGGCATCCAACTGGAGCAGATGACCTGGGGTTCTTGGACGCCGCATAAATTCAAGATGGCCGTTTCGGGCTGTCCGCGCAATTGCGCCGAGGCGACGATCAAGGACTTCGGCGTGGTCTGCGTCGATTCGGGATACGAGCTGCACGTCGGCGGCAACGGCGGCATCCACGTCCGTGCTACTGATCTGTTGGCGCGTGTCGCGACCGAGGAAGAGGCCAAGGAATATTGCGGCGCCTTCATGCAGCTCTATCGCGAGGAAGGGCATTATCTCGAACGCACGGCGCCCTGGATCGAGCGCGTCGGACTCAACTACGTGCGTGAAAGGATCGTCGATGACGGAGAGGGACGCAAGTCGCTGTATCAGCGCTTCCTGGAGTCGCAGGCGGTATTCCAATATGATCCCTGGGCGAAGGAAGTCGCGGCGTCGGATCGACGCAGGGCTTACTTCCCGATCAAGCAGGTCGGTTGAACGAGGAATTTGAAACATGTCCGATTGGATTGAAATAGGTTCGCTCGATGAAATTCCGCGCCAGGGCGCCAGGGTCGTGAAGACCGGGAGCGGCAATATCGGGATCTTCCGTACGCTGGACGACGAGGTCTTCGCGTTGCGGGATCATTGTCCGCACAAGGGCGGACCGTTGAGCCAGGGTATCGTGCACGGTGCGCGCGTGACTTGTCCCTTGCATAATTGGAACATCGAACTTGCGACGGGGCAGGCCGTGGCCCCGGACGAGGGCTGCGCCGCGCGTTTCGAGACCAAGGTCGAAGGCGGCACGGTCTATCTGCAATTGTCCGGTGACTAATGCCGCCCGCGATGGAGCGTAGGTCCACCGCGACGACCTGTCCCTATTGCGGCGTAGGTTGCGGCGTCATCGCATCGGTAGCGGGGAATGACGTCACCGTAAAAGGAGACCCGGACCACCCGTCCAATTTCGGGCGTTTGTGTTCGAAGGGGGCCGCGCTCGGCCAGACCCTCGATCTGGAAGGACGCTTGCTTGCGCCCATGATCGGCGGCGAAGTCGCCGATTGGGATCGCGCGCTCGATACCGTGGCCGAAGGCTTCAAGCGCGTCATCGACGCGCACGGTCCGGACGCCGTGGCGATGTACGTCTCCGGGCAGTTGTTGAGCGAAGACTATTACGTCGCCAATAAGCTCATGAAGGGCTTCATCGGCACCGCGAACATCGACACCAACTCGCGGCTCTGCATGTCGTCCTCGGTCGCCGGGCATAAGCGGGCCTTCGGTTCGGACACGGTGCCGTGCTGCTACGAGGATCTGGAAAGGGCGCGACTCATCGTGCTCACCGGCACCAACGCGGCTTGGTGTCATCCCGTGCTCTATCAGCGCATCGTCGCGGCCAAGCGCCAACACGGCGATTTGAAGGTCGTCGTGATTGATCCGCGCAAGACCGCGACCTGCGACGTCGCGGACCTGCATCTGCCCTTGAATCCGGGCAGCGACGCCGTGTTGTTCAACGGTCTGCTCGCTTATCTGGACCGGGTCGGGGAGATCGATCGGCAGTTCGTCGACAACCATACCGAGGGTCTCGGCGAGGCGCTGGCGGTTGCACGCGAAAGCGCCCCGGATATCGCGTCGGTGGGGTGGAGCTGCGGCCTGCCCGACGACATGGTGACCGAATTCTTCCGCCTGTTCGCCCGCACGGAGCGCGTCGTCACGGTCTATTCGCAGGGCATCAATCAATCGTCGAGCGGCACCGACAAGGTCAACGCCATCATCAACTGCCATTTGTTGACGGGCCGTATCGGCCGCATCGGCATGGGGCCGTTTTCGTTCACCGGGCAGCCCAACGCCATGGGCGGACGCGAGGTCGGAGGCTTGGCCAATATGCTGGCCGCGCACATGGAGATCGATAATCCGGATCATCGCCGCATCGTGCAGTCCTTTTGGCAATCCCCGGTCATCGCCGACAAGCCGGGATACAAGGCCGTCGATCTGTTCGAGGCCATCGGCGAAGGGAAGGTCAAGGCGGTCTGGATCATGGCCACGAATCCGGTCTTCAGTTTGCCCGATGCCGATCGGGTCAAGGCGGCACTCGAGAAGTGCGAATTCGTCGTGGTCTCCGACGTCGTGCGGGAGACCGATACGACTCGCCTGGCGCACGTGCTGTTACCCGCCCTGGCCTGGGGCGAGAAGGGCGGCACGGTCACGAACTCGGAGCGACGGATCTCGCGTCAACGCGCGTTTCTGGCGGCGCCGGGCGAGGCCCGGCCCGACTGGTGGACGATCGCCGAGGTCGCCAAGCGCATGGGGTTCGGGCGCGCGTTCGACTACGGTTCGGTCGCCGAGATCTTTCGCGAGCACGCCTTATTGTCGGGCGCCGAGAATCAGGGGGCGCGCGACTTCGATATCTTCGCATTGGGCGGCATGTCCGACGCGGAATATGATGCTTTGAAACCCGTCCAATGGCCTGTGCGCGGCGGCGAAGGCACGGCGCGCATGTTTTCCGACCGTCGCTTCTTTACGGCGACGCGCAAGGCGCGGCTGATTCCCGTCAAACCGAGGCCGCCCAGGAATTCGGCCGGCGAGAATTTTCCGCTGACCTTGAACACCGGCCGTGTCCGCGACCAGTGGCACAGCATGACTCGTACCGGCAAGGCGGCGCGCCTCGGCGAACACACGCCCGAACCCTACGTCGAGATGCATCCATTGGACATCGCCGCTTACGGCCTCACGGATGGCGGACTCGCCCGGGTATTCAGCCGCTGGGGCGAGGTGCTGGTGCGGGTGCGCGGCGACGGTTACCAGCATCGGGGCAGCGTATTCGTGCCCATGCATTGGAGCGACCAGTTCGCGAGCCATGCCCGGATCGACGCCGTCGTCAATCCGGTGGTCGATCCGGTTTCGGGGCAGCCCGAGTCAAAACAGACGCCGGTGCGCGTCATCCCTTATCCCGCCGCCTGGCAGGGGTTCATCCTGAGCCGTCGCAAACTCGATTTGAGCGGGGTCGAGTATTGGGTGCGCGCCCAGGGGGCGGGCTTTTATCGCTACGAAATCGCTGGCCGGGAGACCGACCCCGATTGGCCGGCATGGGCGAGGGACGCGCTTTGCCGTTCCGACGACGACGTGGAATGGATCGAATATCACGACGCGCGCGGCCAGCGCTATCGCGGCGTACGCATGGTCGGGAATCGGGTCGAGAGTTGCGTGTTCATCTCGCCGGGTGGTGAACTGCCGTCCCGCGACTGGCTGGCCGGACTGTTCGAGAGCGAATCGTTGACCGCAGCCGAACGCCGGGGGCTCTTGCTGGGCCGCTCGCCCGAGGGACAGACCGATGCCGGCCGCATCGTCTGCGCGTGTTTTTCGGTCGGCGTTAAAACCATTGAAGCGGCCATTCGGGAGCAGAAGCTCTCCAGCGTGGAGGCGATCGGCAAGGCGCTCCGGGCGGGCACGAATTGCGGCTCGTGTGTTCCGGAACTTCGCGCCATGCTCGAAGCGAAAAAGTGATCGTTACTTCGGAAGTGGAAGCATCGATTCCGCGCGCGCACGGTCATCCGGGCTGTTGATATTTAGGAAGGCGTTCGGCGCATCGGAAAAATCCACGGCCTCGCAGCCGTTTTCTTCCAGCCAGTCGCGAACCTTGCGTCCGCCGTTTTCGATGTAGGCGCGCAGGTCGTCGGCGAGTCCGCGTTCAAGCAATGAGATCGTGCCGTGCAGGCGGTCGCCGTCGGCGGCGGTCGCGACGCGGGCGCCTGTCGATTTGATTCGCGCCAGAAGGCGTTCCGCGAGCGTATCGGGCAGGAAGGGGACGTCGCAGGGCGCGGTCAGGAGGTAAGGGGACTTCGTTCGCTCCAGTCCGGCAAGGATGCCCGCGAGCGGGCCGAAATCGGGCCCCACGGGATCGGGGAGCACTTCCGATCCGAGCGAGCGATAGCGCGGGTCGTCGGGATTCGCCGAGATGAAGAGTTCCCCGACCTGGGGACGCAATGTCTCGATGACCCGCTCGATGAGCGGACGGCCGTGGATCTCGACGAAGGCCTTGTCGCGTCCGTCCATGCGCCGCGATCGGCCGCCCGAGAGGATGACCGCGCTGACTTGGGCGCGCGTCTGGGTGGAGGTCTGGGCGGACGTCAATCGAACAGCGCCTCGAGCGGCAGATAACGCACCATATCGCCTTTTTCGATCCGGCTGCCTTCGGGGATGCAGGCGAGCCCCTCGGCCCAGGCCAGCGAGTTCAGAACGCCGGAGCCCTGATGGGGGTACAGTTTCACGAAATCCTGCTGTTCGGTGGTCGACTCGACGCGCGCGCGCAGATATTCCCGGCGGCTATGCGGATGAGGCCGCTCGAATCCGGCGCGCAGCCACATGAAACGGGGCGGTCGATAAGTGCGTCCCTGGCAGATTTGCAGGAAAGGGCGGGCGTAGAGGCAGCACGTGATGAACAGGGCGACGGGATTGCCGGGGAGGCCGAAGAACGGCGTTTCGCCGACATGCCCGAAGGCCAGCGGTTTGCCGGGTTTGATGGCGATGTTCCAGAGTTCGAGCTTGCCGAGCGCCGCGACCGCGTTGCGCACATGGTCTTCCTCGCCGACCGAGACGCCCCCGCTCGTGATGATGACGTCCGCTGTGGTCCTGGCATGATCCAGCACTTCGCGGGTGGCGAAGACGTTGTCCGGGACATCGCCCAAGTCGACGACCTCGCAGCCCAGCCGCTGCAACAGGCCGGTCAGGACGTAGCGGTTCGAGTTGTAGATCTTTCCGGGTGTGAGCGGATTCCCGGGGGCCGTCAGCTCGTCGCCCGTGAAAAACACCGCGACCCGCAGGCGCTTGTAGACCTTGAGCCGGTTGAGTCCGACGGACGCCGCCAAGCCGACGTGCTGCGGTTGCAAGCGCGTGCCTTGATGTAACAGTTCACTGTCCTTGGCGATGTCCTCGCCGCGTCGGCGGACGTTGTCGCCGGGCCGGACGGGTTCGGCGACGATGATGTCTTCCCCCTCCGTCCCGCAGCATTCCTGCATGACGACCGCGTCGGCGCCCGGCGGCAGAGGGGCGCCCGTGAAGATACGCGCCGCCGCCTGCGGTTTGAGCGCTTTGCCCGTGGCGCCGGCCGGGATGTGTTGCGAGACCCAGAGTCGGGCATCGGCTTTGGCGCAATCGGCCGCCCGCACCGCATAACCGTCCATGGCGCTGTTGTCGGCTGGCGGAACGTCCATCGGCGCGGTCAACGTCTCGGCGAGTATGCGGCCGTGGCATTCCTCCAGCCGCAGGCGTTCCGTCCGTTCGATCGGTCGCGCGGCCTCGCACAGCAGCCGTAAGACCTCTTCTTCAGGCAGCGGGGCGGGTTTGCCGGTGTCGCAGGCGTTATCCATTTCGCTATTTCTCCTTCAGCCGCGGTATGAGTTGGACGAGATTGCAGGGTCGGGTGTCGCTGTTGAGTTGCAGCGAGATCAGCTGATCCCAGGCCAGTTCGCAAGCGCTCGGCGATCCCGGGATGCAAAAGATGAAGGTGCCGTTGGCGACGCCCGCGAGCGCGCGGGACGCGATCGTCGATGTGCCGATCTCGGCATAGGAAAGCTGGCGAAACAATTCGCCGAAACCCTCGATCTCCTTGTCGAGCAATACCTTCACCGCCTCGGGCGTGCCGTCCCTGCCGGTCAGGCCGGTGCCGCCGTTGACGATCACCGCGTCGATGCCTTCATCGATGATCCATTGGCACAACCGGGCGCGAACGTGATGAATATCGTCCTTGACGAGCATGTGCGCGCCAAGACGGTGTCCGGTCGATCGAACGCGGTCCGAGAGCAGTTTCCCCGAGACATCGTTATCCGGGGTGCGGGTATCGGAGACGGTGAGCACGGCGATGTTGATGGCGATCAAACGCAATTCCCCTTCTATCGGTTGACGTTGACGTTATCGAGAGCGGTAACAACCGATCCGCAATCGGAAAATCGGCGTTCGGTCATTGTCGAGGAAATTCCTATTCTATTCGCCAATAACGCCGAGTGATAGGGGTGTCGGTTACGATTCCACCCGTATGGGTGATTGACATCCGCGGAGGGCGCCGTTAGCTTTATCCTACAGGATAAAAGGATATTCGTTGCAGACTGCCGGAGGGCTATATGCAATGTCGTTCTGGATGGGCGGCGCCATGGATTCATGGAATCGTCGGCTGTTGTGGTATCTGTTGTCGCCGGGAGCGCTTTCCTGCGGCAGGGCGGGTTATTGTCTCAGCCGTCTATCCGCTCAATTTCTTCTTAACTTTTCCCCATTCGATTTTGACGTTTTTCGTGCCCGCAAAATTCATTACGGGACGGTCATACTTCGCGTCGTTTCCAAACGCTTTTTCTGATTGCCAAAGGAGTGGTTGAAGAACCGGAATTTCACAATTCGTAGATCGATTTCCCGAACAGGCCCTGATCTTGAGGTTTCATGGGGCGGGAAGGGATTGTTCGAAAGAAGCCAATGGAGAGGTGGATATGGTGCAGGTTGAGTTCAAGGCATCCGGGACGGTAAATGTAGCGGATTTCGTGCTTGGCGTAATCAGGATGAGAGACCTTGATCTGTGCGCCCATCATCAACGTGTCGGGGACAGTGTGGAGCCGTTCGGCAAGGCGCTCGGATTTTCGGAAAAGGATATCGAATTGCTTTCCATGGGCGCACGGATTCACGACATCGGCAAGCTGTCGGTTCACGACGAAATTCTGCACAAACCCGCGTTCTTGACTAAAGACGAGTTCGCGTTGATCAAAAAGCATACGGAGAGCGGTCGCGACCTATTGGCGCCGCTGGGACTGGATGCTCGAATCCTCGATATGGTGTATCACCACCACGAAAATTACGACGGCACCGGATATCCGGACGGACTTTCCGCGACCGACATTCCCGTACTTGCGCGCGTGCTCAGAATCGCGGATTCGTACGACGCCATCACCAACGACACATCCTATCACAAGGGCATATCTCCGGGCGACGCCATGCGCATGATGGAGCGTGAATCGCGTTATTACGACCCGAAGTTGCTCGAATCGTTTTTCAGGATCACCAGGGCCACGCCGGGATATTGGGGGTGATGGGGTATCGGCGCAGAAGATGAGCGCGTCCGATTTTGGTACTTAAGTATTAGCCCATTGGGGGGGGTGGTTAGGCTTTCCGTACGCTATTTGCACTCGGCTTAGATGTAATACGTAAGCATACCCGGAAATGCACAGTTGTTGGCTCTGAGCGTTTTCGGGATGAGATACAACGGATGTTAACGCGACGGGTAAGAAAGCAGCCGCACGGCAGCGATCGTAAAAGCAAAGCTATCGAGATCAAATGTGCTGACCCCTTGATCTCTCTATTCGGATATGAAGAAGGCTGCCTTACGGGCAGCCTTCTCAATGAAACTCGACTACTTTTTCTTATTGCGAGCCGCTCTGGCGGCGACGCCCGCACCAATCACGCCGGCAAGCGTCAAGGCCAAGACGCTGGGTTCAGGGATCGTGGCGGAACCATGATCATATTCACCACCAGAAGCCCACACCGCACTGCTGGCCATGCATGCCGCCATCAGCGCCATACCCACGAGTATCTTTGTCGTCTTCATACCGCTCCCTCCGCTGTCACAATAAATAACCTTGTCATTAGACGAGCCACTAGTATATGCGCGTTGCTCAAAATCGGCAACCTTAACCTCTTAACCCATTGAAATATGTTTATTAATGGCCACGAAGACAGGGTTGAGAACGGGTGGCCTACTTTTCAAGCGCCAGTGGTCGTGAGGAAGAGATAGAGCGCATCCAACGCCATACTCGAACCGGAAGACCGCGGGATGGCGGCGATTTTGATCTGTAAGCTGGAAAACCATACGAGTAGGTCTCTTGTCTCAAAAAATCCTGGGCCGAAGCAAGGACGGGACGGGTAATGGACATTGTCTGATCAACGCGACCGGGGAAGAGGTCGTTTATCTCGATGTCGGCGATCGTACGCCGGGCGACGACGGGCTCTATCCCGACGATGATTTGCGTGCGTTGGAGGTGGACGGCCGATGGCGGTTCGTGCACAAGGACGGCACACTTGATGAATGATTTTCTCCGTCTTGTTGTATCTCTCGATACACAATATCCATTTGAATTGTATCGTTATATGCGTTTTTGTGACGCACCTCGCGGAATACCCCTTAAGAATGGATTACCCCTTCAGTATGTCCCTAAGGAATGTAACGGAAGTGACAGAGCATGTCCCTCGATATTTGGATACTGAAATCCGTCAAAGCGCGCATGGATTTACGAATGCGACGTTGCGATGCGAGTTCTAACGGGTAGCGCACGTGAGTTGCCCGCATTTCTTCGGTGACCCCGTCAAGATGAGGCAGGATCGGGCGCCCCGAAAGGGCGCAAAACCGGGCTTGGCCGCGCAGTCTGAATGAGGGACGACATATAGAAATACTGAGCCTTTCAATCGCATCTGGGCTCGGTTGTTTCCAGTCCATTAATACCTAAAGTCATGAGGATGTCGCTGATTCATTTCGAATGAAATGGATGCCTATGGGTGGATCGGACGTTCCTTGAGTGGGTAACTGATTCGGATCATCGTGATAGGGAGGCAGTCCATGGATAAAGGGAATGGTGATTCCGGGCGTTTCAATGGCCGGTCCTACCACGCCATGCGCCCGTTGGTCGATTGCAAGGCGTTGACTGGAACCTGTTTGTTCAAGGGGGTCGACGAACGTTTTCTTCTGAATATGGTCACTTGCATGCAGCGCGAGCATTGGCCGCGCGGCTACTTGCTGAAGTGCCCGGAGGAGACGCAAGAGCGTTTTCACTTGCTGCTTACGGGGCGCGTCAAAATCGGACGTCATCATGTCGACAATGGACGCGAGCTGACGTTCTGCGTCCTCGGGCCCGGTGAGGGCTTCAATATTCTGAATCTGATCGACTGCCGCGGTCCCTATGACCTCCAAATCCGTACGTTGGATGAGGTCGAGGCGCTGTCGGCGCCGGTCGACCGCTGGTCGCGCTGGATGGACGAATATCCCGTGCTGCGCCAGTCGATGGCTGCGATCGCGGCGGAGCGCATCGAAAACCTTTGTCAACTGGCCAGCGAATTGGCGTTGGACGATACCATGACCCGGCTTGTCCACCTTCTGTTGAGGCACTTCAACGACAGGCGCCGCAGCCTGAATCTTATCCGCGATTTGTCGCAGGAGGAACTGGCCAACATGATCGGCACGGTCCGGCCGGTCGTCGCCAGGTTGCTCGGCGAGTTGCGTCGCGACGGCGTGATCGATTTTTCCGACGGCGTGCTGACCATCGCCAATCTCGAACGCCTATTGGAACGTGCGGACGGCCATTTGCTGAACACGGTTTGCGACTAGCCATTGAGGATTACCGCGTTGCGGCTCGCTGGGTTCGGAAACCGGTTTGGACGCCGTTGCGCAACCGAGCCGGAATTGCGTAACCATCGTGACAGTACTTCGGAATTCGAAGGCGTAGCCTCTGTTCTCCCTGGATGAATTACTTAACGGAGAACGTGAACATGGCGCACAATCAGCGAACCATCGAGGCAATCGCAAGGATGGCGACGGGACCGAAACGTAATTTTTCAAAGGCGAGCGTTTCGCTTGAGGAGCGTCTCAGACTGGCGCGCGAAGTCGCCCACCATCTGGCGGAGCAAGCCCGCTTCGCGGAAGATATGGGGCTATGTGACTGGATGCCGGCGGAACTGCAGGCGGCTTGTTTCGTACATTGACGCATCGCCGTTTCAACGGCAGGCGAGCCGCATGCCATGCGTCAGCGATACCATCTTACGGAAGAAGTCGCCGATGCCGCGCGTACCGTTCGTGATCACGGCCATGGAGAGTCCGGTGTCGTGGTCGGCGAACGCGATCGATGAGAACAGTCCGGGGTGCCCGAAGCATCCGGATGACCCCCACCAGCCGTAGAAGGAAGGCACCGGCAGGCCCAGCATGAAACCGTAGCCGAGCGACAGATAGCTTCGCACGGATCGGTTCCATCCCGAGACCTGACGCCGCGTGTAACGCTCGAGGACCTCTTTGGGGATCAGTTGCGCGCCGTTCGGCGCCCAACCTCCGTTGACGAGGCATTCATAGAACGACGCCAGGCTCGTCGCGTTGGCGACCATGCTGAAGGCCGGGTTCATGGCCGAGAAGACGAAGTCGTGGTTGGCCTTTTCCTCGAAACGGTCGGCGACGTTGATACCCGCCACCATGTAGCGCTCGCGTCCGTTCAGCCAATAGGTCCAAGCCAGATCATTGAGGGCGAGATCCCCCAGGCCGTAGTGCATGGCCGTCAGACCGAGCGGCTTCGCGAACGTATCTTGAAACTGGCGCGCGATGTTGGTGCCGGTCAGTTCGCGCACGATCCGGTCGAGGATGATGCCGAATTCAGTGGGCATGTAGGCGAAGGTGCCGCGCGGATAGCGTGGCGGCGTGTTGATGAGATGTCGCCAGGTATCGTCGCCGTTTCCCCAGTTCTGGTAGTTGTTGACGAGGTCGGGCAACAGGATGCCGGCGCGGTGCGTCAGGACGTCGCGCGTCGTGATTGCGTCTCTGCCCATGCCCGCGAATTCTGGGAGTATCGATGCGATCGGCGTCGTGACGTCGAGCTGTCCGCGCGCCTCGAGCAGGGCGATGACGATCGCCGCCATGGGCTTGCCGGTCGAATAGACGGGGAAGGGCGTGGTCTCCCGGACCGCGACCGGCGCATCGCCGCCCCGGTTTTGCCAGCCGCGGGCGAGACCGCAATTCAGGTTCAGTATGACCCGTCCGCCCCGGCGCGCGACGAGCTGCCCGCCGGGAAAACGGCCTTGGGCGTGCTGGCGAAGAAATCGGTTTGCGACGCGCTCGACCCGCCGGGCGTCAACATCGGCGTCCCGGGTTTCGATCATGACATTGTCGCAATCGCCCGCCATTCCGCTAATCCTACCTCAAAACTCCTATCTCAAAATGGGGGCGCCTTTCCGTTCACGTCCGTAAGCCTCCCTCAGGTTGCCCGCGTAAACCGGTGATCTCGATCAGACAACGCAGACGCTTTTGGCCGAAGCGCGCCATCTCCCGGAAGATGGATTTCTCGATCGGCACATGGATGTGGTCGGTCTGCGTCAGGTGCGGATCGTCATTGATGTCGGGGTCGTTGATGTAGACGAACTGCTCGTCGGAGGCCGTGACGTAGACCCAGTGCGGCGCCTTGTCCCGGTTGAGGCGCCACGTGCTGATCAGCGCGATGATCGGGTGTCCGCGCTGCAGGATGCGGTCGACGCCGGTCGGCGTGAGTTGCTGCACCTTCAGTTTGATGCCGGTCGTTTTGATCTCGGACAGAAAGTCGTCGTGTACGATCTGGATGACCGACTTCTTTTTCTTGTCGCGCACGCCGTCGAGGAAAGGGGCCTCGGTCTGGTTGATGTAGAGCGTCACGTTCAGGCCGCGATGCCAGGCGCTCAGCGCGAGCCCGTGCGGCGAACAACCGCCGTGGCCGGCCGCCATGAAGATCGTGGTCGCCTCGCGCCAGATCCGCAGTTCCTCGCGGCGCGACATCTGGTAGTCGGGCTGCAGTGTTTTCATGGCCATCATGAGCGATGCCGGGCCGCAGGTGAAATCGGTGGTCTGCTCGTAGAACGGCTTGGCGACGTTCTGGGCACTGATGTTCCTGTGCATGCGCCGTTCCATGCGTAGCGCGTCGCCGCCGTCTTCGTAGTAGCGCGCGATGCGTCCGATGATCTTGTAGCCGTGGCGCTGGTAGAGCTCGATGGCGCGTTGATTGGCGACGTTGACCTCGAGCCGCATGAAGACGCCGTGCCGCGATTGCACCGACCGTTCCGCCGCTTGCAGCAGACGGCCGCCATAGCCCTTGCCGCGCGCCTGCGGCAACACGGCGAGCGAATAGAGCCGGCCGAGGTTGGTGCCGGCGCGGTAGAGATTCAAGGCGTAACCGTTCAACTGACCGTTCTCGGTCAATACCAGCAGTTCATGGGGACCGGGCTTGATGAAGTGCGTGAAACTGCGCCGCGACAGACGGTCGCCGCTAAAACACACGGCTTCCAGGGTCAGAAGCTGCGGCAAATCGGCGATTCGGGCCGGACGTATCTCGAGGGCGTCAGTCACCGAGCAGGCCCTCGCAGGCGAGCGAGACGGCCTGGCGTCCGCGGAACAGCACTTGTTGCTGCCACGATCGCTCTTCGGGATAAAAGAAGTCGCGTAGGACGCGGACGTTCGGATCGTCGATATCCCGGTGCGCGCCGCTCGCCGCAGTCACCGAGTGGTAGTGCTGTTCGCGCAGCAGGGTGGTTGCCAGGGCGTCGACGGCGTACGTACCGAATTCCAGGGTCACGAAGCAGCCGCGGTCGCCCATGAGCCGGTGCCAGAAATAGTCGATCAGGCCGTCCTTGACGGTCGACACCGATTCGCCGAGATGCGATGAACGGGCGTTGGCGCCGTACCAGCGCCTGACCCAGGCGTCGCCTGCGGTGTCGGGCAGATGGTCGTTGATGAGTTCGCCGTAGCCGTAAGGTCCGAGCCCCGTATGCAGATCGATGACCGCGATGCGTTCCGCGCCGCTGACGGCGGGGGCCGCCGCGATCTCCTCCAACTGGCGGCGCGACCAGCTCGGCGCGTTGCCGCCGTAGAAGCAACCGTCCGGATGCGTGTATTGGCCGCGGGTCACGACCTCGACGAAGTGTTGGAACCCGGTGCTGCGCCAAAGATCGGCGATGACTTCCGGGTGCAGACAGGCCGGGTCGTACAAGCGCGGATGCAGGGCCTCGTAGTCCGCGTTCCCGGGCAGGGTCTGGGCGAAGTTGACGAAATTCCGGTTCAGGTCGATACCCTCGTGATCGCAACGCCTGAGCCAGGCGAAGCCCCATGGGTTGAAGGCGTGGATCAGAAGGACCCCAAGATCCGGCTGCTGCGTCAATACCTCTGCGAGCAGCGGCAGACAATCGTTTTGGATGGCGGACCCCGCGAACCCTTCGACCCCATGGGTGCCGGACATCAGCACCAGCAGGCGGCGCGGTTTGTGGTTGCGGCCGAGCCATGCGACGTCGCAGGTCAGGGTGCCGCCGTCCGGGCCGGGCAGAGGGTGGGGGCGCCGCTCGAAGGATTGCAGGAGCGCCTTCGGCAAACGGCAGATGGTGTCGGTCAACCGCCGGGCCGCGGTCTGGTAGTCCGGACTGAAACAAGCCAGGTCGAATTCGGAAGACAGCTTCAGCATGACGATCCGTCTCTAAAAACCCAATCATAGCGTGCCAAATGTAGCGATTCCACTGTTGAGATTTTAACGGGCAGGATCAACAATAGCCGAATGACAAACTCTTTCGGGAGACAGCGAAAAACGTGACCGCTTATTATGTAGTGGTTGAAAACCTGGCCGACTGGCAGCCGTATTACCCGAGCCAGGATGTCATCACCTTCGATGACTACCTCGAGCGGTGCAAGGACCCCGCGGTCCGGCGCGTCCGCGTCATCAATTTGTGCCGGAGCTATCGTTACCTGAGCACCGGCTACTATTGCTCTTTGTTGGCGGAGGCGAGAGGGCATCACGTGTTTCCCTCGGTCGCGACCATCAACGATCTCGGGCGCAAGTCCCTGACCACGCTGCAGCTGGACGAGGTCAAGAAGCCGCTGTCGAAACTCGTGATCGAAGACGGTGTCGATACGCTGACGTTTCACGCCTGGTTCGGGCAGTCGCTGAACCCGAATCTGGCGCGGATCGCGCAGGCCGTGTACGAAGACTTCCCATGTCCCCTACTCGAAATCACTCTGGTGCAAAAGGAAAAGGGCGGTTGGCAGGTCAAACAGGTCAAGGCGATCTCGTTGAAGTCATTGACCTCCGAGAACGAACAGGAGGCCTTCGCCAACGCCTTCGAACAGTTCAGCCGCAAGATCTGGCGGCGGCCGCGGACGCGAAAGGCATCGCGTTACGACATGGCGATCCTCGTCAATCCGGACGAGAAATTGCCGCCGAGCGACGCCAGAGCCCTCAAAAACTTCGAAAAGGCCGCCGAACAGCTGGGCATCGCGACGGACCTGATCACGAAGAAGGACTACATTCGCCTGCCCGAATACGACGCCCTGTTCATCCGTGAGACCACGGCTGTCGATCATCACACCTATCGCTTCGCGAAGAAGGCGGAAGCCGAGGACATGGTCGTGATCGACGACCCGACTTCCATCCTGCGCTGTACCAACAAGATCTATCTCGCCGACCTGCTGTCCACCCATCGCGTGCCGACGCCGAAAACGGTGATTCTGAACCAGCCGAGCAAGACGGCGCTGCAGAAGCTGGTGGATGAGATCGGGTTTCCGATCATCCTGAAGATCCCGGACGGCTCCTTCTCGCGCGGCATCGTCAAGGTCGATTCCATGGAGGCGTTACAGGCCGCGGCGCGAGATCTCCTACAGGACTCGGCCATGCTGTTGGCCCAGGAGTTCATGTACACCGAATACGACTGGCGGATCGGCGTCTTCAACAATAAACCGCTTTACGCCTGCCGGTACTATATGGTCCGCAATCACTGGCAGATCTATCAGCACGGCGAAAAGGTCACCAAGGCGGGCGGTTTCGAGACGCTGCCGACCTTCGAGACGCCGAAGCGCATTCTCGAGATCGCCGTGAAGGCGACGCGCCTGATCGGCAACGGCCTTTACGGCGTCGACATCAAGCAATCCGGCGACCGGGTGGTCGTGATCGAGGTCAACGACAACCCGAGCATCGAATCCGGCGTCGAGGACAAGTATCTGGGCGAACAACTCTACATCGAGATCATGAGCGAGTTCCTGCGCCGCATGGAGGCCAGGGGGCGCTAGGGCCCGTTAACAGGCCCCAAGGGGAAGGCAACATGGAAAACCACGAGATCTACGCGCTGTGCTATAGCGACTATTTCGATTTCAAGGGGCTCAGGGATTCGCTGCACGAAAGCGAGCGCTGCGCCGCCTATCGCAACGTTTTGCACGTGGAATGGCACGGCGGCGACATTTTCATCTTCGACTACGGGGTATTGATCTTCTGGCAACTGGCCGAGGCCGACCGCCAGGTCTTCGGCAAAAGGATCGCCGAGTTCGCCCGTTCGCCGTTGAGGCATACGGTCGACGACGAATTCACGTTCGAGAGCGGGGGCGAACGCTCCTATATCAAGGACGATCATCTGCGGCTGCACGAGGACACCGTGTTGACGCAGCTGGCCGTCTCGCATGGGATCGCCCAGTCGACCAAGCTCGCCCAGTTCGAGTCCCAGATCCAGCAGACCATCAACGACACCGTGCAGATCCCCGAGAACCTGGCCCGCACGGGCAGCGCTCAACTGTCGGGTAAGGCGTTGTCCCGTTTGCGCGGACGGCTGTTCCTCACCAAGGCCGACGTCATGTTGAACTACGACTTGCTCGACGTGCCCGATTTCTTTTGGGAATACCCCGAGCTCGACGGCTTCTACTCGATGGTGGCCGACTATCTGGAGATCAGGCAGCGCGTCGAGGTGCTCAGCAAGAAGCTCGAGACCATTCACGAGCTCTTCCAGATGATGGCCGACGAGCAGAAGCACAAGCACTCCTCAATGCTGGAGTGGATCATCATCTGGCTGATCGCGCTCGAAATCGTCATCTTCATCATGCACGACGTCTTGAAGCAGGTTTGAACCGGATTTTCAGAAGGTCTGGCCGTCACAAAAGTGTCACCTTTTTTAACACTTTTTCGGGATTCGTAATCCCAGAGGTGGCGTAACTATATGACCTTCAAGGGAATCGTGTTAACTGGTTCGCATCTTGCATGACGTATCCGTGAACGAATTTCGACGCAAATATAGCTGTGAATCCCATATTTAGTGCCGTAACTTGCATGGCTTATTGCCCCTAAGGCGGTTTATCGGGCACGCGGGGGATCGGTTTTTTGCACCTTGGGCGATCTTCAAATACTATAGGGGATCACTCAGCGTTGTTGGGGCTTTGACTCCGGGTGGAATGAGGGTGCTTATTTCCCATCCGGCAGAGACCGGTTTGTGCGCAAACCGGGCGAATACAAGAATCACCCTTACGGGCTTTTGCACCGGGGGGGTGCACGGGGGGGAACTCGTAGGGGTGATTCTTGTGGGCGTCCGGTTTGTATCTTTCTCCGCTTCCCGTTGGACGTTCGTTTCCGATAGCGCTCAGGGTTGCGTCTTTTTGAGTTGCTCTTCGGCGATGGTGCGCGCGTTTCTGGCCGCGGGACGATCGTTTAGCCGCGCGACGTAGGCCTCGAAACTCAGGCGTTTGTCGATCATCCCGAAGCGCATGCCCCAGCTCAGTTGCGAGCCGACGTAGACGTCGGCGGCCGTGAACCGTTCCCCGCAGATATAAGGGCCGGGCTTTAGCGCGCCCTCAATGACTTCAAGGGTCTTTTCGTAACTGCCGAACCCCGTGAGCCCGCTCTTTCCCTTAGGCACCGTCCAATCGAGCGCCTTCGCCGTGATCGCCGTTTCCAGGGGGCCTGCGGCAAAGAACATCCACCTGTAGTAGGCCGCGCGGGCGGGATCGCCGGCGGGCGGCATCAGTCCGGCTTCCGGGAAACAGTCGGCCAGGTAGGCGCAGATGGCGGGCGTTTCGGTGACGACAAGGTCGCCGTGTTTGAGCGCGGGGACCTTGCCCATCGGGTTGATGTCGAGGTACGCGCCCTCGCGCATCGGCGGACCGAATTCGATCCATACGGTCTCGTACGGGCGTCCGAGTTCTTCCAGCATCCAGTGCGCGATGCGTCCCCTGGATTGAGGGTTGGTGTATAAGACGAGGTCGGTCATCGAGGCGATTCTCCTTGCCGGGTTGTGGCGGGATTGTAGGCCTTGGCGGCGCGTCGCGATAGTCGGCGGCTATTGCTTCGTGGCCGTAACCAGGAACACCGGATACCGTCCGCTTTCCTTGTCGACCGTGTGTGCGGTACGGAACGTGATATCGGTGAAGCCGTGCCGCGCCAGGATACCTCTCAGGGCGTCGCGTTCGAAACCGAGGTGAAACACCCCTTCGGTCTCCGGCGGATGGAAGGTACCGTCCTCCGCGTCGAGATCGGCCAGGGCGATCCCGGCGCCCGGGTCCAGGTGTTCGGCGAAGGTCGCGATGAGCCGTTCCGTATCCTCGACGTGATGCATCGCCATGGCGCTGACGATGAGGTCGAACTTGCCGATCGTGGGCGAATCCAGCAGGTCCTGGCGGACGATGTCCACCTTGCCGCGCAGTTCCTCCTTGGCGGCGAGCTTTTCCAGCATCGCAACGGAAATGTCCACGGCGACGATTTTTTTGACGTGCGGCGCGATCTGCGTGCTGATGAGGCCCGTGCCCGCGCCGAAGTCCATGACGCACATCTTCGGATCGAGCGGTACGTTCTTCAGAATGGCGGATCCGACGCCCGACGACAGCGCCCGGATCATATCGTTGGTGTCCCAGTCTTTTGATTTTTCGTCGAACAAATCGGCCATGGGTGCTCCTTGGGTATCGGTGATGACGACAGATCAGACCATGGTATCGCCCTTGAGTTCTGAAGGCACTCCATCCGTGGCTCGGTTCGTCTTCTCATGCTCCCAGGCTTTTCGGTCCGGGTGCCGTCAATCGAGTCTCACCCGTTTGGTCCTTTTGCGCTTCGAGGGCCAAGTCGGATACAATAAAATGTATTAAAAATACATGTAATAGGCAGGGATATTGCAGGCCGTTGCCTGAGTGCATGTTGGTTTCCCGGTAAGGGATCGTCGATCAGCCTTTCGGACCTCGCGATGATTCATGACATCAATGGCGGTGCCGACACGCCGTCGTTGCGTGACGGCAACAACAACGTTCCCGAACTCGAACTCAGCGACGAGGACATCCTCGACGCGATGGCCGAGATCTCGGGATATCTCGACGTTAGTACCGAAGACTTTCGTTTGTTGTATCACTTGGCTCATAGGCATGCGTTGGCGCGCGTCTTCAAGAACATGCGCGCCGACAGACTCATGCGTACGGGTTTCGAGTCGTTGCAACCGAGCATGACGCTCGAAGCGGCCGCCGCCGCGATGTCCCGCCAAGGCATGAGCGGCTTGCCCGTCGTGAATTCCGATGGTCAGATCGTCGGAATGCTCACGGAAACCGATTTTCTGCGTTGGCTGCGGGCGGATACTTTCATGGAGCTGTTGTTGCGCTTGAGTGACGCCCCCGATTCGTTCGCGCTCCTGGGCAAGGAGACGCCGGTGTGCGCCATCATGACCGCGGACGTCGCGACGCTCGAAAGGGACAGCGGTTTCATCGATATCGTGGGGGCGTTTCATGCCCACGAGGGCAGGGGTATGCCGGTCGTCGACGACAAGGGATGTCTTTTGGGAATGCTCACGCGCGACGACTTCCTCAAGGCGTGTCACCTGGAGGGGCTGTTGTGACCTTGAGGGAGTACTTCAGAAAAATGCGTGGCACCACGAGAGGGAGCCCGCCGCGGGTAAGCAACAGCGAGATCTGGTGGTCGTGGCTGGGGGCGTTTCTCGGGATCGGCGCGTTGGGCGTCCTTAGTCATTTCTTCTTCAATCGTCACGACTCGACGCTGGTGATCGGATCGCTGGGGGCATCCGCCGTACTGCTTTACGGCGCCGTACGCAGTCCACTGGCGCAGCCGCGCAACCTGATCGGCGGGCACATCCTATCGGCCATCGTGGGTGTGACGGTTTGGAAGCTGCTTCATCCCTATCCCCATCTCGCCGAGGCCACCGCGGTCGCGACGGCGATCGCCCTTATGCATTTGACGCGCACCCTGCATCCGCCGGGCGGAGCGACGGCGTTGATCGCCGTGGTCGGTTCACCGGATATTCATGCGTTGGGGTATTACTACGTATTCGTGCCGGCGACCGTCGGGCCCTTGATCCTGCTCGTCATCGCGCTGCTGGTGAACAATGTTCCGGAAACGCGGCGCTATCCCGAAATCTGGTATTGAGGCATTCGTATCCGCGCAGGTGGAAAGCTTAACCCCCTTCCCCTCGCGGGGAGGAGAAGGGGGCCCGGAACAAACTACTTCGTTTTCTCGCCGGTATCCGGATCCGGGGGCAGCTCGGGCGGGTTCTGGACCGTGAACTGCCCGGTCAGCGTCGTCAGGAACGCGACCAGGCGCGCCGCCTGTTCGTCGGTCAATTCGATGTTGCGCTGCACCTTGGCCATGACGCGCACGGCCTGGTTCAGGGTCTTCACGGAACCGTTATGGAAGTAGGGCGCCGTGAGGGCCACATTGCGCAAAGACGGTACTCTCCATCTGCCCGCGTGCGGTCTCGGGAGCATGCCCTGGTTGATGCCCAGGTCGTCCTTGAGGTGGAACTCCTTGTCGTAGCGCGAGGAGAACGCCGGGAACCATTCGACGAAGGCGTCGCCTCTCGGCATATTCCTAGGCCCCGCGAAGGCCGGACCGGTGTGGCAGCGCACGCAGCCCAGGTTCTCGAACTCATGCATGCCGGCCAGGGCCTCGTCGGACATCGCGCTCTTGTCGCCCCGCAGGTATTGATCGAACAGGCCGTTCGGCGTGATCAGGGTGCGCTCATAGGTTGCGATGGCCTTGGCAATGTTCGTCATCGTCACCGGCTCCGTGCCGCCGAACACCTCTGCGAATTGCTTGCGATAGCCGGGGATACTGCGGATGCGCTCCACCGTGGCCTCCTTGTGCGGCATGCCCATCTCGATCGGATTCAGGATCGGTCCCTGGGCTTGTTCCTCAAGCGACTTGGCCCTGCCGTCCCAGAACATCGCGCTCAGGAACGCCGCGTTCCAGACCGTCGGCGCGGACCGCGAACCGTGTTGTCCGCCGACGCCGGTCGAGACCGAACTGCTTTCGGTGCCGTTGCCCGTCACGTCATGGCATGAGTTGCAGGAGAGCGTGTTGTCGACCGACAGCCGGGGATCGAAAAAGAGTTGCTTGCCGAGCGCCGTCTTGGCCGCAGTGGGTGGGTTATCGGGCGGGGCCGGTGGGGGTTGCAGCGGTAGGGGTTCGAACGCCGCGAAGGCGGGGGCCGTGAGGCCAACCAGCAGTGCGGCGATGCATAGCGCATGGCTTTTCGTGTTCATGTCGACCTCCTCTTATCGCCGTTGATTAAGGTCGGCGGGATTTGCGGCCCGGGTATGCCGCCGCCTATCCAGCCGACACGAGGTCATAGTCGGTCAACGAAGAGGCGCTGTATGTGAGTATTGTCACCAACCGTGTGGGAATTCGGCGGGGAATCAGAGAAGCGTAGGTTAATGGGCTGACGAAGGAAGCCCAACATCGGCCAGACGCCTAACGTTGGGGGCCGACCTACCGATCGTTAGTTTTTGACATCCCGGACCAAACGTAAGGCCCAGCCCTGGTCCTTGTTGCCCATGTAACGAATGCCGTTGTGGAAATGAATGAGCATGGCGCCCGCGGCGTAGCCGGGGTCGGGCGTCGATGTCCAGTAGCCGGTGATCGGCGTTTGCGGGAAAAGCGTCTGGTCGATCGTGGGGGAGAAGCAGCGCTGCTCGACGATGCTGTAAAGTTCCTCAATGGTCGGCATTCGCCAATCCCGATAACCCGCGAAACCGCCGATGTCGTTGAACTCGCCGACGGCGGGCTCCGTCTCTTGATACTCGAACCGTTCAACGGCGATGGAGCACTTGCCGTCGAACCAGGTCTGCCCCAAGGCGCAACGCATCCACATCAAGCCGTTGCGCTGATCGATGACTGTTCCGTCGTCGCTGATGGTGAAGGATGCCAACGGAGTGTTGGAGGGCAGGGAATGATCGCAATGCAATTGGGCCAGGGCAATCGGCGAATTGCCCAATAACGCGGCGACCATGAGCAGGGCGCCGCCGATACGACTTGAACGAAGCTTGTTCATATCTCCCAGGCAGCCAATCCCGTTTACTCTGTGGGCTCATTATAGCGCCCGATAAATTTACTGTCGCTTAAGCCGGTGCGAATTGCGGGGTAGGTTTCACTTGAGGGCGCAATCGCACGCGACCTATCCCGATCGAGCGTTTCGGGGATATTACAAGCGAAAAGGGCGCCGATCCACTGAGTGAATCTCCCAGATGGGAACAGGTATACCGTCCCGGGCTTGTCACCAGGTGGTGCGATGTGAGCGTGCAAAGCGGACAGCCGAGCTCGTTGCGACCCTCTGGCCTATGACCCGAACCTGCCGAGGAGCCGCTGAAAGGGGCTTCGCCTTCCTTAATGATGATAGAATGCCCGCCAGCTTGAGCCCGGCAGAGTTTCCCCGGGTTCGACGCAGGGCAAGCGCGGCCTTATAAAAGCGGTCGAGCGATCTATCGTTGAGGCGTTTTTCTTAGTCAAATCTTTCGCCTGGGGAGGACTGAAATTGGAGAACCGGCAAAACAATACCACCGATACTTCCATGTCCGCTGCAATCGAATGCATCAAAAAGGCCGCCCAGACCTTTAACGACGGCAAGGTGTCGGAATCGGTGGGCTTGTTTCGGCAGGCGATCGATTTGCAACCGAATTGGGCCCACTCCTATTTCTTGCTGTCCCAAGCGATGTGCTCCAAGGAGTACCACGAATCGAGAAGCGGCGTTTTTGCCGAAGCCGAGAAATATGCGGAAATCGCCACCAGGATCGATCCCAACAATCCCCAGTTTTACGAGCAATTGGCCGTTACGATGACCCTTCAGGGACGGCGCGCCGATTCGTACGATCCTTTGGCGCGCGCCGTAGAACTGCAACCCGACAACGAGAAATTGCAGATTCAGGCCGGACTTGCCGCGGTCGAGGCGGAGAACTACGCGGCGGCGGAATCGCATTTCAGCCAGGCCCAGGTCATAAAACCCGATAACAACGTTGCGAGCGCACACCTCACCGCGCTTCAGGCGCTGAAACACAAGCACACCCACACGAAAAAACGATTGTCGCGGTGGCCATCCACGCCCGAAAAGCTGGGACGAACGATCGAGGAGGCCGTCAGGAAACACGTGCTGTCCCGCCATGAGTACCCGAAGATTTTGCGGGAAGACAGCAAGATCGTCACGATGGGATCCTGCTTTGCCGCGCATGTCGCCAACCGGCTCAAGGAAGAAGGCTACGATGCTCAAACCATCGCCATCGGCGAGCAAATCAACAATAGCTACTCCAACCGTTATTTGCTCGACTGGATCTTGGGAAAGAATCCGTCCCGAGGCGTCGAGCAGATCAAAGGTGTGATGTCCGCCACGAACCCCGTGGAGACGTTGGAGAAAATCAGGACGGCGGACGTTCTGATTTATACCTTGGGCGTCGCGCCCGCTTTTTTTCATCCCACGACAGGGGAGATCGCGATTCCGGGGCAGGTGGATATCACGGAGCTGATGTCGAACTTCGTATATCGGAATACCGGCGTGCAAGAGAACGTCGCCAATATTCGCTACATCATCAATTCCATCCGGGAAATCAACCGCAATATCCATTTCGTCGCGTCCGTTTCCCCTGTCCCGCTCAACGCCACCTTCGGCGAAGCGTCCGCGTTCCAGGCCGACTGTCTCTCCAAATCAACCTTGAGAGTGGCCGTCAATGAAGTCATTCAGGCGGAAAAGGAGGGCGTAACCTATTGGCCCGCTTTCGAGGCGATACGCTGGTTGGGAGCCTACCTGGGCCCGATGTACGGCCAAGAGGACGGCTCGACAGGCCACGTGTCGGAGGAAGTCGTTGGGGTCATGACTTCGCTGTTTGTTGAGAAGTTTAGCGTCGTCAAAGGAGCCTAGTCGCAGCTATTGCGCTGCATATCACTAGTTGGGGTCAGGTACAAAATAACTCGTTAATTTGTACCTGAGCCATTTTACATTTTTCAGCGCCCGATCGGCTTATACCGTATCCGCTTCGGCTTCGCGCCTTCCTCGCCCAGACGCTTCTTCTTGTCCGCTTCGTATTCCTGGTAGTTGCCGTCGAAGAAGGTCCACTTGGAATCGCCTTCGCAGGCGAGGATGTGGGTGGCGATGCGGTCGAGGAACCAGCGGTCGTGCGAGATGACCATGACGCAGCCCGCGAATTCGAGCAGCGCGTCTTCCAGTGCGCGCAGGGTTTCCACGTCCAGATCGTTTGACGGCTCGTCGAGCAGCAATACGTTGCCGCCGGAGATCAGCGTCTGCGCGAGGTGCAAACGGCCGCGCTCTCCGCCGGAGAGGTTGCCGACGATCTTCTGCTGGTCCGCGCCCTTGAAGTTGAAGCGGCCGATGTAGGCGCGCGACGGCGTTTCGTACTTGCCGACCTGCAGTATGTCGCGGCCTTCGGCGACGGCGTCGAACACGGTCTTGTCGTTCGCCAGTCCTTCGCGCGACTGGTCGACGAAGGCGAGGTTGACGGTCGGGCCGATCTTAACGGCGCCTGAGTCCGGCGTTTCCTTGCCGGTAATGAGCTTGAACAGGGTCGATTTACCGGCGCCGTTCGGGCCGATGATGCCGACGATCGCGCCGGGCGGCACTTTGAAGCTGAGGTCGTCGATCAACAACCTATCTCCAAACGCCTTCGATACGCCCTCGAACTCGATGACTTCATTACCCAGGCGCTCGCCGACCGGGATGAAAATCTCCTGCGTCTCGTTGCGCTTCTGGTATTCGACGTTCGACAACTCCTCGAAGCGGGCGAGACGCGCCTTGGACTTGGCCTGGCGTCCCTTGGCGTTCTGGCGCACCCATTCCAATTCCTGCTTCATCGACTTCATGTGCGCGTCGATCTGCTTCTTTTCCTGCTCGAGGCGGGCTTCCTTCTGCTCCAGCCAGCTCGAGTAGTTGCCCTTCCAGGGGATGCCCTGGCCTCGGTCGAGTTCGAGTATCCATTCCGCGGCGTTGTCGAGGAAGTAGCGGTCGTGGGTCACGGCCACCACGGTGCCGGGGAAGCGCACCAGGAACTGCTCCAACCAATCGACTGATTCGGCGTCGAGGTGGTTGGTCGGCTCGTCCAGCAGCAGCATGTCCGGTTTCTCCAGCAGCAGCTTGCACAGCGCGACGCGGCGTTTCTCGCCGCCGGAGAGGTGTTCGATCTTTGCGTCCCAAGGCGGCAGGCGCAAGGCGTCGGCCGCGACCTCCATCTGGTGTGAGGCGTCGGTGCCGCTGGTGGAGATGATCGCCTCGAGCCGCGTCTGCTCGGCGGCGAGCGCGTCGAAATCGGCATCCGGCTCGGCGTAGGCGGCATACACTTCCTCGAGCCGCTTCTGCGCCGCCATGACTTCGCCCAGGCCCGCCTCGACTTCATCGCGCACCGTCTTGGTCGGGTCGAGCTGCGGCTCCTGCGGCAGGTAGCCGATGCGGATACCGGCAAGATGTTGCACCTCGCCGTCGTAATCCTTGTCCTCGTTGGCCATGATCCGAAGCACGGTGGACTTACCCGAGCCGTTCAGGCCGAGCAGGCCGATCTTGGCGCCGGGGAAGAAGCTAAGGGAAATATCCTTGATGATCTGACGCTTGGGGGGAACGATCTTGCTCACGCGGAGCATCGACATTACGTATTGGGCCATGGGTTTCGTGTTCTTTCCGTACGGATGGATGAAAGGCCATAGCTTACCGCAAAGCGCGCACTTTGCTAGACATCCGGCCCTCAGAACGTCTGCAACGGTCGCTTCTAGCCGTCTAGCCCCTTTCGGGGCTCTATGGACCTCCCAAAGCCGTCCACTTGGCACAATCGGCCAAGAGCCGTCGTTACAGACTATTCTCGGGCAGGAGTCGTCATTCCCGCGCAGGCGGGAATCCATGATCTAACGCGCTCATCCTTTCCCGTTTCGCAAGTGCTCGGTAACTGATTGTTACTGGGCGAGGTGACTATTGGTTATCGCTCGTTATTCCCGAAAGGAATACGGATTTATCCTCCTTTCGGATGCGGGGCTATCTGTCAAAAATAAAACTGGCCCCATTTTCGTGCCGCCCGCTAAATACTGCCTTTTGGTGGGAGAGGGTATACTGACCCGAGAGTGCGGGGGTTCAGTGCAACGATGCGGGAACTGACCCCAGCGATGTTGCGGGTGTATGGAAACTGAGAGGAACGACATGGCCAAATTCAAGATCAGCTATTTCGATATCGACGGCGGGCGTGCGGAACCCATTCGCCTTGCCCTGTCCTTGGGTGGAATCGAGTTTGAGGATCATCGGCTTTCCTTCGCCGAGTTCAAGGAGATGCGCGCCGGTACGCCGTTGAACGCCCTGCCGGTGTTCGAGATCGATGGCGTTGCCTATACCCAGAGCAATGCCATGTGCCGCTATGTCGGTAAGCTGACCGGCCTCTATCCTTCCGATCCCTGGCAAGCCTTCCTGTGCGACGAGGTCATGGATATCGTCGAGGACGCCGTCCTTGCCTTCGGGCGTACGATGCGGCTCGAGGGCGATGAGCTCAAGTCTGCGCGCAAGGACTTGGTCGACGGCATGTATACCCGCTGCCTGCAACTGCTGGACAAGCGCCTCGAGGCCGCAGGGGGCCAGTATTTCGCCGGCGGGCATCTGACCGTGGCCGACCTGAAGGCGTATGTCTGGCTCAAGCGCCTGAGGTCGGGGGAACAAGACCACGTACCTGTCGACCTGGCGGACAGGCTTGCCCCGGCTTTGGTCCGGCACATGGAGCGGGTGGCGGCGGAGCCGGGGGTTGCGGCTTACTATGCTCGGCGGGCGAAGTAGCCCTAGTTCGGCCATTTGCGAAAGGCGGTATTTCTATTTAAGTGATAGATCTTTTAGGGAGAGAGATGGAAGTAAAGGGGGGGGGGTGAATCGCAATGATTATCATTTGTCACCGACCCCTTTTGGCACTATTGTCCTTCGAGGTGTCGAAGATAGGCTTCGATCAAGCATCGGACGAATTCTCGTGCTTGACTCAGCTCAACTTCAGTTGCATCTCGGAGGTTGCCTCCTGCTTTACCGCGGTGACGACCTTGCCTCAGTGGTTCATCATTGCACAATTGCCCGAAACGACTCCACGCTGTGCTGCCAATACTAAGTGCCGTTCGTGTGGCTTTATCGCCGCCAAACTTCTTCGTGAGAGCATCTCGGATTTCGTAAAGATGTACGAGTTCGTTATTTGGGTCACGTACAGCCGCAGCATGACTATTGAGTAATGATGCTAGGAACGAGTCGGTAGAGCTATGCTGATTTCTGGTGTATAGGCTGACTAATTAAGCGGTGTACCCTGTTGATTGATCTTGACGGATCAACAACCAACAGGAGATGTACACCGCTATGAACGAGAGTAACGTTGTCGAGCTGAAAGCGCCAGCCG
>WGNS01000054.1 GCA_016124415.1 Gammaproteobacteria bacterium | reverse complement strand
GCAACTCGGGCGGCGCCCTGGTCAATCTCAAGGGCGAACTCGTCGGTGTGAATACCGCCATCCTTGCACCCGGTGGCGGCAACGTGGGCATCGGTTTCGCCATCCCGAGCAATATGGCGATCCAGCTCATGCATCAGCTCGTCGAGTACGGCGAGGTGCGCCGCGGCCTGCTCGGCATCGCCGTGCAGGACCTGACGCCCGACCTGAGTCTGGCCTTCGGCCTGCCTGAAGACAGTCACGGCGCCGTCGTCGTCAAGGTGACGGACGACACCCCGGCCGCCAAGGCCGGTATCCGGAGCGGAGACATCATCACGGCCTTGAACGGCGACGAGATTCGCAACAGCACCGAGCTCAGGAACAAGATCGGTCTGCTGCGTGTCGGCGACAAGGTGGCGCTCAAGATCGAGCGGGACGGCCATGAGACGACCTTGACGACCGAGATCGCGGAGCCCGTGATCGCGAAGATCGGGGGCAGCAAGCTCGATCCAAGGTTGGCGGGCGCCGAATTCAGCGATCTTGAAAAGGGTATGAATCAGTCGCAGGAGGACGTGCAGGGCGTGGTGATCACTTCAGTGGAATCGCCGTCTCCGGCGGCAAGCGCTGGCTTGCGTCCGGGGGATATCATTACTTCGGTCAATCGTCGCCCCGTAAAAAACCTTGCGGAGATTAAGGAAGCCTTCAGAAAAAGAAGTGATAGTTTGTTAATAAATATTCGCAGAGGAAATATGGCGTTGTTTGTCCTACTCAGATAAAGTGCCTTTTAGCTCACACATCGGGAGCGTGTGACGCTAAAACAGGATGCGATGATCCGCTCGGATCATCGCAACTCTGGTCAACTCGAAACGTGTAGGAAAGAATCAATGAAAAAACAGTTTCGCCCTTATCGTCCTCTGATTCCTGTTGTTCTTGCCCTGACGGCTTGGTCAGGTACGGCTTTGGCGGCGCACGATGACATAGGCATTGCCGACTTGCGGATGACGTTGCCCGCGGTCACGACGACGGACGCGTCCCACCAGGCTGCGCCGCTTTGGCTGGCGGCCAACGGATCCGAGATGAATTCCGCCGGTAGCGCCGGCGACAAAGCCAAAGGCAACTGGAGCGAGCCGATGTTTACGGGCAATAAGCTCCATAAGTATCTGGGTATCGGCTCTTTGCTTTTGGCCGGTTTGACCGCCATGACGGCACCGGACAGCGAGGGCGGCACCAGCGGCCAGGCTCCGTCCGGCAAGGATCTGCATCAGTCCCTGGCCTACGGCGCCACCGCTCTGGGCGTCGGCGCGGTTGCCACGGGTTTTGCGTACCATTTCGACGACATCCATATGGAAAACGGCATTACCGACGTGGATAACCTGCACATGATACTCGGCCTGTTGGGTACGGCGGGATATGCGGCCGCAGTGGCTGACCGTCCCAAGTCGCCGAATTGGTCCTCGGGGAGTCACTCGACCTACGGTATCGTCGGCGCGGTGAGCATGGCGGTTGCCATCAAGCTGGAATGGTAATACTTGCGTTGTGGAAGAGGGAGCCGGCTACGGTGCGGTTCTCCGATGTGGTGATGACGGTTTTTCTACGAGGTGGCGAATGAAACGTAATCTTCGAGTACTGCTTGGCGTGTTCGTGGCCGCCCTGTTCAGCGGACAGAGTTTTGCTGCCGGCGGCAGTGCGATCCCCGAGATGCTCAAGGCCTACGAGGCCGAGGGGGCAGGCAATTTCACTGCCGATGGGGTAAAGGACCTGTGGGTTCAGGAGCATAAGGCCAGCGACGGCAAGATGCGCAGCTGCAGCACTTGCCATGGCACGGATTTGACCAAATCGGGTAAGCATGCGAAAACCGGTAAGGTCATCGACCCCATGGCGATTTCGGTCAATCCCGAACGCTTTACCGATCCGAAGAAGATCAAGAAGTGGTTTAACCGTAACTGTAAGTGGGCGTGGGGCAGGGAATGCACGCCTCAGGAGAAGGGTAACTTCCTGACCTACTTCAAGGGGCTTTGATCTTAGCCCTTTGGGGAAACAGTGATTCCCGTCTCGAACAATTGGGCTTAAACGTATTTAAGGGAGCAATCATGGGGAGCAATCATGTCTATTGAGAAAAAGGTCCTGATTTTGGGTGTTCTGGCGGCGATGTGTACCGCAACCGCTTGGGCTGACAATGATGGCGACGAAGAGGGCGAGCGAGGCTTCGGTTCCCGTGCCCTGAGTTTCTTCTCGCACAAGAACGGTGTCGAGAACGTCGGCAACAAACTTTATAAAGAGAGTTGCGGCGAGTGTCATTTCGCCTATCAGCCGGGCTTGCTGCCGAGCGCTTCGTGGGAGCGCCTGCTGTCGGCCGATCAGTTGTCGGACCATTTCGGCGAAAACGCCGAACTCAACGAAGCGGATCGCAAGAAGGTGCTTGAATTCGTGACGAGCCACGCGGCTGAAAAGTCGAACTACCGCGTTTCGATGAAGATCGCCAACTCCGTGGATTCGAGCAACCCGCCGCTGCGTATTACCAAGACCCGTTATATTGAGCGCAAGCATCACGAGTTGTCAGACCGTTTGGTTAAGAACAACAAGGATGTCCGTTTCCTCGGCAACTGTACGGCCTGCCATCGCAAGGCGACGGAAGGCACCTATGACGAGGATACGGTTTCGATCCCTAACTTTCCGCGTTGGGACGACTGATATTCGAGAAATCGGGTAAAAAAACGGCGAGAGGATTCCTCTCGCCGTTTTTGTTTGTAGGGATCGGAACTTCCCGATTATGCGAACAGCGCGTTCCCCAGACCTAAGAACTTCGAAAGGCCGCGAGTCCGGTATTTCATGAGATCGATACCGTAGCTGCCCTCCGGTAGGCTGCGCAGGACTTCGAGCTGAATGGGATTCTTGCCGTCGGGGTTGAGCAAGTCTAACGGCAGGGGTTTGCCCAAGGCCTTCTTTTGACCGTTGAGCAATAGAACCACCTTGGGACGCAGTCTCCATCCCTCGTTCTGTTCGCTGATGATGCCGACCTCTCCCGTTTTGAACTCGATTAGGGAACCCGTCGGATAGATGCCGATGGCCTGGATGAATTCATCGATCAGTTCACCCTGAAACTCTTCGAAGCGCATCTTGTGGAGCCTCACGACGGCATCGGCCGGGGATACGGCCTTTTCCATATGTCTCGGGCAGGTCAGATTGTCGTAGAGATCGACCAGTCCTGCAATCTTGCAATTGAGCGGAATCTGGGCGCCGCGCAGGCCGCGTGGATAGCCCTTGCCGTTATGCCGTTCGTGATGGCAGGCGACAACCTCCAACACGTTTTGATTCAGCCCTTTGCAGCCCTTCAACAGCTCGAGACTCTTGGCGACGTGCGACTCCAGGAGGCGTTGCTCCTGGAAAGCCAGCGCGGATTTCTTCTCGAGAATTTCCTTGGGAATATGGGCCATGCCGATGTCGCAAAGCAGCATGCCGGCCGCCAGATCCTGCAACTGCTCCTTCTTGATGCCGAGATGGCGGCCGAAGACGATCGCCCAGATCGAGGCGCGTATGGAATGCGCGTAGCTGTGACTGTCCTTGGCTTTGAGGTGGGATACCCAGATAAACGCATCGGGGTTGGTGACGACGTTCTCGACCATCTTGACGGCCGTGTGCCGGGTGGCGCGGACGTCGGGCGCCTTGCCTTCGTGTACCTGGTGGGCCAGTTGATCCAACGTGTGGACGACGTCCCGATGCAGGACGGAGGCCTGGCCCACGACGTCGGACATGGGGTGTTCGCGCTTGTACTGAACGTGGTTGACCCGAATGACCTCGTTTGCGGTTTCCTCGGGTGTCGCGGGCCTGGGTGCGACCGGTGCGCGGCTCAAACGAACGGTCGTGCGACTGCGTTGCCGATCGATGTAGACGAATTGGCAATAGTCTCTTAGGTTCTTGACGTCCTCTTCATCCTTGATATGGAAGCCCTGAATCGGAAACGGCGTCTCGATCCACGGACGATCCAGCCGGGAGATATACATCCCCGGAACGAGGGCGTTCACCGGTATCTTTTCGTGTGTCAGTCCGACCATTTTTGCTTCCCGGGGGCGCGCATGCAGATGCAATCCCCCTGATTCAACAGGTTGATTGCAATATAACCGTCTTCAGGGCGGAGAAGTGTGTGGTCGATCTCAAATAGAGAAGGATGGGAAAACATGTATTTTTCCCTGTGAATCAGGCACGTTAGCGGCCGCCTGTGTCTCCCGATTTACGGAAGTGATGGATCATGCCCTCGAGCATCATTCGTGCCTCGGTTTCGCTCGAAAACGGGCCGTAGATGCGTCCGCCACGTACCGAAAAATACCAGCCGCTTCGGCCCGGATTCTCGGTCTCATGATGGAAAAGACGCTCGCTTTGCGATCTGAGTTGCATCTCTTTGAGGGTTTGTTCGTCCTGACACACCAGGTGCAGGTCCTGACGAAGCTTGTTCAGGATTTCATGATGCCCCGTCACTTGGGCCAGCGCCACCGCGCTCTGCATCAGCCCGTCGGTCAGAATCTGGGCGGAATGTTGATCGGAAACAAGTAGTTGCTGTAGATCCTGGTTGGTCAGCGGACCATGCTGATTCTGGTGCTGGGCGAGCTCGATCGCCAGGAATTTGATGCAGTTGATGAGGTCTTCGCGGCTGCTGTCGGCAAGGCATTCATCGAGGA
Organism: Gammaproteobacteria bacterium; assembly: GCA_016124415.1. GTDB lineage: Bacteria > Pseudomonadota > Gammaproteobacteria > SZUA-140 > SZUA-140 > RI-283. The sequence goes on along the minus strand of WGNS01000054.1, from coordinate 10,187 downwards.
TCCCGTCAATGCGGGTAAAGCGGAGCATGGTGTCGATGAGGCTCATGGGATCTCTCTTAATCTTAATCGGTTATTGGGTCCTGCGTTCCGGCGCATCCCCGTCAACTATCGACTTTGCACTCACGTGTCTTGACGATCTTGCCGGTTTCATCGACGGTCTCCATGTATACGTCGAATCCCCACAGGCGCGACACGTGTTTCAAGACCTCGTCGGCGCTACGGTGCAACGGCCGCCGTTTGCTTTGGTGATGACGCAAGGTCAGAGAACGATCACCCTCTATATCGACATGAACGACCTGTATATTGGGTTCGTTGTGGCTCAAATTGTAGTGATCGGACAAGGTCTTGCGGATGTGTCTGTAACCGTCTTCATCGTGTATGGCGGTCACCTCGAGGCGGTTCTTGCGGTCGTCGTCGAGTACCGAGAACAGTTTCAATTCCCGGATCATGCGCGGAGACAGGAACTGGGAAATGAAACTCTCGTCCCGGAAGTTCCGCATGGCGTAGTCCAGCGTCTCAAGCCAGTCGCTGCCGGCGATATCGGGGAACCAGCGGCGGTCCTCGTCCGTGGGTTCTTCGCAGATTCGGCGCAGGTCGGTCATCATCGCGTAGCCGAGCGTGTAGGGGTTGATTCCGCTGTAGTAGCGATGGTCGAACGGCGGCTGGTAGATCACGCTGCTGTGCGAATGCAGGAACTCGAGCATGAACCCGTCCGTGACCTTGTTCCGGTCATAGAGGGTGTTCAGTAGCGTGTAGTGCCAGAACGTTGCCCAACCCTCGTTCATGACCTGGGTTTGGCGTTGCGGATAGAAGTACTGGGCGATTTTACGCACGATACGGACGATTTCGCGTTCCCAGGGCCTCAGAAGCGGGGCGTTCTTCTCGATGAAATAGAGAATGTTCTCCTGGGGCTCGGCAGGATAGTTGGCCCGTTCGGGCGGCACGGCTTCCGTCGGTTTTCTCGGGATCGTCCGCCAGAGGTCGTTGATCTGGGTTTGCATATAGGCTTCCCGCTCCTGCTGGCGCGCGCGTTCCTTCCGGGCGGAAAGCTGGGGCGGATGGCGGTAGCGGTCGACACCGAAGTTCATGAGCGTGTGGCAGGAATCGAGGACCTTCTCGACGGCTTCTTCACCGTAACGTTCTTCGCAGTCGCTGATGAAATGCCTGGCGAACAGCAAATAGTCGATGATGGCGTCGGCGTTGGTCCAGGCCCGGAACAGGTAATTGCCCTTGAAAAAGGAATTATGTCCGTAGGCCGCGTGCGCGATCACGAGTGCCTGCATCGTCATGGAGTTTTCCTCCATGAGGTAGGCGATGCAGGGGTTGGAATTGATGACGATTTCGTAGGCCAGACCCATCTGGCCCCGGCGGTAGCTCTGTTCGACCTGAAGGAATTTCTTGCCGAAGGACCAGTGGTGATAGCCGATCGGCATGCCTACCGTGGCGTAGGCGTCCATCATCTGTTCGGCGCTGATGATCTCGATCTGGCGCGGATAGGTATCGAGCCGGTATTCCTCGGCGATCAGCCCGATTTCCCGGTTATAGAGCTCGATGAGCTCGAACGTCCATTCCGAACCTTCCGAGAGGTAGTCTCCGCTCATGCCGCCTCCTTCTTGAAGAGTTTGCGAAACACCGGGTAGATATCCTCGACCCCGGCGATGCTCTGCTGGGCGAAGTGTCCGTGTATGGCGCCCACTTGGGCGTACTGGTGCCAGAGGCTTTGGTGTTCGGACGGCGTAATCTCGACATACGCGAAATATTGCACGAGCGGCATGATCTCGTCGGTCATGAGCTTGCCGCAGAGCGGGGAGTCGTCGGTCCAGTTGTCGCCGTCCGATGCTTGAGCCGCATAGATGTTCCAACTGCTGTCGTCGTAGCGTTCGCGAACGATTTCGAGCATGAGCTTGAGGGCGCTCGAGACGATCGTGCCGCCGGTCTCGCGGGAATGGAAAAAGGTCTCCTCGTCGACCTCGGTCGCGCTCGTGTGATGGCGGATGAAAACGAGCTCGATGTGTTCGTAGTGCCGCGTCAGGAACAGATACAGCAGGATGAAGAAGCGCTTGGCGATCTCCTTGCGCTGTTCGTCCATGGACCCGGACACGTCCATGATGCAGAACATGACGGCGCGGGCGGTCGGCTTCGGGATCTCGATCCGGTTGTTGTAGCGCAGGTCGTAATCGTCGATGAACGGAATCGCGCGCAGGCGGGCTTCCAGATGCTTGATTTCCGCTTCGAGCGCCGCGATGCGTTCCTCACGTTTTTCCTCGGAGAGACTGAGGTCGGCTTGGACCGCCGCCAGTTGTTCCCGAGCCTCGTTGAGCTTGCGCCGGTGCGGACCGCCGATGGCGATGCGGCGGGCCAGCGCGCCTTGCATGGAGCGAATGACGTTGATGTTGGTCGGTATGCCCTGATGGGTATACCCGGCGCGAACGCGACGGTTCTCGGTGACTTTGGCGAGCTGGGTTTTGACCATGTCGGGCAGGGCCAGGTCGTCGAAGAAGAACTCCAGGAATTCCTCGCGGGAGAGTTGGAAGACGAAATCGTCCTCGCCTTCGCCCTGGTCGCTGGCCTGGCCGCCTTGTCCGCTTCCCTGGCCGCCTTCGGGACGGCGCAGTTTGTCGCCGCTGACGAATTCGCGGTTGCCGGGCAGGATGGTTTCCCTGACGCCGCCCTGGCCGTGGTGAAACGAGGGCTCCTGGATATCCCTGCGCGGGATATTGATCTTCTCTCCAGAATCGATATCGCTGATACTGCGCTCGCTAATCGTGCGGCTGACGGCTTGTCGTATTTGTTCACGATAACGGCGTATGAAGCGCTGCCGGTTGACCGCACTCTTGTTCTTGCCGTTAAGCCGTCTGTCGATGATCTGCATGGCGTCGGTTCTCGAGTATCTCCCCGTTTAAGATGCCTTGCGTACGCGCAAATACCATTCGCAGAGCAGGCGGACCTGTTTCTCCGTATAACCCTTGTCAGTCATGCGCTTCACGAAGTTGTCGTGCTTCTTCTGGTCTTCCTTCGACGATTTGGCGTTGAAGGAAATGACCGGCAGAAGGTCCTCGGTGCTCGAGAACATCTTCTTTTCGATGACCTCGCGCAGCTTCTCGTAGCTCATCCAGGTCGGGTTCTTGCCGTCGTTGCGGGCGCGGGCGCGCAACACGAAATTCACGACCTCGTTGCGGAAGTCTTTCGGGTTGCTGATGCCGGCCGGCTTCTCGATTTTCTCGAGTTCGTCGTTCAGCGCCGCACGGTCGAAGCTCTCGCCGGTGTCGGGGTCGCGATACTCCTCGTCCTGGATCCAGTAGTCGGCGTAGACCACGTAGCGGTCGAAGATGTTCTGGCCGTATTCGGAGTACGACTCCAGATAAGCCGTCTGGATCTCTTTACCGATGAATTCGATATAGCGTGGTGCGAGATAACCCTTGATGTAGCCGAGGTATTGATCCTCGAGCTCCTGGGAATACTGTTCCTGCGCGATCTGCTGTTCGAGCACGTACATCAGGTGCACGGGGTTGGCCGCGACCTCCTGGTGGTCGAAGTTGAATACGCGGGACAGGATCTTGAAGGCGAAACGCGTCGACAGACCCGTCATTCCCTCATCGACACCGGCGTAGTCACGATACTCCTGAAGCGACTTTGCCTTGGGATCGACGTCTTTGATGTTCTCGCCGTCATACACTTTCATCTTGGAATAGATGTTCGAGTTTTCAGGTTCCTTGAGGCGCGATAGCACGGCGAACTGCGCCATCATGTTTAAGGTGCCCGGCGCGCAGGGCGCTTCCGCCAGCGAGCTGTTGTCGATCAGCTTGTGGTAAATCTTTTCTTCCTCGGAAACGCGCAGGCAATACGGCACCTTGACGATGTAGATACGGTCCAGGAAGGCCTCGTTGTTGCGGTTGTTCTTGAAGCTCAACCATTCGGATTCGTTCGAGTGGGCCAGAATGATGCCGTCGAACGGAATGGCCGAAAGGCCTTCCGTACCCATGTAGTTGCCTTCCTGGGTTGCGGTCAACAGCGGATGCAGGACCTTGATCGGCGCCTTGAACATCTCGACGAACTCGAGGAGACCCTGGTTGGCCAGACAAAGTCCGCCGGAGTAAGAATAGGCGTCGGTATCGTCCTGGGAGAACTGCTCGAGTTTCCGGATATCGACCTTGCCGACCAGGGACGAGATGTCCTGGTTGTTTTCGTCTCCCGGTTCGGTCTTGGCGACGGCGATCTGTTCCAGGACCGAGGGCGCGCGTTTGACGACCTTGAACTTGGAGATGTCGCCGTTGAATTCGTGCAGGCGCTTGATGGCCCAGGGGGACATGATGCCGCGCAGGTAACGATGCGGGATACCATAGTCCTCTTCGAGAATCTTGGCGTCCTCGGCCGGTGAGAACAGGCCGAGCGGGGATTCGTTGATCGGCGAGCCCTTGATCGAATAAAAGGAGACCTTCTCCATAAGAGACTTGAGTTTTTCCGCAAGCGACGATTTACCGCCGCCGACGGGACCAAGCAGATAGAGGACCTGCTTGCGTTCTTCAAGACCCTGCGCGGCATGGCGGAAGAACGATACGATCTGCTCGATCGTATCTTCCATGCCATAGAATTCTTTGAAGGCCGGATAGACCTTGATGATCTTGTTCGCGAACAGACGGCTCAGGCGCGGATCTTCGCGCGTGTCGACGAATTCCGGCTCTCCGATCGCATGCAGGAGGCGCTCGGCGGCGGAAGCATAGGTCATCGGATCGTCGCGACAAAGCGCGAGGTATTCCTCGAGCGAGAGTTCCTCTTCCTGGGTTTCCTTATATCGGGTTTGAAAGTGATCAAAAATCGTCATGTTGGCTTCCTCGATTGGTAGACGGAAGAACACTTGTTACAACATCAAGGTATGCATGAGTTATGCCACCTTGAGAACTGTAAAGAAAATGGCTGAATTCCCTGAGGATGTGGCGTCGGCAGCGAACATGCGCGCCAAATAACCCACATCACGCGCCATTTGTATGACATCTCGGTGTCGACTAAGTTGCTGCAAGACGCTGAGATAGAGCCCCTTCTTCAGGGCTCATTAAGGCAGCACTCGGCCGGAGAGGTGTCGAGGGCGACCGGCTTCGGTCAAGCCGGTCGGAGTTCCCTGGATTGTGTTAAAGAACGGTACGTTATTTAACTATAACGGGTTGGATATCCTTTCGGACTGCGGCGAGTTGGCGGATCCAGGGTTTAAGGCCCTTGATCCGTTCAGTCAGGGTTTTCGATGCCGCCTGCGCCTCGGCCCTGGTCGGATAGTTTCCATATATTAACACGACAAGCGTCTTTCCGTTCCGGAGACGTTCGAAGGTATGAAGCTCGTCTCCAAGCGCGTGGCGGGCGATGAAGCGCTTGGCGCCGTCCGGAGACATGGCCAGCAGCTGCAGGGTAAGGTGCGTGTCGGGTGTCGAAGCCAGCCATGCCGCGTCCACATCTTCCACGGCGGCCGCGCCCTTTGTTTCCGGGACCTCGACGCCTTCCTCTCCGGTGGCGGTGTCAGCCGTCGCCGTTTCGATCGGCGGCGAGGGAAGGGCGGCGGGCTCAGGCTCAGCGACAGCGGTCGGAGCGGGTGGCTCTACGGTCGACTGTTCTCCAGCGGCTGTTTTGACGGGTCGGGCTACCGACGGTGTGGGTGATTCCACCGCAGAGGGTTCCACGTTGGTCTTGCCCGGAGTGGTTACGGGTTCGGAAGCTGCGGCGACGACGGATGGCGCAGGTGCAGGTTTAGGCGCGGGCGCCGCAGGCCTGCGTTCCACGGGCATGGGCGCCGGAGGCGCGGCCGCCATCTCAACGGGTTTTTCCAATGCCGGCAACTGCACGGTCTCGTTTTGCGGCTTCGGTTTTTGCTCGAGCCACCGATTGATCGAACCCTGAAAGAACAGCAGGCCGAGTATCGGGACCAGGATGATGCCCAGCGCGATGCGTCCCCAGTTCACGGAACGTTTCGGTTTCGCCGGAATGGTGCGGGCTTCGACCTTTAGCGGAGCGGCCGTGGTCGTTTTTGGTGCATCGCGGCGCGGTTGAGACTTCTTTTCCTTGGCCAGGATCTGCTGGGCAAGCGCATTGATGCGGCCGGGCATCCCTTTCGATGAAGTATGGATCAGGTGCATCGCGGAAGGCGTGAACGGATTGCCTTCCTCCAGTCCGGCGGCGCTGAGTCGAAGGTTGATGTAATCGGAGGTGTCCTGCTCGCTGAATGCAGGCAGATCGAAGACGTGACTGATGCGGTTCTTGAAGGTCTGAAGCGACGATTCCACGAGCCTGGCCTCGAACCCCGGTTCGGCGGTCAGGATGATGGACAGTAGGTCTTCGTTGCCGCCGTCCATGACCAGCAGTTCCTCGAGGGTCTCGAGCGCCGACTCCGGCAAATGGTCCGCGTCGTCGATCATCAGGACCGGGATCCGGTGCTCGTGGCGCAGGGCAGCCAATTCCCGAACCAACAGTGCCAGCGACTCGTCCGGATGATCCGCGTCTTCGAGCGGGATCCCGGACGTAAAGACTCGGAACAAGGCGTGATAGAGCATCGGTTTGTCGAACCCGGGCCCTCCGTTGATGCGGCAAACGATCCAGTTCGATTGGGCCTGCTCGCGTAGTCGGCTCAGGAAGGTCGTCTTGCCGCTGCCTTTTTCGCCTTGGATCAACAGGACGGCGGAATAGGAGGCCAGATGCAGGATCAGGTTGAGGCGTTTTTCGCGTATGGCCTCGCTGTGATACGTGTGGTCGTCGACGCGATCCGCGAAGGGGTTTTCCTGGCTTTCCGAATACATGTTAATGGCGCTTTCCTTGAAAGGCTTTGTTGTTTACGAGATCGGTTTTTCGTCACCTTGAACGAAGACCACCCGGAAACCCTCTTTGATCAATTTGTCCCGCCACCGGAAGAGGGCTTCGGTGGCCTCATCGAGATCGGCGTGATGCTCTTCCTTGGTGCGGCCCTTGGCGCCTTGGCGGCCGGTCTCGCGCATGACGGTCCAACCGCCCAGAAGATCGGGATGCAGCAGCAACTGGCAGAACCGCCCCGCGCTGGTATCCGTGTTTATAGTCTGCATGTAGATACGCATAACGGTATTTCGTTAGGCACCAATGTGAATGAACAGACGCCGCCGCTCGACGCCCGTCCGATGTTCCCAAAGAAAGATGCCTTGCCAGGTCCCAAGAGCGAGCCTCCCGTCGACGAACGGCACGCTCACGGTTGTGGCGGTCAGCATGGACTTGATATGCGAGGGCATATCGTCCGGCCCCTCCTGAGTGTGAGTGTACATAGGATCATTTTCCGGCACCAGACGATGCAGCCAACGTTCGAGATCGCGGCGGCAACTGGGATCGGCATTTTCCTGGATCAGCAGGCTCGCGGACGTGTGCGGAATGAACACGGTGCACAGGCCGGCGTCGATACCCGATGCCCGGCAGGCCTCGTTCAGGCCGGCTGAGAGTTCGTCCGTGATCTCGTGGAGTCCACGCGTGCCGGTCTTAATGGAAATTTGCTGTATCATGTCGAACTGTCCTCAACGGGCGCTGGATCCCGTTCGGTTTCTTAATATCTCAAAAAAGATAATATGAGCATTTCCGATCTGTTGCCACATCGATTTAGTATAACCGCATATATCGTCCTTGCCCTGTTTCTGAGTTTGCCGATTCTACCGGCCGGGGCCGTTGAAACAGGAGCAGGTCCGGTCGCGCCGAAGAACGAGCGTCATCACGGGGGCGCCAAAAGCGACTGCGGCAGTTGCCATACGGGCGATAAGGCGCTGCCCGATCCCGGCGAGGTTTCCTATTGTCGGCAATGTCATGAGAAGGGTCCTCCGGTCGCCGGCGAGCCGCTTGCCTTGAACACGATCGAATCATCGAGAGGCGTATCGAAGGACGGCGATGATGCAGGCATGCACGGCCCTGCGTTATATGAAGAGACCAAGTTCGGCGCCAAGCCCGGCGAGATGGTGCGTATTCCCGCCGGATCATTCCTGATGGGCAGCAACGAACGCCTGGCCGACGAGAGTCCCGAGTATACCGAGACGCTGAAGGCTTACTGGATCGATCGCTATGAAGTCACGAACCTGCAGTACAAGGCGTTCATCGATGCGACCGGACATCGTTCTCCCAGCCATTTCCGCAACCGCACCTATCCGGATGGGAAAGTGGATCACCCGGTGACCTTCGTTTCCTGGTACGACGCCCGCGACTATTGCGCCTGGGCGGGCAAGCGGCTGCCCACCGAAGAGGAATGGGAGAAGGCGGCTCGCGGCGCGGACGGGCGCACGTATCCCTGGGGTAACGATTTCGACATCACGCGAGCCAACACTCCGGTGCGCTGGGCGGCGCTGAAGCGCCAGGGCGACACCTCGCCGATCGGCGCATTCCCTTCCGGAGCGAGTCCTTATGGACTTGAGGACATGTCCGGCAACGTTTGGGAGTGGACGGAGTCCTGGTATCTGCCGCATCCGGGCAACAAACAACCTTCGGAAAACTACGGCGAGATCTACAAGGTCCTCAAGGGCGGTTCGTGGTGGGACTGTTCATTCTATAAGTGCGGCATTTCCGCGCCGTCGTACAACCGGAGCTTTTTCAACCCGCACGTACGCAACTCGAGTTTCGGTTTCCGCTGTGCGCGGGATGACGCAGCCGCCGGTACAACGGCATCAGAGCTTATTCAAGGGGAGAACACGCATTGAAGACGGCGATACGGGTGATATTGGGCGTGGCCTTATTGGCGCCATTGGTCGCGGTTGCCGGGCCTGACGTTACGAACGACATGATAGTGATCCCGGCCGGACCCGCCGTCATCGGCAGCGACGAGGTCGACGACGGTAAGGAGACCAAGGACTACGGCTTCACCAAGCCGCTCTATGTGGACGAACACCCGAGACACACGGTCGAGGTTCCGGCTTTCGAGATCGATCGTTTCGAGGTGACGAACGTCGACTACCTGCAGTTCATCAAGGCGCAGAACTACTGGTTGCCGTCCGGCTGGAGCCAGGACGGATACGCGCTCGAGCGGCCGATTCTCGAAAAGGCCGATTTGCCGACCCTTCGCCGCCTGGCGTCCGAAGTCTTCAAGGTCGATCTGGACACGCGCAAGATGGAACGTGAACCGCTGTTGGAGGCGATCTCCAGGAAACGCCATGAATCCGATCGCCTGCCCGTGACGGGCGTCGCTTGGTATGACGCCGAGGCCTATTGCAAGGCCGTCGGCAAGCGCCTGCCCACCGAGGTCGAGTGGGAAAAGGCCGCCCGGGGACCCGAGGGTTTGGCCTATCCCTGGGGGAACACCTGGGATGAAAGCAAGGCCAACGTCGGCGCAGGCGAGACCGAGCCCGGTGTCGCGTCGGTGGGGTCATATCCCCAGGGGCGCTCGGCCTACGGTGTGGAGGACATGGCGGGAAACGTCATGGAGTGGGTCGACGACTGGTATCGCGCCTATCCGGGCGGCGATTATCAGACGCAAAACTTCGGCGAACAATACAAGGTCGCCAGAGGCGGCGGCTGGGGAGGGCTTGGGCACTATGTCCTGAGCCAGTTCTATCGCGGCGCCTACCGTTTCAACCTCCGGCCGAACTCACGATTCAACGACCTCGGGTTTCGTTGCGCACGCAGTCCCGGCGGTGGCGACACTGCGGCTCGATAATCGCGTTTGATGCGGAAGCCGCGGACGGTTCCGATTTCCCGGCGCTTTTATTCTCCGGCGTCGCCGGGCGTGTAAATAGGGACGGGGAAGGGGGCTATGTTGTCTCCTTTGCCGGAGACCTTGGTGATCTTGGATTTGCCCTGCTTGCGTACCTCGTCGATGCGAATGATCGCGTGCATCGGGATATACGTGCGCGTGACGTCCCCGAATTCCGTCTTGAGGCGTTCCTCTGAAGGGTCGACCACGACCGAATTGCGTTCACCGAAGACGATCTCCTCGACCTCGATAAAACCGTAGAGGCTGCCCTGATAAACGTCTTTGGCGTAGATCTCGTAGACCTTGCCCTGATTGTAAAACGTGACTTTATATAAGTATGGATTGGACATATATCGTGGTTCTTAAGTAGGCCTTGGCGCCTGCCAGTAGTGCCGCTACCTCAGTATTGTTTTTGCACATCCTGTCGCAAAAACGCTTCGCCTACGCGGCAGCTATTCCTTTTGCCGGGACCGTCCTGCGTACACAACCTTGCTCTACTTCCCTACGGTACGCAGAACAAGAT
>WGNS01000042.1 GCA_016124415.1 Gammaproteobacteria bacterium | reverse complement strand
GCAGGACGCCCTTCCGGCGTCACCGCGGCGCTGGGCGGCTAATTTAGGCATCCGACGATAACCCGACAACCAGACACTAGCGATGACAGATTACAAGGACACCCTCAACCTTCCCAATACCGCCTTTTCGATGCGCGCGAATCTCGCCAACCGGGAACCGGAGTTCATTCGCGACTGGAAGGAGAGCGGGCTCTATGAGGCCATGCGCGAGCAGGGCAGAGGGCGTCCGAAGTTCATCCTGCACGACGGTCCGCCGTACGCCAACGGCGAGATCCACATCGGCCATGCCGTCAACAAGATCCTGAAGGATATGATCGTCAAAGCGCGCCGTCTCGACGGCTACGACGCGCCGTACGTGCCGGGTTGGGATTGTCACGGTCTGCCTATCGAACTCAACGTCGAGAAGAAGATCGGCAAGCCCGGCCGCAAGGTGGACGCCCGTGGATTCCGCCAGGCCTGTCGCGACTATGCGACCAGCCAGGTCGAAAAACAGCGCGAGGATTTTATTCGTCTCGGCGTGCTCGGCGATTGGGATAACCCGTATCTGACCATGGCCTTCCATTTCGAGGCCGACATCGTACGCGCGCTCGGGCGTCTGATCGCTGCGGGTCATTTGCACAAGGGTTTCAAGCCGGTCCACTGGTGTTGCGATTGCGGCTCGGCGTTGGCCGAGGCCGAGGTCGAGTACGAGGAGCGCACCTCGCCGGCAATCGACGTACGCTTCCGCGCGGTCGATCCCGAGGGGCTTGGCCGACGTTTCGATGCGGATATCGGCTCCGGCGATGCCTCGCTCGTGATCTGGACCACGACGCCTTGGACGTTGCCGGCCAATCAGGCAGTTGCCCTGAATCCCGGTTTCGAATATCTGTTGATCGAGTGCCGCCACGGCGACGGCCGCGATGAGCGAATCGTGCTCGCCGAGGTCCTCCACGAGGCCGCGCTCAAGCGCTACGGTGTTACCGATTTCCGCGTGCTTGGCCGTTGCAAGGGCGAGGCGCTCGAAGGCCTGCATTTGAATCATCCGTTCCTGGATCGCCGAGTGCCCGTGATTCTCGGCGACCACGTGACTGCGGAGGCCGGTACCGGCGCCGTGCATACCGCTCCGGGGCACGGTCAGGAGGACTATGTCGTCGGGCAGCGTTACGGTCTCGAGGTCGAAAATCCGGTAGACGGCCAGGGTTGCTTCAAGGAGGACACGCCGTTCTTCGCGGGCGAACATGTCTTCAAGGCCAACGATCATGTGCTCGAGGTCCTGCGCGAGCGCGACGCGCTTCTGCATCATGAGCCGCTCCGGCACAGCTACCCGCATTGCTGGCGTCACAAGACCCCGATCATCTTCCGCGCCACGCCGCAGTGGTTCATCAGCATGGACCAGCGCGGCCTGCGCCGTTCGGCGCTCGAGGCCATCGAATCCGTCGAGTGGCTGCCCGATTGGGGTCAGGCGCGGATCACCGGCATGATCGCCAACCGGCCCGACTGGTGTATCTCCCGTCAGCGCACCTGGGGTGTGCCGATCACTTTGTTCATCGATCGCGAGAGCGGTGAGCTGCACCCCAAGACGCTCGACTTCATCCCCGAGATCGCCAAGCGGATCGAGGGCGAGGGCATCGATGCCTGGTTCGATCTCGATCCGGCCGAACTGTTGGGCGATGACGCCGGCCGCTACGACAAGGTTACCGACACGCTCGACGTTTGGTTCGATTCGGGCGTCAGCCACTATGCGGTGCTTCATCGCGAAGAGGGGGACGCCTTGGCCGCGCACGGCATGCCGCAGGGCGAGGAACTACCGTATCCGGCGGACCTCTATCTGGAAGGTTCGGATCAGCACCGCGGCTGGTTCCAGTCCTCGCTTTTGACCTCCGTCGGCATGTACGGCCGGGCGCCGTATAAGCGCGTGCTGACCCACGGTTTTACGGTCGACGCCCAGGGCCGCAAGATGTCCAAGTCGCTCGGCAACACCATCCTGCCGCAGAAGGTGGCCGGCACGCTCGGCGCCGATATCCTGAGACTTTGGGTCGCGGCCACGGACTATCGCGGCGAGATCAGCGTTTCCGACGAGATCCTGAAGCGTATGACCGACGCCTATCGCCGCATGCGCAACACCGCCCGTTTCCTGCTCGCCAACCTCAACGGGTTCGATCCGGCAAGCGATAAGCTCGACTGGTCCGAAATGATCGAATTGGACCGCTGGGCCGTCGATCGCGCCCGTACTCTGCAGGCCGAGCTCAAACGCGATTACGATGCCTGCGAGTTTCACGCCATTTATCAGAAGATCCACAACTTCTGCGCGGTGGACATGGGCAGTCTCTATCTCGATATCATCAAGGATCGTCAGTACACGACCAAGGCCGACAGCCGCGCCCGGCGCTCTGCTCAAACGGCTATGTATCATATCGTCGAGGCTCTCGTGCGCTGGCTTGCGCCGATTTTGAGCTTCACGGCCGAGGACATCTGGCGGCATATGCCCGGAGAGCGCGGATCCTCGGTGTTTCTCGAATGTTGGTATGACTTTCCGGAAGAAGACGGCAAGGGACGCAGGATCGATTGGCCCACCGTATTCGCGGTGCGCGAGTCCGTCAGTCAGGCCCTCGAGGGTCTGCGGGCGGCGGGCGGCATCGGTTCGTCGTTGGATGCCGATGTGCGCATCTACGCCGACGCGGGTTTGAGTGAGATCCTTGGCGCGCTGGGCGACGAGCTGCGCTTCGTGCTGATCACGTCAAGGGCCGATGTGCTCGCGCTCGACGCGCGTTCCGATGAGGCCAAAGCGGTCGCAGGCGCATATGCCGGACGACTCTATGTCGAGGTTGTGGCGTCGCCGCACGCCAAGTGCATTCGCTGCTGGCACCACCGCGCCGATATCGGCAACGATCCGGAACATCCGGAAATCTGCGGTCGTTGTGTCGGCAACGTGAAGGATGGGGCCGGTGAGGAGCGCCGTTTCGCGTGACATCCCGATGAACATCGTGTCCGGCGGCCTGCGCTGGCTGTGGCTCAGCGTCGTCGTTATCGTTCTGGATCAGTGGACCAAAGGGCTTGCGGTCGAAGGTCTGCGCTTGTTTCACCCGGTGCCGGTGGCGCCGTTCTTCAACCTGACGCTCATGCACAACGAGGGCGCCGCTTTCTCTTTCCTCGACGACGCGTCGGGTTGGCAGCGCTGGATGTTCGCGGCGATCGCCGTGGTCATCAGTGTCGGCATTGTGATTTGGCTGCGGCGCATGCCGGAGACGGAGCGGCTTCGACCGGCGGCGTTGGCGCTTATCCTGGGCGGTGCGCTGGGCAACCTCTACGATCGCCTGACGCTGGGTTACGTCATCGATTTTATCGATTGGTATTATCAGGGTTGGCATTGGCCGGCTTTTAACATCGCCGATTCGGCCATTACCGTGGGCGCGGTGATCTACATCGCCACCGGGTTGGTCGGACAAGGCGACGACGCGTATCGCGGGGACAATTAGGCATGACGACACCGAATTCAACGGCGCATCTTCAAGGTGCCGAGATCCATCTCGCCAATCCGCGCGGTTTTTGCGCCGGTGTCGAGCGTGCGATCGAGATCGTCGAGCGAGCCCTTGAAATCTACGGTGCGCCGATCTACGTTCGGCACGAGGTCGTGCACAATCGTTTCGTCGTCGAGGGGCTCAAGGACAAGGGCGTCGTTTTTGTCGAGGAGCTCGACGAGGTGCCCGACGATGTCGTGGTGATCTTCAGCGCGCACGGTGTTCCCCAGGTCGTTAGAACGGAGGCGGAACGGCGTGCGCTTCAGGTGTTCGACGCGACCTGTCCGCTCGTGACCAAGGTTCACCTCGAGGTCGCGCGGCACGAGCGCGAGGGTCGCGAGTGCGTCCTGATCGGTCATGCGGGGCATCCGGAAGTGGAGGGCACACTAGGGCAATTTCGGGGCAAGGAAGGTCAGCGCATGTATCTGGTTGAATCCGTGCGGGACGCCGAGATGCTGGAAGTGCCCGATCCGGACAACCTGGCTTTCGTGACCCAGACAACGCTGTCCATCGACGATACGGTAGGCATCATAGACGCGCTCAGGGCGCGTTTCCCGAATATCCTGGGGCCGCGCAAGGACGATATCTGCTACGCGACGCAGAACCGACAGGATGCCGTTAAGGATCTGGTCGGTCGTTGCGACATCATCCTCGTGGTCGGATCGCGCAACAGCTCCAACTCGAACCGGCTACGCGAACTTCCCGAAAGGGCCGGGTTGCCGGCTTATCTGATCGACGAAGCCGATGAAATCGATCCGGCCTGGTTTACAAACCGTGAACGGATCGGCGTGACGGCGGGTGCTTCGGTGCCGGAGAACCTCGTTCAGGAGGTCATTGAACGACTGGAGTCCTGGGGCGCCCGCCTGATCGGCGAACGTCCGGGTCACAGAGAGGATATCGTGTTTTCGCTGCCGCGCGCCCTGCAGCGGTAGGCATACCAGAGCATCATCCCCAGCATCAACGTCATCGGGTAGAAGGCGTTCGGCAACGGCACCGGGGCCGGGCCGCCGGCACCGCCGACGCCGATCGACGGGTCGGTCACGCCCAGACCGGGTGGAAGGAAGACGGGGCCATTCGGCAACTCATTGCCGCCCAGACCCGGGTTTACGATACCGCCTGGGTTTGGATCGTAGGACGGCAGGAACAGGGTCGGCGTGTCCTCCTTGCCGCGGGTATGCCCGGGCCCAAGATCGTTCATGTCGTACTTGTGAGGGGTAAACGACGCCAAAGAGCGGCGGGGCGAATCGTCAGACGTGCTCGCCAGCGGCTCGTATCGCGAATGCGTGTGGGGTAGATAAGGTCGGGCGTGGGAGAAGAAATCGCCCGGTAGCAGCGGTCCGCACAGCAGGCCCGACGAGCATCCGTCGGCATCGACTTCGGTGATGGCTCCGGCGACGTCGTCGAGGAGGGGGCCCCCGTTGTGACGGCCGTCATCCTTGTTGCCTTCGCGGGTCTTGTGTTTGGCGTTTTGCGCGTCGGCAATGCCGAGCTCTATGCCTGCGGGGCCGAGCGAGGCTTCGGGTTTGCCGAAGATGTTCGCCATGACGTTCATGCTCGCGATGAACAACGCTACGGATAGGATCATCCGTCGATTGTTCAGCAAGGCCATTCCGCGGGTGTTACGTGTGAGTATGGGGCGAATTTTGCTAAGCATGTTTTACCACCGTCACTGTGAGCTATAAACCGGGCGGTCCGATCTCATTCCCTGAATCTCGAGTCAATCGACCCCCCGTAGGCGCATATTCGTAAAGTCGGAGTTCTATAAAACCCAACATTATACTCCGATCATTATTACAATTGGATTACACGTTACAATTTGGTGACAGCTGTTCATGCCGAGGTTGGACGGGAAGCGGTGACGGCAGACACGGCTATCCGGTTCGGTTGTCTCGTAACGCGGCGGAAGAAGCGTTGAGCAGGTCTGCGAGTTCCTCGGCCGGTGTGGGGCGACTGATATAGTAGCCCTGGGCGAAGTCGCACCGGAAGGATCCGAGCAGATCCAGCGTCTCCGCCTCCTCGATACCTTCCGCGACCACGCTCATGCCGAGATTGTGCGCCAGCTCGATCGTGCTGCTCACGATCATGGCGTCGCTGTCGTTTTCGTAGATGTTGGCCACAAAGGAGCGGTCGATCTTGAGCTCATGGACCGGCAGGCGTCTCAAGTAGGAGAGGGAGGAATAACCGGTGCCGAAGTCGTCGATCGAGAGCTTGACGCCCATGGCGTTGAGTTTGTTAAGGGCCTCCATGGCGAATTCGGGCCGGTACATAATGGCCGATTCCGTGATTTCCAGCGTCAGCAGGGCAGGGTCCAACTCGTGACGTTCGATCTGTTGATGGATCATGTCGGGGAGGTCGGGGTCGACGAGGTTTCGGGTCGACAGGTTGACCGACACCGAGAGCCGGTGGCCGTCCTGTTGCCATTGGGCGGCTTGTACGATCGCCGTTTCCAGGGCCCACAGCGTAAACGGCCGGATCAGACCCGACTGTTCAATCAGCGGGATGAAGTCGTTCGGCGGAATCATGCCTTCGGTCGGATGGGGCCAACGGGCCAACGCCTCTACGCCGACAATCTTCCGGGTGACGATATCGATCTTGGGCTGATAATACAGCGTCAGGGATGAATCCTTGATGGCCTTGCGCAGTTCCCCGTGCAGCTGCAGCCTGCGCTTGCTGTACGGGTCGTTCCCGGCGTTATAGACGCTGATGCCGTAGGGCTCGTTCTTCGCCACCTGCATCGCGATGTCGGCGTACTGCAGGAGGCCCTGAGGGTTGTCCGAGTGATCGGGATAGATGGCGATACCGATCGTGGTTTCGATTTCGACCTGAATGTCGCCGGTGACGACCGGGTTTTCGAATTGTTGCTGGATCTTGCGGGCGACCACTTGCGCCTGCTCGAGAGTGGCGCCGTGCAGCACGATGGCGAATTCGTTGCTGCCCATGCGCGCCAGCGTGTCGGACTTGCGGATCACCGTGTGCAGACAGCGGGCGGTTTCCTTGAGTATTTCGTCGCCGTTGGCGTGTCCAAGCAGATCGTTGATTTCCCTGAGCCTGAGCGCTTTGACCATGAGGACCGACAGCGGCTCCGATTCGCGCTTGGCTTCCTCCATGGAGTGATACAGGTGATCGAGTAGCAGCGACCGGTTGGGCAGGCCGGTCAACTGGTCGTGCAAGGTCTTGTGTTTGAGTTGATCGATGTAGTGTCGGCGACTGCTGATGTCTTGGACGATCGCGATGTATGTCCCGGCTTTGCCGAGAGAGGCGTATTGCAGAGAAACTTCCACTGGATAGCGACTGCCGTCGCCGCGCCGATGTTCCGCTTCAAAGCCGTATTGCCGCAGTTTACCCGTACGGAGCGGCTGCATCATGACTTCGAGCTGCTCCTGCGAAAGATCCGGCATGATATCCATGGGGCGCATGCCGGCCATCTCATTCTTCGAATAACCCAGGTTCTGACGGAGGCCGTCGCTGAGGTCGATGAACGAGAGCGTTTCCGCGTCGAAGGTATAGATTTCGTTCCAGGAGTGTTTGAGGATCTGGCCGAGCTGGGCCGCCCGCTTCTTGGCCTGCACCTGCTCCGTGACGTCCTGAATGCTTGACTGGAAACCCGCAATGGCGCCGTCTTCGCCAAACGTCGGCTCGGTCCAGTTTCGTACGGTGCAAACCTGTCCGTTGGGACGAACGATACGATGAATCAATTCCTGTGCGCTGTCGAGGCTGCGAATCTTTTCCACGAACCCGAGGAACTCGTCGCGATCATCCGGGTGGATTGAATCGAGCACGCGGGGAGATGCCATGGAAGGCGTAACGGACACCAGGCCCAATATCCTTTTTGCCTCATGGGACGCGTCCTGGACCTTGAGATTGCGGTCCCAACTCCAATTGCCCAAGTGGGCCAACCTCTGGGCGCTGATCAGATGCTGCCGTTTCTGACGCAGGTTATCGAACAGCTTGTTGAGATGCTTTTCCGTGTTGCCGAGGACAATGTAGAACGGTACGACCAGGAAGGCGGCTAGGATCAACACGAGGACGCCGATGCGGATGATCAATTGATGCAGGGTGTTGGCGTGTTCCGCCATGTCCGAGGCGACCAGCACGCCGGCGATCAGCCTGGACTGCGCATCCTCGATCGGCAGCATTCTGGCCCGATACGGTCTTTCGCCAATCTGGAATTCGATCTTGGCGCTTTGCAGGGAACCTACGGTCTCCCTAAGGAATGAGTTAAGTCCGCTCGGTAGCGTTCTGAATGTCTGCGAGACAACGGCAAGTTCAGGGAAACGATCCCACTCGATTTGTCTGCCCAGCATCGCCATGCCTCGCTCCCAGTCCTCCTTCCTGAGGTACTGTTTGTCGATCACGACCATGAGTTCCTGATTGAGCGAGTGCCTGAGCCGTTGGAGGATCGGGTCGATCTCCTCGCCGAGCTCGATGTAGCCGATCAGTTTGGTGCCGTTGAAGACTGGCTTCATGGCGTGAAGCGTGAAGGTGCCCAGCGTGCCGAGTTCGATGCCGACGGCGGTTTCCTGGGACAATTCGGCGTTCTTGGCCGTAAAGCGTTCGATCAGGTCGCCGAAACGCCCCGGCTGATGAACGCGCAGGATGTTTACGCGATTCGGGTCATCGAAGTAAAAGTGGGTGATTTGATAATCGCGTTGCAGGTGTTCGTATACGGGGCGCGCGTGCTCCAGCAGCCTTTCGCGATCGCGTTCCTCCATGGCCTGACGGAAGATGCGGTCGCGGGCGATGACGTCCAGGGTGACCTTGAGTTTTTCGGACTGGCTTGCGATCTCGGCGAAGTAGAGCGATCGCGCCTCGGCAAGCTGGTGCTCCAGCTCGCTGCCGAGATGGCGTTCTTCCTGCTGATAGATGGCGAAACCGCAGGCGCTGATAACCAGCACCATGACGAAGATCAATGGGGCCAGTATCCGCGATCGAAGGTGAAAGCCCTTCAAAAAGGCTCCCTGGTCCGGGCTTCGGATCTTCTTGTTTTCTCAAGCGAATCGGTACGCATGACTCGACAAAAATTAAAGGCGATTAGGGGCTGTATCGGCTATGTTCTTGATTGCCTGAGTAGGAATCATAAAAAAGGCGGGACCGGAGTCCCGCCTCTGGGGGGGAACGTAACCTGGGTTACAGGAACTTGATCTTTGCAGCCGTCAGCGTGCTGGTATTTGCATCCCAGCCTGCCGCCGAAGCGGCATCGACGTCGATCAGCAGGTTCGCCGCCAGATTCGTCTCGGTACCACGATCGAACAGGGGTGACTGGCTGTAATCGACGGTGATCACGTCGCCGACTTGCACGCCGGTAAGGCCCTTGGCGCGGATGACCGTCAGGGTCAGCGTTTTGGCGGTGGGATCGATTGAACCTGAATTGATCGCGCCCTTGCCCACCGGGTGCATATCAAGTCCATGGTTGTCGATGACCGGGTTGCCGGAGAACGAGCAGGCGGACTGGACCCGGACGACTCGGGCGTTGATCTCGCCCGTGTTGGTCAGGGCGCCCTTGACGTCCACAAAGGCGTTTGCCGACAGGCAGCCGCTGTTGCCGAGCTTGAACCAGGCCGTGCCGATGTGTACCGGGACGGGCGCCGTGGTGTTGAGCGTTCCGCTGGCGGAGGCGTCGAGATGTTCCGGTAGACCGACCACGTCCAGGGTAAAGGACTGAGTCGTGCTGTCATAGGCGTCATGGACCTTGCCGGTCAGCGCGACGAATTGGTCCGCGATATTGGCGCTGGACGAGTTATTGTTGTTGCCGCTGGGATCGGGCTCTGCGCCTTCAATGCTGATCAACATCGGCGTGAAGGTGCTGGTCGTGCCGTCCCAATTGCCACGCAGCTCGATCTCGACGGGGCTGGCGGCGTTCTGAATGTCACTAAGCGAACCGCGTTCGACCTTGACGGAATTGGCATTGACCGCGAAAGCGATCTGGCTCGAACCCGGAACGAAGCTTGCTTCCCGGATATCGACCGTCATGGTGTTGCCGGTCATCGTCGCCGTACCTTCAATCCGGTCAGCGCCGTAGAAGGCGTGCCCGTCAGTACTGTTGTTGGCGACGCGGACGCGAACGGCCTCAATCGTCAGATTCGTCGCGTCATAGTTGCCATAGACCTCGACAGGTTTGCCCTCGCTGGTGCCTCGGAGCAACTGGTTGTCGGTCGTAATCTGAGGCTGGCCGGAAAAGCTGCTCTTCTGGATCCAGACCGTGGCGTTCGTGGCCAGAGAGACCGTAACATCGGTGCCATTGGCCAGGGTCATGATGAAATCAGTCGTATTGTTCGTCGCGACGGACTTGATCGTGCCCTCGAGCTCGGCATAGGCCTGGGACAGGCTCTGCATGGTGTTGTGATCGCGCAAGACGAGCGTCGGGGTGACGATGCCAGTGTTCGAATCGTAGTTGAAATTGGCCAGATCGAAGTCGATGCCGACCGAGGTCGCGCCGCCCGATACAGTGAACGACCCCGCAACGACGATCTCGGTCGAACTCAGCGTGGCGGTGGTCGGCGTGGGGCTGCCGTCATTCAGGGTCACGGTCGGATCCAGGGTGATCGTCAGGTTCGAATAGGTCCCCGCGGCGAGCGACTGGGTGCTCAGCAGGGTGGAAATCCCGTTAAGCTCGGCCAGATTGAAGACTTGCCCGGCAGGATCGTTGAAAAGTTCGACGGTGGCGCCGTTGCCGTCTTGGACGGTGACCTTGGTGATCGTGACCCAAACCTTGGTGTACTGAGTGGAAAGGGCATCGGTGACCATGACCGAAACAAATCCGGAACTCGCGGTGGTGCCGCCACCGCCGCCGCAGGCGACCAGACTAAGGGCTAGAGGGATTGCAAGGAAAAGGGCTTTTCTCTTCATCTGAGTGTTCTCCCGTATATATTCGGTTGAGATGATGCCGGCCTTGGCGGTGAACTGCTTCACGGATACCGCTAAGGACGAAATCGCCGAAACAATGGTTCCCCACGCCGAAGTGCGGTGGCCCAAATAACCCTGAATAATAGTCCGGCGGGGTTAAATTGCGCTTAATCCGCGGGGTAAAGAGAACGATATCACCCAAAAGTATCAATACTTATGGGGACCTCTAAAAACGCGGCATTCCGCCGCCGGTCCATTATTTTCTGAATCACATCGTACCAATTGTGCCTGTGCTTTTAGAATGTTTGATCTCTTTTATCAGAATTCGACT